>JBGXXU010000022.1:0-52724 GCA_041814865.1 Phocaeicola sp. | reverse complement strand
TGGCACGTGGCGCAAATTCTGCCACCGTATCGCCCGATGGTAAGCAAATAGCGTTTGTGGTACGTGGCAATGTCTTCGTAACATCTGTGGAATATGGTACTACGAAGCAAATCACCGATACACCCGAAGCGGAAACCGGTGTATCTTTCGGTGCAGACAATCGCAGTATTGTATACTGCTCCGAGCGCGGAGGCAACTGGGGACTTTACATGGCGTCTATCGCACGTAAGGAAGATCAAAACTTTCCCAATGCCACACAAATAAAAGAAGAAGCTCTTTTGCCGTCTGCTACCATCGAACGTACCATGCCGCAGTTTAGCCCCGATGGTAAGGAAATAGCTTTCATCGAAAATCGTAACGAACTCAAGGTGCTCAATTTGAAAACCAAAGCCGTGCGTCAGATTACCGATGGTTCCACTTGGCCCGGAACATATGGCGGTTTCAATTTCTCCTGGTCACCCGATGGCAAATGGTTCACACTCGAACTCATCGGCAACAAACACGACCCCTATTCCGATGTAGGTATCATCAAAGCCGATGGCAAAGGAAAGGTGGTAAATCTTACGAACAGCGGTTACTTCAGCGATTCGCCCACTTGGGTGATGGGTGGTAATGCCATTCTCTTTCAGACGGATAAGTATGGTATGCGCAATCATGCTTCTTGGGGCTCGCTTCAGGATGCCATGCTTATCTTCATGAACCAGGATGCTTACGACAAATATCGCTTGAACAAGGAAGACTACGAACTCCTGAAAGAGTTGGAAAAAGAACAAGCCAAAGCAAAGAAAGCCACAGCCGCAAAAGACGAGAAAAAAGATAAGTCAACTGATAAAGCGAAAAAAGATTCTACCGCTACTGACAAAGGTATCAACATAGAATTGGATGGTATCGAAGACCGTGTGGTACGTCTTACACGCAATTCATCCAACATCGCTTCGGCTATGATTACACCCGACGGCGAAAACCTCTATTATCTTTCCAGCTTCGAAGGTGGTTACGATATGTGGAAAGTCGCTTTGCGCAAACACGAAGTGAAGTTGTTGCACAAACTCAACACTTCGTGGGCGGGTATGGAACTGGATAAAGACGGAAAGAACATCTTCTTACTCGGTAGTGGTTTCCAAAAGATGGACATCGCAGGCGAGCGCATGAAACCCATTTCTTTCTCGGTGAATATGCCTTTGGATTTGGCAGCCGAACGCGCTTATCAATTCGAACACGTGTACAAGCAAATCAAGAAACGCTTCTATGTGAAAGACCTTCACGGTGTGGACTGGGAACGTTTGACGAAGGATTATCGTAAGTTCCTCCCGCACATCGACAACAATTACGATTTCTCGGAACTATTGAGCGAATACTTGGGCGAACTCAACGTGTCGCATACGGGTAGTGGTTATCGCAAAGCGTTTACGGGCGATGCTACGGCTACACTCGGATTATTGTTCGATTGGGATTACACAGGCAAAGGTTTGCGTGTGGCTGAAGTACTCGAGGGAGGACCTTTCGACCGTAAGACGTCGCAAGTGAAAGCCGGTACTGTCCTGACAAGTATCAACGGCACAGTGATAGAAGAAAATACGGATGTATATGCTTTACTCAATGGTTTGTCGGGCAAGAAGACACTCTTCGGTTTTCAAGCCGAAAAAGGCAATACTTGGGAGGAAGTCATCAAACCCATTACTGCCGGCGTACAAATGAATTTGCTCTACAAACGTTGGGTGAAACAACGTGCGGAAGACGTGAAACGTTGGAGCAACGGACGCTTGGGTTATGTACATATCGAGTCTATGGGTGACGACAGTTTCCGCGAAGTATATGCAGACATTCTTGGTAAATACAATCACTGCGAAGGCATCGTTATCGATACGCGTTTCAATGGTGGCGGACGTTTGCACGAAGACATCGAAATACTGTTCAGCGGTAAGAAGTATTTCACGCAGGTGATACGTGGTGTGGAAGCTTGCGATATGCCGAGTCGTCGTTGGAACAAACCGTCTATCATGGTACAATGCGAGGCGAACTATTCCAATGCACACGGTACGCCTTGGGTGTACAAACACAGAGGTATCGGTAAACTTGTGGGTGCGCCTGTTCCGGGAACAATGACCAGTGTGAACTGGGAAACATTGCAAGACCCGAGCATGTACTTCGGTATTCCTGTGGTGGGTTATCGTCTGCCCGACGGTTCGTATCTCGAAAACAAACAACTCGACCCCGATGTGCATGTGCTCAATACACCGGAAGGAGTTGTCAAAGGTGAAGACACACAGCTCCGTACTGCAGTGGAAGTCTTGCTGAAAGAACTGAAATAATCATCTATGTTTGCGGATTGCTTTGTTCGGCGAAATTTTTCTCGGACAGGCAATCCGCAAAATCTTTTATATAAGGAGAAGTTCTCAAACTCAAAAACTCAAACAATGCTTCACATCGAAAATTTAAGCTATCGCTATTCGGCGCACAGAGATGTGTTCCGTAATTTCTCGTTGAGTCTCATGCCGGGTAAAATATACGGTTTGTTGGGCAAGAACGGCGAAGGAAAAACCACGTTGTTGCACCTCGTTTGCGGATTGCTTGCTGCAAACAAAGGTATGGTGTCGCTCTATGGTTACGACTGTTCTCACCGTAAGCCGGAAATGTTGTCCAAGCTGTTTCTCATTCCCGAAGAATTTTATTTGCCGTCTATTCCGCTCAAAGAATATGTAGGTATTTATGCGCCTTTTTATGAGAAGTTCAGCATGGACGACCTTACGCGTTACTTGGCGATATTCGACTTGAAATCCGACATACATTTGGGCGCACTTTCCATGGGCGAGAAAAAGAAAGTATATATGTGCCTGGCTTTGGCAGCGAATACGCCTTACCTCATCATGGACGAACCGAGCAACGGTTTGGACATCCCGTCGAAAGAACAGTTTCGTCGTGCCATCATGGAAGGTATGACACCCGAACGTACCGTCATCATTTCCACGCATCAAGTACGCGATGTGGAAACATTGCTCAATCATATCGTGATGATAAACAACGGGCAACTCTTGCTCGATACTTCGGTATACGATGTGTCGCAACGCATTCAGTTCACGGAGGTCTTGGCGCACGAAGAGGTGGCAGATGCTGTTTATACGCAATCATCGCCCACCGGCAAGTATGTGATGCGTCCTCGCACGGGTAATACTCCCGGTTATGTGAACATAGAGATGCTTTTCAACGGTATGTTGATAGCCCCCGAAGGTATACTTCGTTTGCTCGGCGAACCTATTCCCACTAACAATTAATAGATATGCTTATGGAATTCGTTAGAAAACGCTTTAACATGTTGGTCGCAAAAGACCTCAAGGAGAATAAGAAAACTTATCTGATGTACGTCGGTACACTCTTGGCAGTGAATGTTATCGTTGCGTTGTTGTGGTCGTTGATTACGCTTCGCGAGTATAACATATACGGAAAGGAATATAGTGAGCTCTCTTTTTTGCGTGGTGAATTGGCATCATTGAAAGCCATTCTCTTTTGTATTTCTATTGTGTTCATGTGTGTTGCCATCTCTACTACGTTCAATTTGCTCAATCGCAAAGACAAACGTCTGAATTATCTGCTCTTGCCTGCTTCGTTGACGGAGAAATTCTGCTCTCGCCTGATGGTGACTGTGTTTTGGGCTTTCGTGGTTCTGATTTCGGTGGTTTTGCTTACAGATGTGTTCAGCATCGTGTTGCAGTTGCTCTTTTTCGGCGAATATCACTCCATTGTGATAACCAGCTTTGAGGAGATACAGCTGTCCGAGTTGTTTTACATTGTCATATATAACGCGCAAGGAGAATCCACTGTCCTCAGTCCCCTGATACCATACTTGCTTTTCAATTATACGTTGTTTTTGTTGGGCAGTGCGTTGTTTCGCAAGAATGCTTTCGTAAAGATGCTTATCGTTTTTGCTCTGCTGTATGCGGTGATTCTAGTGTTTGCAAACATCTTTACGCCTTTCTCCGCTTGGCTTTCGTTCAGCCGGGAAAGTGTCAATTATGGATTTATCTTCTTCTTCCTTGTAGGTTCTGTGTTCAATGTGTGGTACTCGCACCGCTTGTTTTGCAAGACCTATGTCACGGGCTATAAACTCTTCGGATAATATCGACAAACTTCTTATAAACGTATCTGCCCAAATCTGTGACAACAGATTTGGGCAGATGTTTTTTGTCTTGTGATTCACCTTTCGCAAAAGACTTCTACTTGTAACTCATCAACTCAAAAACTCGTCCCTTCAAATTGACTACATATAGCCAATTTGATAACAACATGTACGCAAGTTGATAGCATCATGTTGCTATCGCGATAAGAACATGTTGCTATCACGATGGCAACAGCGTCAAAGAATGTTAACATCATAATCATATCGAGAGAGTATTGTAGCGCGTTTTTCTACATGAGAAACGAAGAAAGCCCGAGAGCATTGGCGATGCAAAAAAAGCGGACATTTCGTCCGCTTTTTCGTAAAACACATAGTCTCTCTTTGTGTCTGTTTATAGGATATTTGTTTCTTTGTCTCCCGAGCGCGATACCACCGGGCTTGCTCCCGATGTGATGCGCAAGGCTTCGGGATGTTCTTTGATGTACGACTCTATATGACGCACACGCTTTTCTTCCAGGATTTCGTCTACGGCTATGAGTATTCCTGTCTCTTCCACTTCGCCGAACCCGTCGTTGATGGCTGTGCCAAACATGCGCATCGTAGGCGAAAGCCCCATATACGCATTGATGAGTGGTGGTATATTGTAACCGAGTTTGCGTACTTCGGTGTTCAGGATTTTGTAATCGTCTTTGAAATTGTCTGCACAGAACAGCTCATCCAGCAATCTCTTGTCCGTTTCTATGCGTAACGGTGTGACGGGAGTAATCAATTCCTCTTTGTCAGAGAAATGCTTTTGCAGGAAGTAGAGTATCATATCCCGTCCGAAACGGTCGTAGTTGGGATACATGGTCATCTTGCCGAAGAAGTATTTTACATCGGGTTGTATCACGGTGAGTGCCCCCAGTCCGTCCCAAAGATTGTCGAGAGCAAAGAGACCTTTGGAGTTATTGCGTGTGTTCTGATATTCGAGTGTGACGAAAGAGCGTCCCAATTCTATGGTCGTAGGCAAGTATTCGTCGAGGAACTTCTGTGAAAACTCGAACATGTGCGCCGTAGCGAAAATAGGCTGCCCATGTTCGTCGAACTCTGCTTCGCTACCCAGAATATAACGATATCCGCCGAGTATCTCTTCTGCATCGGGATTCCACACGATGAGTTGTTTGTAAGGGTGTGTCATCAAATCGTACTCATCGAGGTCGATGGATTTCCCCGTACCGCCGCCTGCCGCGCGGAATGCTATTTCGCGCAAGCGTCCTATTTCTCTCAATACGTTGGGCGAATCGTGTGCGGTGACGATATATATTTCGTTATTGCTTCTGTTGGTCAGACGCAGACGCTTCTCTTCCGTCAATTCGGCTTTGATAAGTGCTTTGTCTACGGGAGGAATGACTTCTTCCATCTGTGCCAATCTCGTATTTTCGTTTGTCATAATTTATAAACCAAATCACGCACGTGTGCCGCCCATTCTGTTGCGCTTTTCGAGTCGTCGAAAGCAGATGCAGGGATGGGCTTACCTATTTTCACGGTAAAGGTCTTGTGCTTGTTTTTGAATAATTCGTCCGCCAAATATAGCATGGCAACATTGAACTTGATATGCAGCTTGCTGCAGATGTTTGCCAGGTTGTAGAAAAAATCGGAGTTCCGTCCGCCGAAATGTATGGGAACAATGGTGCGTCCGGTTTCGATGCTCTTCGTGACAAAGACTTTCTGCCACTTGACATCCTGTATCACGCCGTTTATCTTGCGCGAACAGATGCCTGCCGGAAACATGATGATGTGATTGTCCGAACGAAAGCCTTCCTCTATCATCTGTGGCAATGCTCGGCTTTGTCCTCCCGTTTTGTTGACGGGAATACACAAAGGTGCCAAACCGTGCAGGTTCATGAGCAAGTCATTGACGATATACTTGATGCGTCCATCATAATGCGTTCCCAATAACCAACCCAATGAAATGCCGTCCAATCCACCCAGCGGGTGATTGGAAACAAACGTGCAAAGTCCTTCCGTAGGTAGATTTTCCTTTCCCTCGACTTCTATCTTTACATCAAGTTCTTTCATGCAGGCTTCGAGAAACGGGACGCCTTTTTTATCTGCCGTGCGTGTCAATATGTCGTTGACCTCGTCTTGATGGATGATGCGCTTGAGGTAAGAGACAACGAACTTTGGCACGAAACTCGCTTTTGTTCCGGCTTTTTGTTTGAGTATTCGTTCTATATCTATCAGAAACGCGGTTTCGTTCTCCATTTTGTTCTCAACTGAATGTGCAAAGTTAGTGTGAGTTTTTGTAAAAACCGCATATTTATGCGTCTTTTTGCCGTATGCGTTGTTGTGGTTTTACTACCTGAAAAAGCCTCTTTCGCTCTTATGTACCAGGCAAATAAAAAAGTTTCGTGATAGAAAAAACGGATGTTCTTTTGCTATTTATATGTGAGTATTTATACCTTTGTCCTTGTTAAGAGTTATTTCCCATGAGAACAAAAGAGAAGAGAATGCAAATGATTCGGCTTATTATCGAGCGTACAAACATCGAGTGCCAGGACGATTTGCTGAAAGAATTGAGAAGAGAAGGCTTTTATCTGACACAAGCCACACTTTCCCGCGATTTGAAGAACTTGAAAGTAGCGAAAGCTTCCGTCAAAGGCGGTAAGTACGTTTATGTTTTGCCGGGAAATGCTTCATACAAAGATATGGCTTCGGACGATTTCCCACAGGAGGAAAAAAACACCGGCTTTATTTCCATAGAGTTCTCCGGAAATTTGGGTGTTATCAAAACACATCCCGGTCATGCTGCCAGCTTGGCTTATTATATAGATAAACGAGAATTTGACGAAATACTCGGTACGGTGGCAGGAGATGACACCTTGATGATAATTCTGCGCGAGGGAGTGACACAGGCGCAGGTCTTGGAATGTCTGAAAGTCGTAATTCCGAGTCTTAGATAAGACTGTCGAGATGATACGCGTAGGTATAATAGGGGGAGAGAGCATAGAAGCAGGCGAATTATTGCGTTTGTTGGTCTTTCACCCCGATGTAGATATCATCTTCGTGCATAGTTCCGAGTTTGCCGGGTTGCCGGTAACGAAAGTGCACAAAGGATTGTACGGAGAAACCGATTTGCACTTTACACACCATTTGCCTTTCGAAGAAACGAGTGTACTCTTTGCGTGTTTGCCCGAAACGGGTATGCATGAGTTTATGGATACACACGAGTTGCCGAAACACCTGAAAGTCGTGGATTTCGGTCGTGACTTTCGTCTGGCAGATAAAACTTCGGGGTTCGAATATGGTTTGCCCGAACTCAACAGACGCGCCACTTGCCACAGTCGTTATGTAGCCAATCCTGGTGCCATTCCAACTTGTATTTTATTGGGTTTGCTTCCTTTGGCAAAACACTTGATGCTGAACGAAGAGATTACCGCACAACTTTCGGTGGGCAACTTGTATGCACTTCCGGACGATGCGACTTGGGCATTGGACTTGGCAGAAATAGGTGCGGGGTTGAGGCGTCTGCAACAAAGTTTTTCTGCTTCCATCATCCCAACGATGCAAGTGTGTGGTACACCACGTGCTTTGACTGCGGAAATCCGATTGAAGTCGCGCGTTGAGATAGGAGAACTGTACAGAATATACGATGCTTATTACGAGGAAGACTCTTTTACGCACATATCTACGCAACCGTTGGATGTCGGCGAGGTCTTGGATACCAATCGTTGCATGTTGCACTTGAAAAAAGATGGCGAAACTCTTATCATATATGTGTATATGGATATTTTGCTCAAGGGAGCATCCGGACAAGCCGTACACAATATGAACCTGTTGTTCAATTTGGAGGAAAGCGTAGGTTTGCGTTTGAAAGCCTCTGTTTGGTGAGAGGGACGCAAAAAACTCATTTCTTGTATTGCAGAAGTGAAAATAAGCACTACCTTTGCATCACTCTTTCGGGGTGTAGCGCAGTCCGGTTAGCGCACCTGCTTTGGGAGCAGGGGGTCGTGGGTTCGAATCCCGCTACCCCGACAAGAAAAGAAGCACTTAGAAATAGCTTATGGCATTTCTAAGTGCTTTTTGTTTTATGTAAGAAAGATGAAAGTTGCTGTTTGTGAGTGTTTGACTTATTGTTTTCCTTTTATCAGAGTATCGAATTTGTTGTCTTTTATATAGTGAAACTTGACCTTGTTAATGGGCTTTTTCTTTCTAAAAGCCTCTTTTCATCAACGCATCTACATCGTTTTTTATGCTGGGATGGCTGACAGCAAATCTGTTTTGCAAGTAGTATTTTCTTTTGCAGGAAAAGACGGTGTTTTTTGTTTTTGCGAATGTGACCTTGATATCAAGGTAGGGACTTGTTTACCGCCTGTTTTATTTAGAACGGATACATATTGCCTCGATGCTGAGCCGAAAAGTTGAGTTTGCCAACGTTTGCCGATGTGGAAAAGCTCTTGGAAAGCGGAGTGTTATCTGCGCTTAATCTATTTGTAATGAGTGTGGTAGGTTTTGTCTCCTTGTTCGCCATGTGTACTTGTGAGCTTTCTGAAGGGGTATCGCTATTACCGAAATATTTCTTTAATGTTTGTATTATTTGTGGTAAACATCTACTTTTGCTTGGAATAAGGATTGCTTACAATAACAAACGGAAATTCTATTTTTTATATAAACTAAATCAAAATCATTTATGTGGTTAAGTAATTCATCTATCGGAAGAAAGGTGGTGATGAGCGTTACAGGTATCGCCCTCATCCTTTTCCTCACATTTCACATGGCGATGAACTTGGTAGCCCTTGTTTCGGCAGAAGGCTACAACATGGTCTGTGAGTTCTTGGGTGCCAATTGGTATGCGCTGGTGGCTACGGTGGGATTGGCTGCACTCTTTGTGTTGCACATCCTTTACGCTTTCTGGCTCACCGTGCAAAACCGTAAGGCACGTGGTAGCGAACGCTATGATGTAGTGGCAACACCGAAGAATGTGAAATGGGCATCGCAAAACATGCTTGCGTTGGGTATCGTTATTATTGTGGGTTTAGGCTTGCACTTGGTGCATTTTTGGGCAAAAATGCAGTTGCCCGAAATCATGCACAAGATGGGTTCGCACGTCGACGAAGCAGTAATGGCTAATGTGGCAAACGGTGTATATCACATCGAAGCTACTTTCTCTTGCTGGGTCAATGTGGTATTGTACCTCGTATGGTTGGCAGCATTGTGGTTCCACTTGACACACGGTTTCTGGAGTTCCATGCAGTCGCTCGGTTGGAGTAACAAGCTTTGGATAGACCGTTGGAAATGTATCTCCAACATCTACTCTACGATTATCGTAATAGGTTTCGCTGTCGTAGTGGTGGCATTCTTCCTGAAGTCGCTTTGCTGTGGCGGAGGTGCATGTCCTTTAGCGTAACAAATGTTTAACCGACTAAATCAGACAACAATGATTAATTTAGATTCGAAGATACCCGAAGGTCCTATAACCGAAAAATGGACCAACTATAAGGCGCATCAGAAACTGGTAAACCCTGCAAATAAGCGTCGCCTCGACATCATCGTGGTAGGAACCGGTTTGGCAGGAGCTTCTGCAGCTGCATCGCTCGGCGAAATGGGTTTCCGTGTATTCAATTTTTGTATTCAAGACTCACCTCGCCGTGCACACTCCATCGCGGCGCAAGGTGGTATCAACGCAGCCAAGAATTATCAAAACGACGGCGACTCAGTATACCGTCTCTTCTATGATACTGTAAAAGGTGGCGACTATCGTGCGCGCGAAGCCAATGTATATCGTTTGGCAGAAGTAGCCAATGCTATCATCGACCAATGTGTGGCACAAGGTGTACCCTTCGCACGCGAATACGGCGGTACGTTGGACAATCGTTCATTCGGTGGCGCACAGGTTTCGCGTACTTTTTACGCCAAAGGACAAACCGGTCAGCAACTGTTGCTCGGTGCTTACTCGGCTTTGAGCCGTCAGGTAGGTATCGGCACGGTGAAACTCTACACACGTTACGAAATGCTTGACGTGGTATTGGTAGACGGACGCGCACGCGGTATCATCGCTCGCAACCTCGTGACCGGTAAACTCGAACGCTTTGCTGCTCACGCAGTGGTTATCGCTACGGGCGGATACGGCAATGCTTACTTCCTTTCTACCAATGCAATGGGTTGTAACGCTACGGCAGCAGTATCTTGCTATCGCAAAGGCGCTGTATTTGCCAACCCCGCATTCGTGCAAATTCACCCCACTTGTATTCCCGTACACGGCGACAAACAATCGAAACTGACATTGATGTCGGAGTCATTGCGTAACGACGGACGTATCTGGGTTCCGAAGAAAAAAGAAGACGCCATCAAATTGCAAGAAGGAAAAATCAAAGGAAGCGATATTCCCGAAGAAGACCGCGATTATTACCTCGAACGTCGTTATCCGGCATTCGGTAACCTCGTTCCTCGCGACGTGGCTTCTCGTGCAGCGAAAGAACGTTGCGATGCCGGTCACGGTGTGAACAACACAGGCTTGGCTGTCTTCCTCGACTTCTCCGAAGCTATCAACCGCTTAGGCATCGACGTGGTGTTGCAGCGTTATGGCAACCTCTTCGATATGTACGAAGAAATCACCGACGTAAATCCCGGTCAGTTGGCAAAAGAAGTCAACGGCGTAAAATACTATCACCCGATGATGATTTATCCTGCTATTCACTATACGATGGGAGGTATCTGGGTAGACTACGAATTGCAAAGCACCATCAAAGGTCTCTTTGCCATCGGCGAATGTAACTTCTCCGACCACGGTGCGAACCGTCTCGGTGCATCTGCATTGATGCAAGGTTTGGCAGACGGTTATTTCGTATTGCCTTACACTATTCAGAACTATTTGGCAGACCAAATCACTGTTCCTCGTTTCTCGACAGACTTGCCCGAATTTGCGCAAGCAGAAAAAGAATGGCATGAACGTATCGACAAAATCATGAGTATTCAAGGCACGAAGTCGGTAGATACCATCCATAAGAAAGTAGGGCACATCATGTGGGAATACATGGGTATGGGACGTACGGCAGAAGGCTTGAAGATAGGTTTGGAAAAACTGAAAGAAGCACGCAAAGAATACGAAACAGACCTCTTTGTACCAGGCTCGAAAGAAGGTATGAACATCGAACTCGAAAAAGCAATTCGTTTGTATGACTTTATCCTCATGGGAGAACTCGTGGCACACGATGCTTTGAACCGTGAAGAAAGTTGCGGCGGACACTTCCGTGAGGAATATCAAACGGAAGAAGGAGAAGCAAAACGCGACGATGCGAACTACTTCTACGTATCTTGTTGGGAATATCAAGGCAACGACGAAACCATGCCCGTTCTCCACAAAGAACCATTGGTTTACGAAGCCATCAAGGTACAAACCCGTAACTATAAAGCGTAAATTCAGAGTTTATAGTTGGAGAGTTTATAGGTTTTAAGTTATCAGTTTGTTATGGGAACATACAAAGACTTGAAAGTTTGGCAAAAAAGCATGTCTCTCGTACAGGAGGTATATAGAGCCACAAGCATATATCCTGCAGAAGAGAAGTATGGGCTGGCAAGCCAAATGCGTAGAGCCGCAGTTTCCATTCCCTCCAATATAGCCGAAGGATATGGCAGAGGACATGATTGTGAACTGGTACGCTTTCTAAGTATAGCAAAAGGCTCGGTCAATGAACTGGAAACACAGTTGATACTTTCTCACGAATTGGAGTTCCTCACAGCAACTCAATACAAGTTCATGGAACAACTCAACGGAGAAATTTCACGCATGTTGACCGCGCTGATATACAGAAGAAAGCAAGGACTCGATACTTGCAAAACGGCAGGTATAAACTCTTAACTCATGAACTAATAAACTAAAGAACTACACAAACATGGATAAAAATATATCTTTTAAGCTGAGAGTTTGGCGTCAGAATGGACCGAAGGAAAAAGGACGTTTTGAAGAATACCAAATGAAAGACATTCCGGGAGATACATCGTTCCTCGAAATGTTGGATATACTCAACGAGCAACTCGTGAGTGAAAGAAAAGAGCCTATCGCATTCGACCACGACTGTCGCGAAGGTATTTGCGGTATGTGTTCTCTCTATATCAACGGACATCCGCACGGTCCGGCATCGGCAGCCACTACTTGCCAAATCTATATGCGTCGTTTCAAAGACGGCGATACCATCACGGTAGAGCCTTGGCGTTCGGCTGGTTTCCCGGTTATCAAAGACTTGATTGTAGACCGTACGGCTTACGACAAAATCATGCAAGCGGGTGGTTTCGTGAGCGTGCGCACCGGTTCTCCTCAAGATGCAAACGCCATTCTCATACCGAAACCCATTGCCGACGAAGCGATGGATGCAGCATCGTGTATAGGTTGCGGTGCTTGTGTGGCGGCTTGTAAAAACGGTTCGGCGATGCTTTTCGTTTCGGCGAAAGTGAGCCAGCTCAACCTCTTGCCACAAGGTAAGCCCGAGGCATTGCGCCGTGCAAAAGCGATGCTCTCCAAGATGGACGAACTCGGTTTCGGTAACTGTACCAATACGCGTGCTTGCGAAGCGGAATGCCCCAAGTGTATTTCCATCAGCAATATCGCTCGTTTGAACCGAGACTTTATCAAAGCAAAACTGAAAGACTAATCGACAAGGTCTTGATATGAAAATCCGCTTGCTCCTTTGGGGCAAGCGGATTTCTTTTTATGCGTATTTCCACCTCCGAACTTAAAACCTTCGAAACTCTGAACTCAAAGAAAAGTGTTCTGTTTTTCCTCTTGCAAAAACACTTCCTTTGTAACTCATCAACTCCTAAACTTAGAACTTCAATTTGACAACGCGTTGTCAAATTGATAACAACATGTACGCAACTTGATAGCATCATGTTGTCATCGCGATAAGAACATGTTGCTATCGCGATAGCAACAGCGTCAAAGAATGTTAACATCATAATCGCATCGAGAAGACATCGTAGAGCTGTTTTCTCTTTACCGAAAATCACGATTTTCGCACTTCGTACGGAAGCTCTTTCTCCCCTTTTTCCATCTCCGAACTTAAAAACTCCGCACCTCCAAACTCAAAGAAAAGTGTTCTGTTTTTCTGTTCGCAGAAAAATGAGATAGCGGTCCCGTATCGCACGGAACCGCTATCTGTTCATGTTTAACCAATAGTGTGTTTTTCTTTTTTTATAGGCGATTCAACTCATCGCTGGCTTGTTTGCCTTTGTATTTGCTTTGAGTGCTGTTGAAGCGATACGTCAGCGTGAGCATCACGTTGGTCTGCGCTTTGTTGGAGCTGTAAAAATGCACTTTGTTGTAGTGTGTTACCCCGTCGAAACGCAGGGAGTTGAACAGATTGTTGACGGCAAGATTGGCTGTGAGTCGACGTTTGAGGAATGTTTTTGTCACATGTGCATGGGCTGCCCATCTGCTGTACGCATAGTGGGCACCGTAGTGTCCGCTGGTTTGCCCCCACAGATTGAAGCGTATCATCCACTCGTGGGGCAGTGTGAATGTGTTGCTCCATGTACCGCCAATGAAGGGCTTGTTGTAGTTGGCGTGGGCTATGGGGTAGTCCATCTTTTGGAGCATGCCGTACACTTCCCAACGGGGCGACCAGCAACCGATGCGTGTGTTGTACGAGAGCGAAAGGTTGGCAGCGATGCTACGGTCCAAGTTTTCTTTTACCATGAGGACGATAGGCTTTCCCTGATACAGTGTCACTACATCTTCTATCGGGTCTTCGCTGAATGTCAGCGTACCCATGGCTTGAAATCCGCCTTTGGTCAGCATCCATGTGAATGAGTTGGTGATGGTGGGACGAAGCAGCGGGTTGCCGCTTTGGTAGACGAAGGGAGAGAGATATTGTACATTGCTGCGCAAATCGCTGTATGAGGGATAGGAAATGCTGCGTGCATAGCTGACTGATGTTTGCAACTTATCGCCGGCGTAAGATATGGTGAGGTTGGGGAACAATTTCCGATAGTGGCGAGACTGTTCGGGGTTCAACACACCGTTGAGATGGTAGTCCATCTTGATATCTTCGTAACGCAAGCCTGCACTCACACCCCATCTGCCCAATTGTGTTTCGTAGGTGAGAAATGCCGCACCGCGATTTTGCACGGACTTATTGCCCGAGTTGGGAATACCCAACGACGGGTCGTTGATGCCGTAGCTTTGCTCCATCGTGGTGTAAGTGTATTCTCCTCCTCCGCTCCATGCACTCTTGCCTATGTTGTAAGTCAGCACGGCTTTACCGGCGTAGAGGTCGTAGTCTTGTTTGTTGAGGGTGGCAATGGGTGTGCCGTTGCTGCGTGTGGAAATTTGGTCGGTTGTTTCGTCGCCTGTTACGATATCCGTGTTGAAATTCAGCGAGAAGGCTTTCGACAGTTTGCCGTTGTAATAAGCATTGATATGGTGCTTTTCGTTGTCTTTCTTGTCTTTGGAGTCTTGTATCAGTCTTTCGTTTATTCCTTGTCCCGTGTGCAAGATGTCCAAGTGTGCGTCACCCCTGTTGGTAGAACCGTTTCGTGTATAGCGTATGCCTGCCGAATGGTTGGGATTCGGGTTGAAGTTGATGCCTGCCACGGTTCCGAGATTTTTGTATTTGTAATCGGTCGTTATGTCGTACACCTGTTTCCGAAGGCTTGTGGGCAATGTCAGTTCCTGTATTGCGCTGTTATGATACCAGGAGTTGTATTGACCGCTATACACCTCTCCGAAGAAGTCCCATGCACCGGTGCGGTAGTTCAAATTGATTTCTCCGTTGGTAGAAAAACGTTTGTTCTGTCTGCCCTCCAACTTGAAACTGCCGCTCAAACCTTCTCCTATGGGGCGTTCGGTCGTGATTTTGATGACAGCACGTACGGAAGAGTCGTATTCTGCCCCCGGTGTAGTGATGACACGTATTTGTTTGATGTTGGCAGGCGATAGTTGTTCCAATTCTTTCGTATCGCGTACCTGTCTGTTGTTGATGTAGATAAGTGGTTTCCCCTTGCCGAAGACCGTGAACTCTCCATCTTTCTCCGTGAGGAAAGGGAGTTGCGATAATACGTCTGTGGCATTTCGCATATTGGCAAGGCTGGTGTTTTTCACACTTGCCACGAGTGCACCGCGCTCCAGTCTGTACGACGGACGCGTGGCTACGACTGCCACTTCGCCCAATAGTTGTGTGTCGTTCTTCAGTACGATGACCTGGTGAGGTCTTTCGTCCATATAGCGTGTTTCATAACCCAGAAAGGAAACTTTGATGAAAGTTTTGTTTTGTACCTCTTTTTTCAGCAAGAAATTCCCCTTGCTGTCTGTTATTGTCCCCGTAATGAGCGTCGAGTCCGGCAAAGAGTAGAGTGCGACGTTTGCAAATTCGATGGGCTTTTTCTGCTCATCCTGTACGTTTCCCGTGATGTTCTGTGCTTTTGCACAAAGTGTCATCCATGCGATGGTGACGATAAACAGTAGTCGTTTCATGTTATTTGAAGTATTAGTTTGTTATGTATTCTTTCTTATTAGAGTCGTAACATGTGTTTTTTGTGACAGTACTTGGCGTTTTTTTTGCTATTTGTTTGTCAGACGTCGTTTGACAACGCTTTGTTACATCGAGTACATCGCAATTTTCACTTCTGTTGTTTTGTTTATCTCTTTGTATGGCACAAAGGTATGTGTTTGTTTTATACTTTGTATCGCAAAGTAGTGATTTTTTTACTTGTTTTGATGAAATATTTTTAGAAACGCATTCAGAAGTAGCTCTCGATGGGTGAGAGGAGAAACGTGAGCAACAAGTAGAGAAGAGAAACAGAGTGTTTTCTACTCGGAGAATATCGGATAAGCCCTATTCCTCTCTGTTACGCGTGTGGGAAATATGGAGAAGCAGTGGAGAGCGACCGGAAGCTATAAAAAGACACGGTTCGCAAACTCCTGAGAGTCGCGAACCGTGTCTTTTTTTGTTTAATATGTGGAATTTATTGTACCGGAGTGATGGTATATCCGGCTTTGCGCAAGAGAGGAAGTACGCCTTTTTCGCCCAAGAGATGTCCTGCACCTACGGCAAAGAAAGTGGATTTCTCTTTCATGAGGGTAGGCATCTGTACTACCCATGCTTCGTTGCGATTGTCGAGCAGGCGAGCGTGTTCTTCGACGGTCATATCGCAACGGTTGTTCATTTTGTGTTCAATGGCTGCGTGGAGTTCTTCCAGATTTTGTTCGGAGAAGGCTTTGAAGATACGCAGCAGCTGTGCTTCCTGTTTTTCGGAATTGTCCACGAAGCACATGAGTTGTTCCACCTGACGGTCGAGCGGTGTGCTTTCGAACAACACGTATATCTGGTGTTCCATAGTTTCGAGTCCGCCTACGACTTTTCCGTTCTTGCGAGCTTCTTTTTGGAAATAGTCGTCGAAAGTATCTTGCGGATTGAAACCTTTGACATGACGCATTGCCATCAGGAGAGTCAAGTTCACCAAAAGCGCGCCGGGTTTGAGCTTACCGAATTGTGCAGCCACCATCGGATTGCTCAAATCGGCACCGATGGCTGTTCTCAAATGAGCATTCAGACGTTCCAATTGTTCTGCGGTGAGAAGGCTTTGAAGTGTGGTACCTTCGGGCAAAGTCATGGCTGCTGCCATAAGTTGTTGTTGAGCGGGTTTTTTCGCCTGCAATAAATCTATCTCGCCGTACACTTGTTCGGTAGCTGCGAATGCGTCGCGCAGTCCGGGAATACTGTCTACGAAAGTTGCGGATGCAAGGTGTTGTGTACCCAAGATGTAAGAAGGTTTTGTCAAGTCTTTGCCCGAGATTTTGTAGAGCAACTGTGCATTGACATTGAGCGCAACGAAAAGCGCAACGAGGGAAAGGATAATTTTCTTCATGTTGATTTTAATAATTATGAATGTGAGTATTTGTGTAGATGTTATTCTTCTTTGAGTTCTTTGATT
Organism: Phocaeicola sp.; assembly: GCA_041814865.1. Classification (GTDB taxonomy): domain Bacteria; phylum Bacteroidota; class Bacteroidia; order Bacteroidales; family Bacteroidaceae; genus Phocaeicola. The sequence continues at coordinate 35,704 of JBGXXU010000022.1, read as the reverse complement.
TTGACGGAGAGCGCGTGCAGTTTTTCCATTTCCTTGCTATAAAATACATATGCGATGGGGATACCTATCGCCAATCCGATACAAACGGGGATGATGAAATCCGGTTCCAGGATAGAGAGCCATACGAATATGGGAAGAACCACAGCAAGACCGAGTATGAGATTGTATTTTGACCAACGGCGCGCGCGAAGCAAGTGTTCGGAAAGTGCTACGACGGAACTGTTCAGGTCGAGGCGGGCATATTGCCGGGAGACGATAAAGTGATAAATCGCATCTATCAAGCAGCAGATAGCTAAGATGATGGCAATAGGCGTATTGTACTCGTTGTATAAGAAGTAAATGACAGGTGCGAGGATTATGCCGGCGATTGCCATGATGAGGTTGTACTTCTGGAGATAGTTGGTATCTGCTTTCATACTGTTTCTCAGAAGTGATGTATTGATGATATCTTGTCCCTGCAGTTTTTTTTGCAAGATTTCCACTTGACGGCGCAATTCTTCCATTTCCGGGTTGTTATTTTCTTTTTCCATGTTTGCGATTGTTATTATACGTCGTTCATTTTCTTTAGTTCTTCTTTGATGCGTACCAGTCGTACGGATACGTTCTTTGGTGTGATACCGAGCACGGCTGCTATCTCGTCGTAACTCATGTTTTCGAGCCAGAGCAGGATGAGTGCGCGGTCGAAGTGTTCGAGTTTGTTGATACGCCGATAGAGTTGTTGTACCTGTCGGGAGTCTGTATCGGTATCTTCGTAGAGGTCTATATCCATAGTGAGCGGTATGGTGGGCATTTTTCTTTTCTTGCGCTCCATCGTGATGCAGGTATTGAGACTGATGCGATAAATCCACGTCTTCATATTGCTGTCGCCGCGAAATCCTTTTCTACCGTTCCATAGATTGATGAGAACCTCCTGAAAAAGGTCTGCCACCTCTTCTTTGTCTTTCGAGAACATGTAGCAGACGGTATAAATCGTTGCTTTGTATTCTCTTGCTATTGCCGCGAAAGCGGTTTCATCTATTTCCATTGAAAAACTGTTTTACCCGTTAGACGCAGTAACCGGAATGTTTACTACACGAAAAATTCATTTTCTTGCAAAAAAATCAACAAATCGCTGAATATCAAAATCTTTTTTTCTGCTTTTCGTGACTTCGCGAATGCTCGACAGAGCCGTATGTGCGTGCTGTCTAAACGTATATCTTTGCATGAAAACAGAGAAAGCGATGAAAACAATATGGATAAAAACCTATGATGCTCCCTGCGGAAAACTCGTGCTGGGAGATTTGGACGGCAAGCTGTGTTTGTGCAACTGGATGAATAAAAAGCAGGGCGATGCGGTGAACAGACGTTTGTGCAGAGGGTTGCAAGCCGAGATGAAGACGGGAACTTCGGCGGTCATCGAGCAGGCGATAAGCGAACTCGAGGCTTATTTCAAGGGAGAGAGAAAGACGTTCGATGTTCCCCTGCTGTTTTGCGGTACTACTTTTCAGCAGACCGTTTGGAACGAACTCCTGAAGATTCCCTACGGAACCACCTGTTCTTATGCGCTGCTTGCGGAGCGTATCGGACACACCAAAGCTGTGCGTGCGGTGGCAAATGCCAACAGAATGAATGCACTTTCCATCTTTGTGCCCTGCCATCGGGTGATAGGAAGCAACGGTACTTTGACGGGATATGCCGGTGGGCTTCCGGCAAAGGAGATGCTTCTGCATACGGAAGGGATTTCGGTAGGCGGAAAGCGAGGGCGACTGTTCGACGAATAGGAAAAATAGAACATTTTTCTTTGAGTTCAGAATTTCGGAGTTTTTAAGTTCGAAGGTGGAAAAGGGGGAAAAGAGCTTCCGTACGAAGTGCGGAAATCGTGATTTTCGGTAAAGAGAAAACAGCTCTACAATGCCTTCTCGATGCGATTATGATGTTAACATTCTTTGACGCTGTTGCTATCGCGATAGCAACATGTTCTTATCGCGATGACAACATGATGCTATCAAGTTGCGTACATGTTGTTATCAACTTGGCAATACGTTGCTAATTTGAAGTTCTAAGTTTAGGAGTTGATGAGTTACAATGAGAAGTCTTTTGCGAAAGGAAAAACAGAACATTTCGCCGAACTGTTTCCGTATATGTGAGGGTGTCCTCATTTTTCTCTCCTATATATAATAGGTATATATGGTATCTGCCGATGATTGTAAACTTGGAAAACTTCACGTATCGAATTCGCAAAATCATCATTCGGCTTTCTTTCTTTTTGTCAACGTATTACCGATTTTTTTCCTTAATGAAATCAGGGAATAGAAGAAAACCTATATTTTTGTGAAAACTATCGCATCAAGGACTATAAATGAGTAAACAATACAATAAAAACCCGGATAATATCCCCGAACCCACATTGCGACGATTGCCGTGGTATCTGTCTACGGTAAAACTCTTGCAGGCAGAGGGCGAAGTCTTCGCTTCGTCCACTCGCATTGCCAAAGAAACAGGAATAGAAGCCTCGCAAATAGCCAAAGACCTCTCGTATGTAAATCTGTCGGGGCGTACGCGCGTGGGCTACGAGATAGCACCTATGGTGGTTGCGCTCGAAGACTTTTTGGGTTTTGCCCGCCTGCACAAGGCTTATCTCTTCGGCGTGGGCAGTTTGGGAGCGGCACTTTTGCAGGATACGGGTTTGCGACAATTCGGTTTGGAGATAGTGGGAGCTTTCGACATCGACCCCGATATCGTGGGGCAAACCATCAATGGTGTGCCCGTGTACCATACCTCCGAGTACGAAACACGTATGCAGACAGATGGTGTGAGAATAGGCGTACTCACCGTACCCATCAGCATAGCGCAGGAAATCACGGACAAGATGGTGGCAGGCGGTATTCGTGCCATTTGGAACTTTGCTCCCTATCGTATCTCCGTGCCGGAAGGCTGTGTGGTGCAGAACACATCGCTCTACGCTTCGTTGGCTGTGATGTACAACCGTTTGGCTATCAAATAAAGCAATAGACATGAAGATTATAGCAGTAGGCATGAATTATCCGCTTCATTGCAAGGAATTGCATGCCGATGAACCCATTCCGCAGGAGCCTGTCATCTTTATGATGCCCGATTCGGCTTTGCTCAAGGATGGCAAACCCTTTTTTCTCCCCGATTTTTCTTCGCAAATGGAGCACGAGACAGAGCTTGTGGTACGCATTTCGCGCTTGGGCAAGCACATTTCTCCTCGCTTTGCACACCGATATTACGATGCCGTGACGGTGGGAGTAGACTTCACGGCGCGCGATTTGCAACGTCGCCTGCGTGCCGAAGGCAAGCCTTGGGAACTCTGCAAGTGTTTCGATAATGCGGCTGCACTGGGAGAATGGGTTCCGCTCGACGAAACTTGTAACGTGCAAGACCTTCGTTTCCGTTTGGATATAGACGGGCGTACGGTACAGAGCGGTTACACGGGCGACATGATTTTTACCGTCGATGAAATCATTGCTTACGTGAGTCGTTTCTGCACACTGAAAATCGGCGACATGATATTCACGGGGACACCTGCAGGTGTGGGCGGTGTGTCGATAGGCAACCACTTGACAGGTTATTTGGAAGACAGTAAGGTATTGGACTTTTATATCAGATGAAGATTAGAGTAGGAATGGGCTTCGACGTGCATGCCTTTGTCGAAGGTCGCGATTTATGGTTGGGCGGTATATGTATTCCGCACGAAAAAGGTTTGAAAGGGCATTCGGATGCCGATGTGTTGATACACACTATTTGCGATGCGCTTTTGGGTGCAGCCAATATGCGCGATATCGGGTATCACTTTCCCGATACGGCAGGCGAGTACAAAGACATAGACAGCAAGATACTCCTGCGTCGTGTGATGGAACTCATTCGTGAACGCGGTTGGGAAGTGGGCAACATAGATGCCACCGTTTGTGCGGAGCGTCCCAAGCTGAAAGCACACATCCCGCAGATGCAAACCGTCCTTGCCGAAGTGATGGGTATTTCTCCCGCAGATGTTTCCATCAAAGCCACTACTACGGAGAAACTTGGCTTTACGGGCAGAGAAGAAGGCATCAGCGCATACGCCACCGTATTGATACAACGTGATTGAACATAGGGATTCTCCCGTTCGATAGATAATGTTTTTAGTAACTAAATTTACTGTTTATGGAAGAGATGAAAAGAACGTACTTGGAAGACCTGAGAAACGATTGTGCTTTGGTGCAGAAAAAAGGATTTCATTTTATCCTGGCGTCTGTGATTATTTGGTTGGCTGTGTTATGTATTCAATTGTCGGACTTCCCGATATTGACGAAAAATCTGTACACTCTCTGCTGTACCGCTCCTTTGTTGCCGATAGCCTTTTTCTTTTCGAAGTTGCTGAAGATTGATTTCCAACACAAGGCGAACCCGTTGACGAAGTTGGGACTTTTGTTTTCCGTCAACCAGATGTTGTACATTCTCATTGCCATGTGGGTATATCCTACCGTTCCGGAAAAGATGCTGATGGTGATAGCGATGATATTCGGTGCGCATCTTATGCCGTATAGTTGGCTGTACAAGTCGAAGGCTTACTTTGTGCTTTCGATAGTGATTCCCATTCTTGCTTTGATTGTGGGTTTGAAGTTCGAACCTTATATATTGGCTGTAATGATGGTGGGCATAGAGTTGCTGTTCAGCAGTCTGTTGTATCTGGAAGTGAAAAGCATGAAGCGATAAATACGCTCTGTCTGTTTTCGAAATGATGATATAATCCCTTTGGAAAGATGTAAGTCTTTGCAGAGGGATTTTCTTTTGCGCAGACTATGCCAACAACAATCCGATGCAAAGCAAAACACCGAACAGAAGGATATTCATCGAAGTCTTTGCCAAAATGCTGTTGAGTGCACGTCCTTCGATGGCGCGCATCCGAAGAGCTGTTTGCCCGTGCGGCAACAGATAGACGAACGGTAAAAGCCCTGCCATGTAAGCACCCTCGAAACAAAAGTATAGACAGCACAAACAAGCTCCCGCACCCAACCACACATACATGTGCCAACCGACCCGTTTCCCGAAACGAACCACCAACGTGCGTTTGCCACTGACGCGGTCTTGTTCTCTGTCGCGGTAGTTATTGACCATGAGAAGTGTATCTATCACAAGTCCGCACGCCAGCGAAGCCATGAACACACCCGTCGTATAAGTCCCCGTTTGTACATAATAAGTGCAGCCCACCGGTACCAAACCGAAGAAGACGAGTACCGCCGCATCGCCCCAACCATGATAAGCCAACGGATAAGGACCTGCCGTATAAAGGAAAGCGAAAAGCACGCATGCCAGTCCGATAGGCAACATCCACCAACCACCGTAGTACAAAATACCCAAACCCACGCAAACTGCCAGCGCAGTATTTACGGCAATACCCATACGCATGGCTTGCGGTGTTATCCAGCCTTGCGAGCAAGCGCGTTCGGGACCGAGTCGGTCTTCGCGGTCGCTTCCTTTCAGATAATCGTACAAGTCGTTGATGAGATTGGCGTCTATCTGCATGAGCCATGCAAAGAGCAGGCAGAGTATGGTTTGCGGTGCGGAGAAACCATCGTGCGAGTAAGCCATCGCAATACCTATAGATACCGGTACGGTGGCACCGCTCAATGTTTTGGGGCGTGCAGCCAAAAGCCATGCCTGTAAAGAATTGGGAGCGACGGTGGACATGAGTGATTAAAGAGATTGTGTATGTGCGCGGTCTGCCAATATCTCGTAAGAAGTGGGATGCAGAAAGAAACGAATATCTCTGCCCTCGCGAATGGCTTGACGTATAAACGAGGAACTGATTTCGAACATGGGAGTTTGCAGGAAATGCACGTTGTCCGGCAAATCCTTTTTTTCTACGGAGTAATTGGGACGCGGGTAAATATAGATACGGAAATGCTTGAGTATCTCTTCCGATTGATGCCAGAGAGAGAAGAGTTGCCAGTTGTCCGCCCCGATGATGAGTGTAAACTCGTATTGCGGATAGGCTTTTGTCAAAGCGGACAATGTGTGGGAGGTGTAAGACGGACGAGGAAGTCCAAACTCGAAATCGGATGCGTGTAACTTGGGATAGTCTTTGACGGCAGCACGCACCAAACTGAGTCTGAGTGTATCGTCCCAAAGTTTGCTCTCGTCTTTCAACGGATTGCGAGGCGATACCATGAACCATATTTCGTCCAAGTCCGTGAACTCGCAGAGATAATTGGCAAGTGCCAAATGCCCGATGTGTATCGGATTGAACGAGCCACCGAATATCCCTATTTTCCGTTGCGTTTCTTCCATTGCTTGATATTGTAAAACTGCCAAATTATGACCAGAAGCATGGCTATGCTGATGCTGTATTCTTCTTTAGTGGCAGCTATGATGCTGACGGTCAAAGCCGCTACGGCGATGACAAGCGATACGATGAACCAGAGCTTTTGTGTTTTCTTGTTATCGGGTTGCATGGATTGAAACGTTTGTGTTTAGGTTTCGAGAAAATTGCGCACGGTTTTCAGTGCTTCGGATTGCGCTTCTTCCAATCGGTCGTTGATGATGACGGTATCGAAGCGCGGTGCAAAGGAGAGTTCGTATTCCGCTTTGGCGATGCGGCTTTCGATGACTTCGGGTGCATCCGTACCGCGTCCTTCGAGTCGGCGACGAAGTTCTGTCACCGAAGGCGGTTGGATGAAGACGGAGAGTGCACGTTCGCCGTAGTACTGCTTGATGTTGCAACCGCCTACCACATCCACATCGAAGACTACGTTTTGTCCCTCTTTCAATTGTTCTTCCACCTGTGCTTTCAGTGTACCGTAAAAGCGGTCGGGATAGACTTCTTCGTACTCCAGAAATTCGTTGCGGGCTATGCGTGCCTTGAAATCTTCGGGCGAGAGAAAGAAGTATTCCACGCCGTGACGCTCTGTGCCTCTCGGTGCCCGACTGGTAGCAGAAATGGAGAAGGCGAGGTTGAGGTTTTGCTGTAGCAAGTATTGTATGATGGTGGACTTGCCCGAGCCGGACGGAGCGGAGAAGATGATGAGTTTGCCTGGTTTGGTCATGATGTCGGTTTTTTACATTACGTTGAGAACCTGTTCTTTGATTTGTTCCAAAGCATCTTTCATCTGCACCACTATCTTTTGCATTTCCGCGTGGTTGGATTTGCTACCGGTGGTATTGATTTCGCGTCCCATTTCCTGTGCGATGAAACCGAGTTTTTTGCCTTGTCCTTTTCCTTCGGCGAGTGTTTCGAGGAAGTATTGCAGGTGATTGCGCAGGCGTTGTTTCTCTTCGTTGATATCGAGTTTTTCGATGTAATAAATCAGTTCCTGTTCGAAGCGGTTCTTGTCGTAATCCTTCTCCACTACTTTTTCGAGGGCTTCTGCAATGCGCTCTCTTACTTTCTCTATGCGTTCCTCTTCGTATTGTTCGAGGTGGGTGAGGAGCGAAGAGATGGTGTTTATGTTTTCGCGAAACTTTTGCGACAGTGCCTTGCCTTCTTGTTGGCGAAAGGCGATGAGCTGCGCTACGGCTGTGATGAGTGTCGTCTTCGCAGTTTTCCATTCCTCTTCGTCCAAGGTTTGTATTTCCGCTTTGGTCAATACATCGGGCATACGCAGCAACGTGGGCATCCAATACTCATTTTGTGTCTCCAGTCCCAGTTCGCCGCAGATTGCCAACAGCTGTTCGTGGTAGTTTTTTACAAGTGCCGTATTGATGGTGGTGGCATTTTCTTCTGCTTCTTTCTCTATCCAGATGTTGAGGTCTACCTTTCCGCGTTCCAAAAGCTGGGTCACATAAGCGCGAATCTCCATTTCCTTTTCTCTGTATATGGGCGCAATGCGTGTGGAAAGGTCCATCGCTTTACTGTTGAGCGACTTGATTTCTACATGTATTTTTTTGTTGCCAAAAGTGGCTACGGCTTTTCCGTAGCCGGTCATTGACTGAATCATACGAATGAGTTTATGGTTTGTTTGCAAAAGTACGCCTTTTCTCTCGGCTGTCCAATAGTTTACGCTATTAGCCACGCCTTTGCGACAGATAGTGCGGATGCCGGATTTCGTTTCGGATGTCGGGTTGTTTATGGTCGGGCAAACGAGGTTTCGGATGCGATACTCCGTTGCATAAATATACGGAAAACTACTCCGTTTCTGCATATTTATGCAATGATGTTCGTGAGAGAGCGTACGAAAAACAGTCTTTTCGGCACACCTTTTCAGTCCGAAAAAGCCTTGAAAAGTTGCTTTCTTGATGAGAGAAAAACACGTCTGCAATGCCTTCTCGATGCGATTATGTTGTTAACATTCTTTGACGCTGTTGCTATCGTGATAGCAACATGTTCTTATCGCGATAGCAACATGATGCTATCGACTTGCGTACATGTTGTTATCAAATCAGCAACATGTTGCCAATTTGAAGGGATGAATTTTTGAGTTGACGAGGTACAAGGGGGAAGTGCATATTTATGCAGAAGCCGGGTTTCTGCTCATCGTGTAGAAAAGCAAAAACGGTCTATCCGAATGGATAGACCGTGAGATATTTTTTTCTTGTCTTTTCTTTCCCTGCTAAGGCTGTTTCAGTTCGGAGTGGTCTATACTTTCGTCCACCTCTTCGATGAGTGCGGCACCGGTAGCCGTCAGTTCTTCCGGGCGTTCTTTCGATGTACGGTAGGCTTCTGCATATCGGCTCACACTCAGGATGATGCCTATTGCTACGGAAGTCATCATCATGGAAGTTCCTCCGCGACTTATCATGGGAAGCGGTTGTCCCGTGATGGGCATGGCACCTACGGATACTGCCATGTTTATCAAGGCCTGTATGCTAATCATGATACCTATCCCCATGACTGTGTAACTCAGAAAAACCCATTCGCACGCTTTGGCTATGCGCCAGATACGCATCAGCAGAAATATATACAGGGCTATGACGATACCTGCGCCGAACAGTCCCGTTTCTTCTATGATGATGGCAAATATCATGTCCGAGTATGCCTGCGGAAGTCTGTCGCGCTCCAAACTGTTGCCGGGTCCCAAGCCTACGCCTCGACTGTTTGCTATGGCTATGTTGGCATGTGTCCTTTGGAAATTGTCGTCTGTCACCACGTATTCTTTGGGGTCTTTTGCTCTTTCTTCGCCATGGTTATCTATACGGTTTACCCAAGTTATCATACGTTCGAGGGGAGTGTCCTTGAATTTCTCGGGAGGAAGTAACTTCAGAGTGAGAACCACCGCAATGCCGAATGCCGCGACACAACCCACAAGTTTCAACAAATGTTTCCAGGGCACGCGTCCCAATATCATCATGATGAAGATGGTGGTGCATATCAACAAACAAGTGGTGAGGTTTTCTGTTACGATAAGTCCGCAAGTGATGCCGGTGCATATCAATATCCAGTTGAAAGCTTTTTGGGTGGCTCCGTTTTCGGTTTGATACATTGCCAGTAATCGCGCCACCATGATGATGAGCATGAGCTTTGCAAGTTCGGAAGGCTGAAACTGAATGCCGAATATGTTTATCCATCGGTGTGCACTGTTGGTGGGGTTCATGAGAAATACCACGCCCAGCAAAATCCATGAAAAAGGCAGACCGAGAGTGCCCAGTGTCAAGTAACGGGCTGTCATACGGTGTGTCACCCACAAGAGCGCGAAACTGACTATCATCTTGGCGGTATGTGCCAGAAGAGGCGACCAGTGACTACCGGCTTTGTACGTCAATGAACTGGTTGCACTGAATATCTCTATGACGGAGATAATGCAGAAAGCGATGTAAATAATCCAAATGATACCGTCGCCTTGGAATGAGTTCTTGAGTTTCTGTGCTAATGACATAAGCGTGACTGATTATAAGTTTCTGACACAGGCTTTGAATTGTTCGCCTCTGTCTTCGTAACTTGTGAAGAGGTCGAAACTTGCACAACATGGGCTGAGCAATACCGTTTCTCCCGGTTTTGCCATTTCGTAAGCTGCTTGTACGGCATCTTTCATGCTCTTCACATCGGCTATGGGCAATCCGTAATCGCCGAAGAACTTGTGGAGTTTACTGTTGTCTACTCCCAGAAATACAAGTCCCGTGCACTTTTCGCGCACGAGGTCGGCTATTTCGGTGTAGTCGTTTCCTTTGTCTTTCCCGCCCAATATCAATATGGTTTTGTTGCGCATGCTTTGCAGGGCATACCAGCACGAGTTTACATTGGTGGCTTTGGAGTCGTTGATGTATTCCACGCCACGTATGGACAATACTTTCTCCAATCGGTGTTCCACACCTTTGAAGTCTTGCAATGCTTCCTTGATACAGTCTTTCTCTATGCCTGCAATGTTTGCAGAGATACCTGCAGCCATGGAGTTGAACAGATTGTGTGTGCCGTCGAGTGCCAGAGCTTCTTGTTCCATGTTGAAGTCGAGCGGACGTGTGAAGTAGATTTTACTGTCTTGAGTGAAAGCTGCCAAGCCGTCCTCTTTGCTTTCTGCAAAGGGGAAGCAACGTCCGTGTATGCCATATTTGTGCAATTCTTTCTGTATTACGGGGTCGTCGTTCCAAAAGATAAAGGCGTCGTCGGATGTTTGGTTTTGCAAAATGCGGAATTTGGCATCCACATAGTTTTGCATTTCGTTGCCGTAGCGGTCGAGATGGTCTGGAGTGATGTTCAGCAGCACGGCGATATTGGCGCGGAAGTCGTACATATTGTCGAGCTGAAAACTACTCAGCTCTATCACGTAATAGTCGTAGTTGCACTCTGCCACCTGAAAAGCCAGACTCTTTCCTATATTGCCTGCCAAACCTACGTTCAAACCTGCTTTTTTGAAGATATGATAGATGAGCGATGTCGTAGTGGTTTTGCCGTTGCTTCCCGTGATACATATCATTTTGGCGTTTGTATATCTGCCTGCAAACTCTATTTCGGAAATGACAGGGATGTTGCGGGCTGTTATCTTTTGTATGATGGGTGCTTCGCAAGGAATGCCGGGACTTTTTATTATTTCGTCGGCGTTGAGAATCAGTTCTTCCGTATGCTTTCCTTCTTCCCATGCTATGCTTCTCTCGTCCAGCATCTGTTTGTATATGGGTTTGATGGGCGACATATCCGAAACGAAAACATCGAATCCTTTTTTCTGAGCCAATACTGCTGCGCCAGCGCCACTCTCGCCTGCTCCTAATACGACAATGCGTTTTGTCATGTTATCTTATTTTTAATGTGATGATGGTTATAACTGCCAAGAGAATGCTTACAATCCAGAAGCGGACAGTTATCTTGCTTTCGTGAAAAACTCTTTTCGGACCGGTGAACATATAAGTACACGTACTATCCAGTTGTTCCAGTGTCGTACGGAAATGGTCGTGTATGGGAGTACGCTTGAATATGCGTCTGTGTATTCCTTTTTTCTTGCCCCGTTTGAAATAATTGACTTGTAAAATGACGGACAGGTTTTCTATCAGGAAAATGCCGCACAAGATAGGTATCAGCAACTCTTTGCGAATGATGATGGCAAACACTGCGATGATACCACCGATGGTCAAGCTGCCTGTGTCGCCCATAAATACCTGTGCGGGATATGCGTTGTACCAAAGAAAACCTATCAATGCACCTACGAAAGCGCAAATGAATACCACCAATTCTTCCGTTCCGGGAATGTACATGATGTTCAGATAGCTTGCAAATTCTATGTGACTCGAGACATAAGCCAATAGTCCCAGCGTAGCTCCGATAATGGCAGAGTTGCCCGCTGCCATACCGTCCATTCCGTCATTGAGGTTGGCACCGTTGGATACGGCTGTGACAACAAAGATGGTTACGATGACGAATACTATCCAACCAGCTGTTTGTGCGTGTTCGCCCATGAAACCTACAAGGTCTGCATAGTCGAGGTTGTTGTTTTTGAAGAAAGGAATGGTGCTTTTGGTGGATTTTTCGACGGTGGCAGTGTGTATCACTTCCATTTGTCCGTTGCGATGGGTCTCTATATTCTTCTTGATGACAACGTCCGGACTGAGATAAAGTGTCAAGCCTACGATAAATCCCAACCCTATTTGCGCTATTACCTTAAACTTTCCTCTCAGACCGTCTTTGTTCTTGCGGAAGACTTTGATATAATCATCGGCAAAGCCCAAAGCACCGAGCCAAACGGTGGTGATAAGCATCAGGACCATGTACACATTGTGCAACTTTCCCAATAGTAAGCAAGGTATCAAAATAGCTACGATGATGATGATACCGCCCATCGTAGGTACTCCTTTCTTGTTTACGTTGAAGGGGTCTATTGATTCGTCGCGCTGTACTTCGGTGATGTTGAGGCGGCGCATACGTTTGATGTAGTATTCGCCGAATATCATGGAGATGAGCAAAGAAAGTATTACAGCCATCAATGAACGAAACGACACATAACCGAACATACGTGCACCCGGTATTCCCAATTCGTTGAGGTATTCGAAGAGATAGTATAACATATATATAGGTATTAGATTTCCGTATTAAAAACTTCTTTCAGTATTTCTTTGTCGTCGAAGTGGTGTTTCACTCCTTTTATTTCCTGATAGTTTTCATGTCCTTTGCCGGCTACAAGGATGACATCGCCCGCTTGTGCCAACATACAAGCTGTACGTATGGCTTCTTTGCGGTCGATGATGGAGAGTGACTTGCGCATATCTTCTTTGTCGAGCCCTGCCAACATATCATCGATGATATCCTGAGGTTCTTCGAAACGAGGATTGTCCGATGTGATGATTACTTTATCGCTTTGCTTTGCGGCTTCTTTTGCCATCAATGGTCGTTTTCCTTTGTCTCTGTTGCCGCCTGCACCTACGACAGTGAGTACTTGTCCTCTTCCTCTTAATACTTCCCGTATGGTACTGAGTACATTTTCCAATGCGTCGGGGGTATGTGCGTAGTCTACGATGGCAGTGTATCCTCGCGGTGAGCGAAGTGCATCGAAACGTCCCGAAACCGGATGTAATGCACTCAATGTTATCAAAACTTCTTCGGGTTGTTTGTCCAGCAAGCACGCCGCACCATATACTGCTGTCAAATTGTACGCATTGAAGCGTCCGATAAAAGGTACGTTCACTTCCTGATTATTCATATCAAGAAGCATGCCTTCGAAGCCGTCTTCGATGACTTTGGTCTTAAAGTCTGCCAATGTGGTAAGCGAATAAGTCTTCACTTGCGCTTTGGTGTTTTGTACCATTACCAAACCGTTGCGGTCATCTGCGTTGGTCAAGGCAAAAGCAGACTTGGGCAAAGTATCGAAGAAAGTCTTTTTCGCTTTGAGGTAATGTTCGAAAGTACCGTGGTAATCCAAATGGTCTCTTGTGATGTTGGTAAAGATACCGCCTGCAAATTTCAAACCTCCGATGCGTTTCTGTGCCACAGCGTGAGAGCTGACTTCCATGAACACATACTTACAGCCTTCGTCTGCCATACGTCCCAACAAACGATTGAGCGTGATAGGGTCGGGAGTCGTGTGTTCTGTGGGAAAAGCTTCGCCATCGATGTAATTGCAGACGGTGGAGAGCAATCCCACTTTATAGCCGAAACGTCTGAACATATCGTACAAAAGCGTGGCGATGGTAGTCTTCCCGTTTGTGCCGGTGATGCCGATAAGTTCGAGTTTCTCTGTCGGATTGTCGTAAAAGGCTGTTGCCAATTTGCCTACTGCGTCTTCGCTGTCTTTTACTTGTACGAATGTCACGTGTTGAAGAGTTGTTTCGGGCAGCGTCTCGCAACAAACGGCAGTTGCCCCCAACTCGATGGCTTTTTCGATATAGGCATGCCCATCTGTCTGCGTACCTTTTACGGCTACAAAGAGATTTCCCTTTTCTATCTTTCGTGAGTCTATCTGTATGCCCGTGATGTCTTGTTGTATCTCGCCATGCACAACCGACGGGCTTATCGTGCTTATCAATTTCTCTAAAATCATACTCCTTTGCTTTTCATTGTCAAACTGATGGTACTTCCTTTGCTGACTGCGGTGCCGGGTGCGATGCTTTGTTCGCTCACATAGCCTGCGCCGTTTATTCTCACTCTTAATCCTGTTTGTCTGAGTCGGTAAACGGCATCTTTCGCTCCCATTCCCCGTACATCGGGTACTCTGTTGTTATTCGTTTCTTTTTGTTTCTGTAAAGTGACGGTTTGGGTGTTCGATGAAGCAATACCCCATGTGTCTGCTTTGCTCGACAGGATAGCTTCGCTGTTGCTCGGTATGTTGAGTTGCTTGAGCACTTGTGCTGCTTCATGGATGTTGCCTCTGAGTACTTGCGGAACAAATACGGAAGTACTGTCTCGTGCTTCGCTCAATTGAACCTTCAGCTGTTTGGCATAAAGACGTTCCGAGATATTGCGGAATACGGCTCCTGCCATCAAACCGCCCGAAGGAGAACCTTTGTCGATGACAATAGATACCAAGCATGTATACTGAGGTGCTTCCGATGGGAAGTAGCCACAGAAACTCACCAAGTGTTGTCTGCTACCCGATTTGTAGCCGGCGCGTCCTTGCGAAATCTGTGCTGTACCCGTCTTGCCGGAAGCGTTGAAGTATTTGCTGCGTGCCGGTGCGCCCAAACCATGCGATACGACTCTTTGCAGCATGGTTTGTATTTGTGCAAGGGTTTTGTCCGAACAGATTTTTTCCACCACTACTTCCGGCTGAAATTCTTTGATTATTTCTCCTTCGTTGCTTACGGCTTTTACGAAGAGCGGTTTCATCATCTTGCCGCCATTGGCGATGGCATTGTAGAAGTTGAGCATATATACGGGTGGAATTTGTGTGCCGTAGCCTATACTCATCCACGGTAGTGTGGTCTTGGCAAAATACTGTTCTTTGGGTCCTTTGATAGAAGGTTTTGCTTCGCCCACGAAACCTAAGTTCAAAGGTATGCCCATCCCCATGCGCTTGAGTCCGTCTATGTATTTCTGTTTGTTGTGTTTGTAGTTGTCGTCTATGATTTTGGAGATGACAATGTTGGACGAGACCTCCAGACCTCTGGTTACGGTGATTTCTCCGAAGCCGCCTTTATGCCAGTTCCAATCGCTCATGTTGCTACCATACATGTTCACACGTCCGCTACCGGTGTTTATTTTATCGTCGGGGTTCACCACGCCGTCTTCCAACGCCACCATCAGCGAAGCGGTCTTGAAAGTGGAGCCCGGTTCCATCAAACTGTTTACCGCTACATTGTTCGATTCGTGGTAGTCTCCTTTGCTGTCGCGCAAGAGATTGACGCTGGCAAGTACTTCTCCGGTCTTCACATCCATCACCATTGCCACGCCCATCACGGCTTCTATTTCTTTGACTTTGTCCATCAAAGCTTTTTCCGCAATGTCTTGTACTTCTACGTTGATGGTGGTTATGAGGTCGCTTCCGTCGATGGCTTTCTTGTCTGTGATGGCTACTTGTCTGCGATTTACCTGTTCGTAGTGCATGATGCCGTTTACGCCTCGCAAAATACTGTCGTAGGTAAGTTCCAAACCGTTCTTGGCTCCCAAGCTTTGGTCGGGGAAGAGGTCGCCCAATGTACGTGCCGCCAAAGAACCGAACGGTTTCTTACGGCGATTGTAGGTTTCTCCCAGCAATCCGCCGCGATTGGGCGAGAGGCGCAATACGGGAAGTCTGCGTGCTTCTTTGTATTGCAGATAGGATACGCGTTTATTGTAGATGGGCCAATAGCGACTTTTCTTTTCTAGTCCGCGCAGGATGGTTTTCTTGAAATCTCGTGCGGATTTGTCGGGAAAGATGGTGTGTAATCCTTCGGCTATCTTGTCCAGGCTGTCCAAAAGCATGGTGTCTTTCTTTTTGTCGCCGGCTTTGAAATCCATGTAGAGTTTGTACTCGGGCAGGCTGCTTGCCATGAGTTTGCCGTCGCTCGAAATGATGTTGCCGCGCATGGGCAACAGCGGTCTGCTCTCGCTTTGCAGGCGGGAGGATACCGTACGCCAATAGTCGCCTTCGGCAAAAGCAATGTAAGCGGCTTTGCCGAAGAGGTATAAGCCGATGAGCAAGAATATGAGTATGAATGCGCCGAAGCCGAGTGCTATTCTGTCTTTACCGTGATTCATTTCTTTTCTTTCTTTATGATGTAAGGTGGGTTTTCCGGAACTTGCAGAGCGTTTTCTTTGTCCGAAATATAATTTTCTATTTTCGATTGTCGTGTGCGAACCGTCAATTCCGAAGAGACTGTCAATGCTTCGTAGCGGGCATCCAGACGTTCACGCTTCAGTTGGTCTATTTCTACGATTTCGCGTTGCACCTCGTATCGGTTGCTGATGTAAACGATGGTCATGGCAATGAGCATGACGATGTACCAGATGTTGCGTTTGAATACATCCGAACTTAGAAATTCCCCCATCACTACACGACGCCAGAAAGAGAAGGAGCCGTTCTTTTTTGTAGTAGTATCTTTCGGTGTTTCCATATGGCTTATACTTTTTCTGCTATTCTTAGTTTGGCACTGCGTGAACGTGGATTGCGTTCCTGTTCTTCGTCTGTGGGGACGATGACTTTGGAATGCAACGGACGCAGCGGTGCATGCACTCTGCCGTAGAAATCTTTGTCGGCTTTTCCTTCCACATTTCCGGTTTTCATGATGTTTTTTACGATGCGGTCTTCGAGCGAGTGATATGTGATGACTGCCAGACGACCGCCGGGCTTGAGCAATCCGATGGCGGAAGCCAGCATTTCTTTGAGGGCTTCCATTTCGCTGTTTACCTCTATGCGAAGTGCTTGAAAGACTTTTGCCAGTTCTTTCTTTTCTCGCTCTCTGCCGTATAGCGGTTTTACCAAATCCAAAAATTGCCCGATGGTGACTATCGGACTTTGTGCGCGGGCTTTGACCAATACGGAAGCCAGCTTTCTGCTGTTTTTCAGTTCGCCGTAGAGGAAAAATATATTTGCCAATCGCTCCTCGTCATAAGTGTTGACGATGTCTGCAGCCGTGATGTGTGCCCGTTTGTTCATGCGCATATCGAGGGGCGCATCGAAGCGAAAAGAAAATCCTCGCTCGGCATCATCGAAGTGGTGCGACGACACGCCCAAGTCTGCCAACAGCGCATCTATCTCCGACACACCGTAATAACGCATGAAATTCTTCAAATAACGAAAATTGCTGCGTACGAAAGTGAAACGATTGTCGTGCGGTATGTGGCATTCGGTATCTTCGTCTTGGTCGAAAGAAAACAGACGACTGTTTTTGCCCATCTGTTTCAGTATTTCGCGAGAGTGACCTCCCCCGCCGAAAGTCACGTCCACGTACGTTCCTCCATCGGAAAGTTGCATTCCTTCCACACTTTCGTGCAGAAGCACGGGCACATGATATACAATTTCGCTCTCGCTCATCTACCTTTAGTTTAGGGTTTTGGCTTTCAGTTTGTAAAGTTACGCTTTATGCAGTGTTCGCGAGAAGTTTTTGGAGAGAAATCTTTCGAGAAGTTATCAACGGTTGTGTGGTATGAGCTGTTTCTCTTGCGTACGCTTGACTTTATCGGGCGCGTGTTTTCGGTGAATACAATGGGGGAAGAAACAACTTTTGGGGCTTGCCGGCATCGTGTTTTCTCTTTGAATACGGCTTGTGTCGTCTGTATAAATATACGTAAAATGCTTCCGTTTCTGCATAAATATACAATTCCCGATGCGTGTGTTTTGGCAGAAAAACGGTCCCGCGCAATATTTCCGCAGTCCGGGAAAGCTTCGAAAATGCGCTTTTTTGATGAGAGAAAAACGCGTCTACAATGCCTTCCTGATGCGATTATGATGTTAACATTCTTTGACGCTGTTGTCATCGCGATAGCAACATGTTCTTATCGCGATAGCAACATGATGCTATCGACTTGACAACATGTTGTTATCAAATTGACAACACGTTGCCAATTTGAAGTTCGAAGTTCGGGAGTTGACAAGTTGCGAGGGAGAGTGTATATTTATGCAGAAACCGCCGATGCCTTTGCGAAGACTTCTTTCCTTGTTCCCGACATACAGGGTGCAAAATAAAAAGTCGCTTCCACCCGTCGGTAGAAACGACTTTTGTCGTGTCGAGAGAGAACAACCGTGTACGGCGTCTCTGTCTGCTTTTTTATTTCGGATTGTATTCTTGCAAAGGCAATTCGCCTTTCAATGCACCGATGGCATTCATTGCCAACGCACCCAGTTCGTCTTCGCCGGGTACCACCACGATAGGAGCAAGGTATCCTACCCAGTCTTTCAGGGATACGATGGTGGCTTCGTTGTGTGCTATACCGCCTGTGATGATGATGGCATCTGTTTTTCCTTTCATCGTAACGTGCATGGCACCGATTTGTTTGGCTATGGCATAGTGCATGGCATCCATTATCGATTGGCACTTTTTGTCGCCTGCGGCGGCTTTTTCCAGAATAAGTTGCGTGTTGGTTGTGCCGAGATGCGCCATCAATCCACCTTGACCGATGAGTTTCTTCTTTATTTCGGCAAGCGTGTATTTCCCGCTGAAACAAAGTTCTGCTAATTGTGCCGCAGGGATGGTTCCTGCACGTTCGGGACTGAAAGGTCCTTCGCCGTTCAACCCATCGTTCACATCTACCACACGCCCGTGTTGGTGTGCGCTGACAGTGATACCACCACCCAAGTGTGCCACTATGATGTTGAGGTCTTCATAGCGTTTGCCTATTTCTTTGGCATAGTTGCGCGATACGGCACGACTGTTGAGTGCATGGAAAATAGAAATGCGTTCTATTTCTGTCATACCGGTAGGACGTGCTATTTCCCACATTTCGTCGGTCACAACGGGGTCTGCAATAAATGCCGGACAACCTGCTATGCTGCCCAATTCATCGGCAAGCAAACCTGCCAGATTGGAAGCGTGTTGCATTTTTGCATTCTTCAAGTCTTCTTTTATGCGTTCTGTCACTCGATAAACACCACCGGGCATTGGTTTTAAGAGTCCGCCACGTCCGATGATACCGTCCAGTTCCTTGAGGTCGCAAACGCCTTGGAGTGCTTTTGTTATGCAGTCTCTGCGGTATTGATACTGTTCGTTGATGTTCTGGAAATCTTTCAACTCTTCGGGTTGATGATAGATTCCATGCTTCCAAATCTGTTGGCTGTCATTATAGATAGCCAGTTTTGTGGAAGTCGAGCCGGGATTGATGACCAGTACTTTCATGATAGATATTTATTTGTTAGTCGATAGACAAGCCAATACAAGACTGTAATACTTGGAAGTTTCGGAGTCGCTTCTGGATGGTACCACTACGGGAGCCTGTGCGCCCATGAGCATGCCTGCCATGTCTGCTTTACCGAAGAAAGAAAGAGTTTTGTAGAATACGTTGCCCGATTCGATATTGGGGAATATCAATACATCGGCATCCCCTACTACGGGCGATGCGATACCTTTTACTTGTCCGCTGTGGAGGTCGCAAGCAGTTTTTGCATCCATCGGTCCGTCTATCACCATTTTGCCGAACATGCCGGCTTCTGCATCGGCTTTCAGTTGTACGTAGTCCAATGTATGCGGGAACTTTTCGTGCACTTTTTCGGTGCAGTGTATCAAAGCTACGCGGGGTTCTTCTATTCCCATACTATGACAAAGTTCTACGTTGCCTTTGACCATGGCGCGGAATTGTGTCAATTCGGGGCGAGGTATCACTGCCGCATCCGAGAAGCACAATAATTTATGATACATGGGTGTCTCTGCCACCGTAACGTGTGTGAGTACGCTGCCCGGAGGTAAAAGCCCTACTTCCTTTTTCAATACGGCACGCAAGAGGTTGTCCGTATTGATTAAACCTTTCATCAGGACATCGCCTTTTCCTTCTTTGATGAGGCTCACGGCAAGGGCTGCTGCTTCGTCTGCTGTCGGTGCTTCGATGAATTGTACCGCGTCGGGAAAATCGGCTTGTATTTGTTTAGGGACTGCTGTGTATGCAGATTCCGCCACAAGCAAAAAGTCTGCTATTCCTTCGCTTAAAGCGCGTCTTACTACTTTCTCTGTACATTCATCGTGCGGACAAACAGCCACGATACGTTGACGAACACCTCTGCCTCGCAGAGCGTCGACCATTTCTTGAAATGATTTTAATACCTTCATTTTATATTAGATTTTGAAGCAAAAATGAGAAAAATGTGTTAATCTCTTCTATCTTTGTCCTATATAAATTAGATAATTAACCAATGATAACATTCAATTTACAAGCGACATACGATAAACTTCATGACAGCTTTCCATCACAATCGCGTAAGCCCGTTATTGGTATTACCGGAAATTATAAAGACGGTGCAACTGTCTTGAATGAGGGCTATTATACTTCCATTTTGAAAGTAGGAGCAGTTCCCTTGGTAATACCACCTCATGAAGACATGAACATTTTGTTAAATACGCTTGACAGGATAGATGGCTTGATTTTAAGCGGAGGTGCGGATGTGAATCCTCTCTTTGTCGGAGAAGAGCCCTGCAGAGAATTAGGTAATATCAATCCGCAACGCGACTTGCAGGAACTCATGATTTGTCGTCTTGCCATGAACAGACAAATTCCTATATTGGGGATATGTCGTGGAATGCAAGTGATGAACTTGGCGTATGGTGGTATGGTGTGGCAAGATATCTATCTCGATAAAGAGAAAGAACTGCTGCGTCACAGTCAGGATATGGACAAACGTTTTGCTTCTCACAGCATACGAGCAGAAGAAGGAAGTATCATTCGACAGCTCTTCGGCGAGAAATGTTATGTCAATTCTTTTCACCATCAAGCCGTCCGAGAAGTGGCACCGGGTTTCCGTGCGACGGCATTTGCGCCCGACGGTATTATCGAGGCAATGGAAAGCACGGAATATAAGCCTTTGTTGGGCGTGCAGTGGCATCCCGAATGCTTTATACAAAATCAGGATGAATGTATGTTGCCGTTGTTCCGTTGGCTGGCGGAAGAGGCTGCGCTCTTTGCCGAAGCCAAAGCGCTACACGACCGTACACTCATACTCGACAGCCATTGCGATACCCCGATGTTCTTCCATAAAAACATTCGTTTCCACACGCGTGACCCGCATATTAAAGTGGACTTGCACAAGATGAGAGAAGGAAAACAGGATGTTACGTTTATGGTGGCTTATTTGCCACAACTAGGATTGAGCGAAGCGGAATTGCTTACCGCAACAGACCAAGCCAACGATATTCTGACCGCAATGGAAACAATGGTGAAAGAGTGCGAGGATTATGCATCTCCGGCTTATACGGCTGATGACCTTTATCGTTTGAAAGCGCAAGGCAAACGGGCAATAGTACCGGCGATAGAGAACGGATATGCCATAGGACGAGACCTTGCTTTGGTGGAGCATTTCCGTCGCAGAGGTGTAGCATACATGACTTTGTGCCATAATGGAAACAATCATATCTGCGGTTCGGCTCGTTATAACGAAGAGGGAATAGGTTTGACCGATTTCGGGCGCGAAGTGGTGAGAGAAATGAATCGCGTGGGGATGATGATAGACCTTTCTCATGCAGGCGAACGAACGTTCTACGACGTGTTGGAAGCAAGTACACAACCGGTTGTTTGCTCTCACTCATCTGCCCGTGCACTGTGCGACCATCCTCGAAATCTGACAGACGACCAATTGCGTGCCATCGCTGAAAAAGACGGTGTGGTGCAGGTTTGTCTGTATGGTGGCTTCTTGTGTGCCGACCGTCCTGCAACGGTAAAGGATGCTGTGGCACATTTGCAGCATATGATAAGTGTCATGGGTATTCGACATGTGGGTATAGGTACCGACTTCGACGGTGACGGAGGCATAACGGGGTGTAACGATTCGTCGGAATTGCTCAACTTGACGCGGGAGTTGCTTCGTGCAGGGTTCTCGCACGAAGACTTGCAACTGATTTGGGGAGAAAACTTCCTGAGAGTAATGCGTCGGGTACAGAGTGCAGGCAAGATTTGATAAGGGAGAAGACACTTTCTCTTGTAGAACTTATACCTATTATATATAGACAAATTCGGAAATACTCCGAGCAATAAACATTCCCCACCGATGCGACAAAAATGTTTGTCGCATCGGTGGGGCTTTTTGTGTCTGTCGGTAAAAAAACAAAACGGGATGTTCTGCGACGGGGAAAAGCGTATAACTTTGCAAAAAGCAATTTTATTCAGACATGAAACAGACTATTCGGATACTGAAACTCTTTTCTTTGGTAGTGATACTCGGCTTTTCGGCTTGCGGCAATGCCAACAAGAACACTGCCACTTCCAACAACGAACAACAAGACAGTATGGTAATGGCGCCCGTATTCGATGCGGATAGTGCTTATCAACACATAGCGACGCAGGTCGCTTTCGGACCTCGTGTACCTAATATGCCTTCGCACAAAGCTTGTGGCGATTACTTGACGGCGAAGCTTACGGAGTATGGCGCGCAAGTCACCATACAGGAAGCACAGCTCATGGCTTTCGACGGAACATTGCTCAATGCCCGTAACATCATAGGTGTATATCGTCCCGAAGCCACTGCACGCATCTTGCTTTGCGCGCATTGGGATACCCGTCCATTTGCAGACGAAGACGAGAAGCAACACTATCGTACACCCATAGATGGTGCCAACGACGGAGCAAGCGGAGTGGGGGTTTTGCTCGAAGTAGCGCGCCAACTGCAACAGCAGCAGCCTGCGGTGGGAATAGACATCGTCTTTTTCGATGCGGAGGATTACGGGCATGCTCACTTCACGGGCAAACCTTATACCGAACATACGTGGTGTTTGGGTTCTCAGTATTGGGGACGTATTCCGCATACGCCCGACTATAAAGCCCGATACGGTATTCTTCTGGATATGGTGGGCGGAAAGGATGCGACTTTCTATTACGAGGTATTCAGCCAACGTACAGCCGGTGCTCCGATGAAGAAGATTTGGGAGACGGCGCAACGTTTGGGGTACGGTAAGTATTTCATTTCCGAAAAAGGAGGAGAAATAACGGACGACCACATGTATGTCTACCAATACCGCAACATTCCTTGCGTGGATGTGATACATCTCGACCGCACTTCGGAGACGGGCTTCAATACCACATGGCATACATTGGAGGACAATCTTGAGAAAATAGACCGAGCAACACTGAAAGCCGTAGGACAAACCGTGTTGCAAGTGATTTACAACGAAAAATAAGACAACCGTATATGAAGACAATCAAAGAAAGGCAGGAAGAAATCATCGAAGAATTCAACGTATTCGATGATTGGATGGACAAATATCAACTTCTCATCGACATAGGCAATGAGCAGGCACCTCTCGACCCGAAATACAAGACGGAAAACAATTTGATAGAAGGGTGTCAAAGCCGTGTATGGCTCCATGCGGAGTATGCAGACGGAGTGGTACGTTTTGAAGCAGAGAGCGACGCCCTCATCGTAAAAGGTTTGGCAGGACTGCTCATCAGCGTGGTGTCGGGGCACTCGCCTCAGGAAATACTGGACAACGAACTGTTTTTCATCGAAGCCATCGGACTGAAAGAACATCTCTCTCCCACACGCAGCAACGGACTGCTTTCCATGGTGAAGCAAATAAGAATTTATGCACTGGCATTCGCCGCTCAACAATCCTGACAAGATGGCAAGCAAAAGCACAAACAGCAACAAACAATTCATGATAGGCAACGGGCTGTTGGCTCTCGGTGTTTTTTTCATCGTATGCCTGTTTCTGTATCTCGCTTTCAGAAAAAAGGACAATGCCACAGTGCGCTACCCCGAAGTCTACAACATCACGTTGGATAGCTCTATGGTACCGGACAGTGTTCTGCTCTACATCAACGACAGTCTGTTAGTCGATATGTACGTGATGGAAAACACGCGCTTGCAGGTGCATCGTTTTGCGGAAGAAAGCATGCTTTCCGTATCGAATGCCGTAACCGGTTTGACTACCAACATTAACCTCCCGCCGGAAAACACGCATGTTTCCATAGAAAAGCGTGGCGAAAAATACGACGTCACGCTGAAGCCCAAGAAATAACCGTCATCGGGACGTAGGAGAGCGGGTTTGTCCATGCGGCAAGCCCGCTTTCTTTTTCGTTGTAATACCGTAGCCTCTATCGGTGAACCCGAGAAAATGTTCTATTTTTCCTGTTCGCAGAACATTTCCCTTCGTACCTCGTAAACTCAAAAACTTAGAACTTCAAATTGGCAACATGTTGCCGATTTGATAACAACATGTACGCAAGTTGATAGCATCATGTTGCTATCGCGATAAGAACATGTTGCTATCGCGATGACAACAGCGTCAAAGAATGTTAACATCATAATCGCATCGAGAAGGCATCGTAGAGCTGTTTTCTCTTCGCGAAAAATCACGATTTCCGTACTTCGTACGAATGATTTTTCTCCCCTTTTCCCACCTCATAACTCTGAACTCCGAAACTCCGAACTCAAAGAAAAATGTTCTGTTTTTCCTATTCGTCGAACAGCTTTTCTCCTACCTTGTCGGTTTGTCGACCCGTCTCTTCGACTTGGCAATACCTTGCCCTGCTGATGGCATCATGAAATTATTTTCTTGCGAAAGTATATTCCATTGGAAAATAAATTTATCTTTGCACCGAAATAACATGAAAAGTATAACGCAGGATACAGGAGGCAAAATGTTCGGATGCCGATGCGGTTTCGTATCATCGGGCATTTCCGGCGAACATCCGTATCTTGTATCCTAAAAAACGAAGCATCATGAAACACGTAATTATAGGCGGTGTGGCAGGTGGGGCGACGGCAGCCGCACGTATCAGAAGAGCCGACGAATTTGCCGAAATCATATTGATAGAAAAAGGAGAATATATCTCTTATGCCAATTGCGGACTACCTTATTATATAGGCGGTGTCATTCGCGAACGAGGTAAGCTATTCGTGCAGACAGCCGAAGGTTTTGCCCGTCGCTTTGCCATCGATGTGCGTACGGAGCAGGAAGCTCTGCGCATAGATACGGTGCAAAAGACTGTGGAGATACGTCGGAAAGACGGTACGGTTTATACGGAAACGTACGACAAACTGCTTCTTTCTCCGGGTGCGACACCCGTTCGTCCGCCGCTTCCCGGCATAGACGGAAGGGGTATTTTCACGCTGCGCAATGTGGCAGATACGGACCGCATCAAGGAATATCTGCAAACGCATGTCGTGCGCAAAGCCGTCATCGTGGGAGCCGGATTTATCGGACTTGAAATGGCGGAAAACCTGCACGAAGCAGGAGCGGAAGTGGCTGTGGTGGAAATGGGCAATCAAGTGATGGCACCGGTAGATTTCTCCATCGCTGCGCAAGTGCATGCACATCTTATACAAAAAGGCGTTTCGCTCTACTTGGAACAGGCAGTAGAACGGTTCGAGCATTCGACAGACGGAAGCATCAAGGTGCATTTGAAGAGCGGAAAGGACTTGGAAGCCGACTTGGTTTTGCTCTCCATCGGTGTGCGTCCGGCTACGCAATTGGCTGTGGAAGCGGGACTTCGCATCGGTGAAGCGGGTGGTATATATGTCAACGAGTTTCTCGAAACTTCCGCATCGGATGTATATGCGGTGGGCGATGCCATAGAATATCCGCACCCTCTCACAGGCAAACCGTATCTGAACTATTTGGCAAATCCGGCAAACAGACAAGGACGCATCGTGGCAGACAATATGGTGTTCGGAAACACCACACGTTACGAAGGAGCCGTAGGAACGGCTATTGCCAAAGTCTTCGACCTGACTGTCGCTACTACTGGTTTGGCAGCCAAACGTTTGCGGCAGATGAATCTTCCTTATCTGAGTTCCACGACACATGGCAACTCTCATGCCGGTTACTATCCCGATGCCTTGCCTTTGAGCATCAAAATCACATTCAATCCCGAAGACGGAAAACTCTACGGCGGACAAGTGGTGGGCTACGATGGTGTGGACAAACGCATCGACCAAATCGCGCTCTTGCTCAAACAGGGCGGAACTATCTACGACCTCATGAAGATAGAACATGCGTATGCTCCTCCTTTCTCTTCTGCCAAAGACCCGCTTGCCATAGCTGGTTATGTGGCAAACAATATCCTTTCGGACGAGATGCCTATCGCCACTTGGCGCGACGTGGAAGACGAACGCAAGCATGGTGCGGTGTTGTTGGACGTACGTACTCCCGAAGAATTTGCGTTCGGCAGTATCGCCGATGCGGTGAATATCCCATTGGACGATTTGCGTACGCGTATCAGCGAATTGCCTCAAGACCGTCCGATACTGGTGTTTTGTGCCGTAGGTTTGAGAGGATATCTGGCTTTGAAAATCCTGCGCTCGCACGGATTCAAGCGTGTGAAAAATCTTTCGGGCGGTTATAAAACTTACAGTATGGCAGTGGCTCCCGTTGTGTCTCCTGCTTTGGGAGCAGGTGCGTCTGCAAAACCGACTTCTCGTATCGTGCAGGTAGATGCTTGCGGTTTGCAGTGTCCGGGTCCTGTCATGAAACTGAAACAAGCAATGGATACGCTTTCCGCAGGCGAACAGGTAGAAATCATTGCAACGGATAGCGGATTTGCTCGCGATGTGGAGTCTTGGTGCAAGAGTACGGGGCATCGACTTGTTGTGCAATCGGTGGAAAAAGGAAGATGTAAAGCCGTCATCGAAAAAGGAGAGAACGGTATTTGCGAAATCTCTTCGGGCGTAGTTCCCAATGGAAAGACTTTCATCATGTTCAGCGACGACCTCGATAAGGCTTTGGCTACTTTCGTTTTGGCAAACGGAGCCGCAGCCACAGGACAGAAGACCACGATATTCTTTACTTTCTGGGGATTGAACGTCATCAAAAAAGCCGGAAAACCGTCGGTGAAAAAGGACTTCTTCGGTCGCATGTTCGGTTGGATGCTTCCTTCGGACAGCAAAGGATTGCATCTTTCCAAGATGAGTATGTTCGGTTTGGGCGACCGTATGATGCGCCATATCATGAAGCGGAAAGGCGTGGATTCGCTCGAGTCGCTTCGCCGTCAGGCTTTGGATGCCGGTGTGGAGTTTATAGCTTGTCAGATGTCTATGGATGTGATGGGAATAGACCGTGCCGAATTGTTGGACGAAGTGGAAGTCGGAGGAGTAGCCACATATATGGCACGTGCCGAACAAAGCAGTGTCAATCTGTTTATCTGATGCCGTATGGAGAAATTGTGTAAAATACGCGACTTGCAACGTGCCGTGAATATGGTGGAAAAAGAATTTTCAGGCATGTACGGTATTTGTTTGAACGAAGGAATGGTACTGTGCAGTTTGAAGAAACACGGACGTATGTCTGCCGGAGATTTGGCAGAGGCTTTGGGATTGAGCATGTCCAACACTTCTAAAGTTATTTCGTTGGTGGAGAAAAAAGGCTTTCTCAATCGGGCATACGGACAGACGGACAAGCGTCAGATGTATTTCGATTTGACAACGGAAGGAAAACGCTTGCTTGCTTCCATAAACTGTGATGCTATCGTTCTGCCGGAGATTTTGAAAGCGGCAGGATTGTGATGTTTGCCTTTGCAGGCGCATAAACGAAAAGTGTTGTTCTCATGCTATGCACAGAAGAACAACACTTTTTTCTTATCGTATATCGGTCAGTCTTGATAGTAAACCTTTTTCACTCTTTCGGATATGGAAGTCAATACTTCGTAAGGAATGGTATTCAGCCTTTCTGCGAGTACGGTGACAGGCAATTGTGCTCCGAAGATGACAACTTCATCTCCTTCTTTGCAATCTATGTCCGTCACATCTGCCATGCACACATCCATACAGATGTTGCCTACATAAGGTGCTTTTTGTCCGTTGACCAAACAGAAAGCGTTTCCGTTTCCCAAGCGACGGTCAAGTCCGTCTGCGTAACCGATGGGAATGGCTGCTATTATAGAATCGCGTGTGAGTGTACCGCGCCTGCTGTAACCAATGGTTTCGTTGGCAGGTACTTCGCGTAGCTGGAGTATCGTACTCTTCAGCGTGGCTACATGATTGATAACTTGATTGCGCACAGGGTCTATACCATACAATCCGATGCCCAAACGTACCATTTCGTATTGTGCTTCGGGAAAGCGTTCGATGGCGGCACTGTTGCACAGATGACGGAATATCTTGTAAGGGATGGCTTCTTGCAATTCCGAAGACGCGCGTTCGAAGAGGGCTATCTGTCGGCGTGTGAAGTCGTCGAACTCCGGTGAATCGCTACCTGCTAAATGCGAGAATACCGAACGTGGTATGAGTGCGCTTTGTCGTTGCAGGCGTTCGATGAGCTGAGGTATTTCTTCCGCAGCAAATCCCAAGCGATGCATACCCGTATCTATTTTGATATGTATGGGGAAGTTGCTGATTCCTTCGTGTTCCGCCGCACGTATCAAGGCTTCGAGCAGAGTGAAATTGTACACTTCGGGTTCGAGCTTGTATTCGAATAATGCGTGAAAGGCGGTGTATTCGGGATTCATGACGATAATGGGGCAGCTGATACCTGCTTTGCGAAGTGCAACACCTTCGTCTGCCACTGCCACTGCCAAATAATCCACCCGATGTTCTTCCAGTGTCTTTGCCACTTCGAAAGAGCCGGTTCCATAAGCGGCGGCTTTCACCATGCAGACAACTTTCGTGTCCGGTTGCAGCAAATTGCGGTAATGATTAAGATTGGCGACAAGTGCGTTGAGGTTTATTTCCAGTATTGTTTCGTGTACTTTCAGCTCCAATGCGTCGGAGACTTTGTCGAAATTGAAGATGCGTGCACCTTTTATCAACACGACTTCGTTGCGCAATGTCTGTAATATGCCCGATTCCAAGAGTTCGCTTGTCGTGCGGAAGAAGTGTTTTTCTATTTCGAAGCGAAAAGCGGCTTCCTTGAGTGCTTCTCCCACACCGATGATTTTCTCCACGCCTCTGCTGTGTACCAATTCTGCCACCTGACGGTAAAGCAATTTGCTGCTTTGTCCTGTTTCGAGCATATCCGAGAGAATGAGCGTACGTTTGCGCAACTTCTCGTCCGTACGTCGTTGCATGAAGTCGAGTGCGATGTCGAGCGAGGCGAAGTCCGAGTTGTAACTGTCGTTGATGAGCAAGCAATTGTTCTTGCCTTCTTTCACTTCCAGCCGCATGGCTATCGGTTCCAGTTGCATCATGCGTTGGGCGATACATTCCGGCGAGAGCATGAGATACAGCGATACGGCAAGACAGTGCAAAGAGTTTTCTATCGAAGCATCGTCTATAAAAGGTATGGTGTATTCGTTGAGCAGTCCCAGATAACGGTATGTTATGGTGGTTTCGTTTTTGCCTTTGTATATGCCCGAGATGAACAAAGGTTTTTCTTTGTCTTTCGTAGACCAGGCTATTTCTTGCGGAGCGAAGATGGACTTGCTTACGCAGTCGCTGATAAGCGGGTCGTCTGCATTGTAAATCAGAACTTCGCATTGTGTGAAGAGCGACAGTTTTTCCATGCATTTTTCCTGCATGGAAAAGAAGTTTTCCTGATGTGCTCCTCTTATATTGGTCAATACACCGATGGTGGGACGTATGATGGGCGTGAGTGCTTCCATTTCTCCCATTTCGGAAATGCCTGCTTCGAAGATACCCAGATTCGTGTGTTCGTTGATGAGCCAAACGGACAAGGGTACGCCTATTTGCGAATTGTAACTGCGGGGAGAACGTGTGATGATACAATCGGGGCTGAGTATTTGATACAGCCACTCCTTCACCACCGTTTTACCGTTGCTGCCTGTGATGCCTACGACGGGAATATCGAACCGTTCGCGGTGTTGTGTTGCCAGACGTTGCAGAGCCTTGAGCGTATCGGGTACACGAAGGAAGTTGCAATCCTCGAATGCTTGCAGATTTTCCGGAATGTCGACTACCACGAAGTTGCGAACTCCCTTGCTGTATAAATCCTGAATATAACGGTGTCCGTCGTTGCGCTTGGTGTGTAAAGCAAAAAACAGTGTGGCTTCGGGAAAGCACAACGAACGACTGTCCGTGAGCAACCAATCTATTTGTGCAGGGGTATTGCCAATGCGCTTTGCATCTAAGGCAAGCGTTATGGATTCAATCGTGTTCGGCATACGTTTTCTTCGTTTTGAAAATCTAAGTACGGCATTTTTTCTTTCAGTGCTGCAATCTTGAGCAATGTTTTGTGCAGAAAGTCACGGTATTCGTCCGTATCGGGATGAAAAGGACGGTGTGCAATGGCTTTTTCTATCTCTTCGCAAGTCTGTATCGTACGACGAGTACTGTCGCTGAAACCGCAATCGGAGAAACATTGCCAGACATAATCCACTGCTTGCGCAGACGGATGCAGCATATCTTCTGTGTAAAAACGGTAGTCGCGCAATTCGTCCATCACGATTTCGTAAGCGGGAAAATAATACAGGTGTGGCAATGCCGCGCACAACTTGTGAATGGAGAGATGGAGTACGGATTTGCTCACTTGATTGCCGTGCATCCCGTCTTTGGCATGGCGCACGGGACTGACGGTGAAGAGCACTTGAAGGTCGGGGTTGAGATGGCGGAGTCGGGTTATCAGTGTTTTGTAAGTCTCGACGATATCTTCCACTTCGAGCAACGAACGGTGAAACAGTCGGTCGGGCAATTTGTGGCAGTTGCCTGCGACGGTGTTTGTCTCTTTCGAAGTATAAATACGTGCTGTCCCGAAGGTGAGAATCAGCCAACGTGCCGTGTGCAGTTCTTCTTTCGCTTGCGCAATACGACTGTTGATGCGTTGCAAACACGTTTCCGCATCCGTCGAAGAAAAAGCCCCGTGATGTGCCATGCTGTACCACACTCCCTTGTGACAATTCAAGTCTTCCATGCGATAGATACGTCCGTTCATGATTTCATGGAGAGCCGTGGCTATCGACATCGGGTTGTAAAGAATGCCGTAAGGATTGGTATCGCACCGAAATTTGTAACGCTCCAATCGCGCGCCTATGTGCTCGGCAAAGCACGAACCAAAGAGCAGGATACCGTCTGCATGTGTCATTTGCCACTCACCGATAGGCAGTTCCGTCTGAGTTGTCCATTTCATTGTTTGTTCTCTCTGTGCTCTATGGAACAAAGATACGGCTTTTTCGGGTTGTCATCTATATAATAGGTATAATGGTATAATGAAACGGTTCGTCGGTTTCTGCATGAATATACACTCTCCTTCGTACCTCATCAACTCAAAAACTCGCCACTTAAAACTATCTATATATTGCCGATTTGATAGCAACATGTTGTCAAGTCGATAGCATCATGTTGCTATCGCGATAAGAACATGTTGCTATCGCGATGACAACAGCGTCAAAGAATGTTAACATCGTAATCGCATCGAGAAGGCATCGTAGAGTTGTTTCTTTATACTCGAAAACTGTGGGTTTCCGAGTATTTTCGGTGATGGAGGAAGGCTGTGTTTTGTTCTTTTTCTTTACGGAGAATACACTGCTTTTGCGTTGTATGAGTATTGGATTGTCTTAAAATCAAGAGAAAACTCGATACTTTCTTCTTGTTAAATTGCAACCGGTTTCCTCTTCATTCGTTGAAATTTTATTTCGGATTTGCGTCTCCTTTGAAAAAAAAGTGAAATGATAACTCCAAAAGACGTGTTCCTGCTAAAATTACAGGAACTTTGCATCTGATATCTGTAACGTGTTATCTCTCATCGGATGAAACAGGAAGACAAAGAAATAAGCAAATGGGTTGAACTTTACTCTCAACCTCTGTTGAATAAAGCTTTGGCTATGGTAGCTAATAAAGATGATGCTATGGATTTGGTACAAGAAGTTTTCATATCTGCCTCGTCTGCTTATCATACTTTTGAGAAGAAGAGTGCGCCGCTGACCTGGTTGCAAAATATATTGAGAAATAAAATAGCAGATTTTTATCGAAATCTATATCGCAAGCCTCAAACAATCAGTATGACGAACTTTTTCGACCAATCGGGGGCGTGGACAGATGATACAGTTCTTAACGAGTGGCTCCTGAATAGCGATTCGGCAGAAGAACAGAAGACTTTGATGGATGTCTTGGACAAGTGTATAGAGTATCTGCCTCTACAATGGAAAACTACTGTGAAGCTTTATTATATTGATGAGAAAAGAGCCCATGACATTTGTCGTGAATTGGATATCGCCACAACGAATTTGTGGAAAATACTTCAGCGTAGCCGTATGCAGCTGAGAAAATGTCTTGAACTAAATTGGTTTGATAAATTATGAGAGTATTGATAGGTAGATTGATTCATTTTCTCATCATGCCATGTAGCCGAGTGTCGGTATTGATTGAACAGCGAAATGCCGGTGAACTCTCTTTCTTTAAGAAAGTACGTCTCCATATACATTTATTGGTATGTAAATGGTGTAGTTCTTATGCCAGGAAAGTAGAGCAAATAGACCACTTGCTTACAAAAAAGTATATGGAAGAAGAAAAAAAAGCATCTTTCGAAGAAGATGAAATACAGCGATTTAAGGACGTAGTAAAAAAGAAAATAACTCAATAACCTTATTGCACTTGTCAGGATTACGAGAATTTGCCGACTATAAAGTCAGAAAACCCGATGATGGTTTCCGATAATTAGAAGCACTTTCAACGTAAATGAAAAAACTGACAAGATGAAATTGATAAAACTATTGCCCTCCGGTAAGAGGGTATCTCAAGCGGGGTATTATCTCACCCTTTTGGGTTCTGCTGCCATTCTTATATGGCTTGGAATATTTAAGTTCACTTTGGCAGAGGCTACTGCTATCAAGCCTTTGTTGGAGCATCACCCTCTCACGTTTTGGGTGTACAAATTCTTCAGTTTACAAGCTGTTTCCAATTTTGTGGGTATAATAGAGATTTCAGTTGGTCTCTTATTACTCCTGTCTCTTAATTTCCCTTCATTAAAACGGTATGCAGGAGTGGGGATGATACTTATATTCCTCACCACACTAAGCTTTTTGGTTTTTACTCCTGGTGTATGGAGGATAAGCGAAGGTGTGATTGTTACCGATTATTTTATCCTTAAAGATATTGCATATCTCGGATTCGGGATGATGTTGTTCAAGCGTCCGAATAATAAACTCTAAATAGAAATAAAATGAAAAAAGCAAGTGTTTTATTCCTCTTGCTTGGGGGGCTATATCTTATAGCTATGAATACCCGGGTTATACAAGCAAAAGAAAATATGGTAGAGAATTTGAAAGATGTAAAGATGAAAAAGGTGATTTATTTGGCAGGAGGATGTTTTTGGGGAACAGAACATTTTCTGAAGCAGATTCGAGGAGTGATAAATACCGAAGTTGGTTATGCCAATGGGAAAGGTAGTCGCCCGAACTATCAAGTCGTATCGTCGGGCAAGAAAGGGTTTGTTGAAACTGTCAAGGTAGAATATGCTCCTGACCAGATTAGCTTGGAGAAGTTGTTGGACTTGTTTTACGAAACCATCGAGCCTACCAGTATCAATAAACAAGGTAATGATGTCGGCTTACAATATCGAACGGGAATTTATTATACGGATAAGGCTGATGAGCCTGTCGTAAAGGCTTCGGTAACTCGTCTTGCTGCTAAGTATTCCCGTCCACTCGCTTTGGAGCATCAGCTTTTGGAAAATTATTACACAGCAGAAGAGTATCATCAAAATTACTTGGATAAACATCCTGATGGATATTGTCATATTCCTCAGAGGTTATTCCGAATGGCAAAGAATGCAAATCCTGCTTCTACTCCTTCAAAAAAGAAATTCATTCGTCCGGATGAGGCTTCTTTGAAGAAAAAACTGTCTTCTGTTCAGTATGCAGTTACACGCAATAATGCAACGGAAAGACCTTTTAATAATGAGTATTGGAATGAATTCGGAGAAGGAATTTATGTGGATATCACCACAGGAGAGCCTCTATTTGTCTCTACAGATAAATTTGATTCGGGATGCGGATGGCCAAGTTTTTCCAAACCTATAGATAAGTCTCTCATAATAGAAAAGACAGACCGTTCACATGGAATGATTCGGACGGAGATACGCAGTAAAACAGGAGATGCTCATTTGGGGCATGTTTTCAACGACGGTCCTACAAACAGAGGTGGAAAGAGGTATTGCGTCAATAGTGCTGCTTTGCGTTTTATTCCCAAAGAAAAAATGAAATCAGAAGGATATGAAGATTATATCTTCTTGCTAAATAAATAATTATTAACGTAACAACAATTTGAAGAATGAAAAAGAATCGTTTTAGAGCCGGTTTCTCGGCAATTGTATTGATGAGTATGACATTATTTATCGCTTGTCAAAAGAATGAAGAAATGAAAGTTCCAATGAAAGGTGATGTACGCACTTTTACAGTTGAAAATATTGTTGCTCCGAAATTGTTTGTAGAGAGTGGTTCTTTCAAAGGAGTTGGAAGTAAAGAAGTAAATCTTCCTGTTATCTTGCCGGGACAGAGTATCAAGTTCAAATTTAAGGCAGGCAAGCGGCAAGCATTGATGTTTGTTACTATGTATGGGAAATCCAAAGATTGGTTTTTTGCATCCGAACAACCCGGTATCAAACTGTTTGACGAGCAAGGGAAAGCCATTACAGGAGATGTGTCTTCGCAGGTAAAACTGTGGGATAACGGTACAAAGAATGACGACTCCGGAGCAGCAGAATCAAAACCTATTACCGAAGTTAAAGGTGTAAATGTGTCTCAGCTGATGCGTGTTATGTTGGCATACGAAGAAGCTGCTTCCGAATTTACACTCTCTATTATGAATATTTCCGGTGGCACCAAGAATGAAACGCCTTTCTCTCCCGGTGTTTGGGCAGTTTCAACATTTGACGGGAAAAAACTTCTTGCAGAAAAACCGTTCTTTTCGCCCGGAGAAAAGTCTAATCCGGAAATCACAGATATTGCTCAAATGGGAAAAATAGATAAGTTGAAAGCAAAGGTAGAATCGAATACAGGTATTATTACAGGAATATCTCCCGTACTTCTTGTTGTGTATCAGGGAGAGAAAAATCCCATCTATGAACTTGGAAAGAAGGACAACGGTTTGGGCTTGAAAGATTTGGCGCAAATGGGAGATACCGGCAAATTAAAGGAAAGTCTGAAAGGTATGAAGGGTGTAAAGGGAGTATATGTAATAGGAAATTCGCCCATTGCTCCCGGAGAAAAAGCAATGGGACAGTATAAGGCAGAGAAAGGAGATTTATTGGCTTATGCTACGATGTTCGGATTTTCGAACGACTGGTTTTATGCAAATGAACAGAGTGTT
The DNA here is from genome assembly GCA_041814865.1 of Phocaeicola sp. Lineage (GTDB taxonomy): Bacteria > Bacteroidota > Bacteroidia > Bacteroidales > Bacteroidaceae > Phocaeicola. The sequence goes on along the minus strand of JBGXXU010000022.1, from coordinate 626 downwards.
TCAGCTCTTCTGAGTGGCGATATCACGAAGAGCACGGGATTATTCGATTCCGGTACCGGAGTAGACCAATTCCCCGGAGCAGGAAACCGACAGGCTCTTTTCGGGGGAAAATCCGAAGTCGAAAGCAAAGCGATAAGCAAGGTCGGAAATACATTCCCTGTTCCTGTTCTTGAAAAAGTCTTGAGGATTACGCTTAAGTAAAAGCTTTTCGTCAAGCTGGAAGAACAAAATATATTTTAAGTAGAGCATATTGCTATGGCATAAGATATAAGTATAGACATATATTTCTCATAGACCGGAGACCACTCGTTTCTTATATAATAAGACGCGAGTGGTTTTCTGTTTTCGTGAATCGTTGTTTGAGAATTTATATAAGCATGGAGGAGAAAGCCATCTTCATAAATCATTTCTTTCGTTTTTGGGGAGAAGAAACTGTTGTTTGTGTATGTTTATTCACTCGTTGTTTCTCTGTGTTTTGCTTGTGTAAAAAATACGTTGCGTTTGCCGATTTGATAGCAACATGTTGTCAAGTCGATAGCATCATGTTGCTATCGCGATAAGAACATGTTGCTATCGCGATGACAACAGCGTCAAAGAATGTTAACATCATAATCGCATCGAGAAGG
>JBGXXU010000021.1:0-22276 GCA_041814865.1 Phocaeicola sp. | reverse complement strand
GAACTTCGATACAGACAACGTTATGTAGATTTAATCGTGAATCCTCACGTTAAAGAAACATTTTTAAAAAGAACTAAAATGTACAATGCAATGCGTCAGTTTTTTAATGACGCAGGCTATATTGAAGTAGAAACACCCGTTTTGCAGGCGATTGCAGGTGGTGCCGCAGCAAGACCTTTTATGACGCATCACAATGCTTTGGATATTCCTTTATATATGCGTATTGCTACGGAACTGTATCTGAAACGTCTTATTGTAGGTGGTTTCGATGGAGTTTACGAAATCGGAAAGAATTTCCGTAATGAAGGAATGGACCGTACACACAATCCTGAATTCAGTTGTATGGAAATTTATGTAGCATATAAGGACTATAATTGGATGATGGAAATGACCGAACAGATGATAGAAAAAATCTGTTTGGATGTGAATGGTACGACAGAAGTTAAAGTAGGCGACCATATCATCAATTTGAAAGCTCCGTACAAGCGTGTTACAATGCTCGACTCTATTAAAGAGTTTACAGGTTACGACCTTACGGGAATGAATGAAGAACAAATACGTGAAGTCTGTCGTAAACTGAATATGGAGATAGACGACACAATGGGTAAAGGAAAACTTATTGATGAAATTTTTGGCGAATTCTGTGAAGGTAATTATATACAACCGACTTTCATTACAGACTATCCTATCGAAATGTCACCGCTTACCAAACGTCATCGTGACAATCCTGAATTGACAGAGCGTTTCGAGTTAATGGTAAACGGAAAGGAACTGTGTAATGCTTATTCGGAATTGAATGACCCGATAGACCAACTCGAACGTTTCGAAGAACAAATGCGCTTGAGTGAAAAAGGGGATGATGAAGCTATGATTATCGACAAAGATTTTGTTCGCTCATTGGAGTATGGTATGCCACCGACATCAGGAATGGGTATTGGTATGGACAGACTCGTGATGTTGCTTACCGGACAAACAGCAATACAAGAAGTTTTGTTCTTCCCACAAATGCGTCCTGAAAAAGTGCTTCCTAAAGACAGTGTAGCAATGTATGAGGCAATCGGTGTACCAACAGACTGGGTACCGGTTTTACAAAAAGCCGGTTATAACTTGGTGGCAGATATGAAAGAAGTTAATCCACAAAAGTTGCATCAGGATATTTGCGGAATCAATAAGAAATATAAACTCGAACTTGCCAATCCCTCTGTAGAACAAGTGTCTGAATGGATTGGTAAAATATAAAAAACAAGAGCAATGACACTTCCGGGGAAAATTGCAATATTGGGCGGTGGTAGTTGGGCTACTGCCATTGCAAAGATGGTTTTGGAACAGGCAGACTCTATTAATTGGTATATGCGTCGAGACGACCGAATTGAAGAGTTTAAGCATTTCGGCCATAATCCGGCTTATCTTACGAGCGTACGCTTTGATACACGTAGGATAGAGTTTTCATCGGATATTAATAAGGTTATTCGTGAATCGGACACCATTTTTCTTGTTATGCCATCTCCATATTTGAAAGCTCACTTGAAGAAACTAAAAGTGAGATTGAAAGATAAGTTTGTGGTGACTGCTATCAAAGGTATCGTGCCTGATGAGAATTTGATTATCTCCGATTATCTGTATCGTTATTATGGAGTACCCGAAGAAGATATCGCAGTCTTAGCAGGTCCATGTCATGCAGAGGAAGTGGCTTTAGAACGTTTGTCTTATCTTACCATTGGATGTAAAGATATAAGTAAAGCCAAAGCGTTGGCCAAAGCATTGACCGGACATTATATCAAAACATCGGTCAATACGGATGTGGCAGGAATAGAATATGCTTCCGTGTTGAAAAATGTATATGCTATTGCAGCCGGTATTTGTAGTGGCTTAAAGTATGGAGATAACTTTCAGGCAGTACTTGTTTCCAATGCTTTGCAAGAGATGAATCGTTTCTTGGATACAGCCCATCCATTGGAACGCTGTACCAGCGATTCTGCATATTTGGGTGATTTGTTGGTTACGGCTTATTCTAATTTTAGTCGTAACCGTGTATTCGGTACGATGATAGGGAAGGGTTATTCTGTAAAAAGTGCTCAAATAGAAATGGAAATGATAGCCGAAGGATATTACGGCACCAAGTGTATTCACGAAATCAATAAAAGATTGCATGTAAATATGCCGATAGTGGATGCTGTATACAATATCTTATACGAACGAATAGCTCCTGCTATTGAGATAAAATTGCTCACAGATTCATTTAGATAACAATACAAACACAAGCAATGAAAGATATCAGTTTAGTTTTTGATAAGGTCTTGGGATTTGTTGCTCAAGAGAAGATAGCAGGCTCTGGCGATATGGCCATGAACTGCATGAGAAAACTGGAAAAAGGAACAGGTGAAGGACACGATTTTCTTGGATGGTTGCATCTTCCATCTTCCATCTCGGACGAACATTTACAAGCTTTGAAAAATACAGCGCAAGTATTGAAAGAAAATTGCGATGTGGTTGTCGTGGCAGGAATCGGTGGCAGTTATTTAGGAGCTCGTGCTGTGATTGAAGCACTTTCGGATAGCTTTGCCTGGTTGAAAGAAAAGAAATCGGGCGAGCCGACTATCGTCTTCGCCGGTCACAATATCAGTGAAGATTATTTGTTTGAGCTACAAACTTTTTTGAAGGATAAACGCTTCGGTGTTATCAATATATCGAAGTCGGGTACGACGACGGAAACAGCTTTGGCGTTTCGTCTCTTAAAAAAGCAATGCGAGGAACAACGAGGTAAAGAAATGGCAGCAAAAGTCATAGTAGCTATTACAGATGCAGAAAAAGGTGCAGCTCGTATCACGGCAAACAAAGAAGGATATATGTCTTATATTATTCCTGATAATGTGGGTGGACGTTTTTCTGTGTTGACGCCGGTAGGTTTGTTGCCCATAGCTGTGGCTGGTTTTGATATAGAACTACTCGTAAAAGGAGCTAAGCAAATGGAGTGTGTATGTGCTTCCGAACAATTTGATAAAAACCCGGCGGCTCTTTATGCAGTCGTGCGTAATGAACTTTACAAGCAAGGAAAGAAGATAGAGATACTGGTTAACTATCATCCAAAATTGCATTTCTTCATGGAATGGTGGAAGCAACTTTATGGTGAATCCGAAGGTAAAGACAATAAAGGTATTTATCCGAGTTCTGTCGACTTCTCAACAGATTTACATTCTATGGGACAATGGATACAAGAAGGCGAACGTTCTATCTTTGAGACGGTACTTTCTATCGAAGAAACAAATCATACGCTTCATGTTCCTTCGGATGAGGATAATCTCGACGGATTGAATTTCTTGGCAGGAAAACGTGTGGATGAAGTAAATAAGATGGCAGAACTCGGTACACAGTTGGCACATGTGGATGGTGGTGTACCCAATATGCGTATCAGTATTCCTAAACTCAACGAGTATTATCTGGGGCAATTGATTTATTTCTTCGAAAAGGCTTGTGGTATCAGTGGCTACTTGTTGGAAGTTAATCCTTTTAATCAGCCCGGAGTGGAAGCTTATAAGAAGAATATGTTTGCTTTGCTCAATAAGCCCGGTTATGAAAAAGAAGCCGAAGCCATCAGAGCACGCTTGAAATAAAGAAGTATTTTACATTGTCGGTTGTTGAGTTTTTAGGTTCCGATGTGGATGCTTAAAAACTCAACATTTTTTTATCACAGTCGTATGATAATAGATTGGAAAGAGCGTATCGAACAGTATTTGGAAAAACATGGACAAACCACTTTAGACTTGAAAGCGGTATTATTCGATATGGATGGAGTTTTGTTCGATTCGATGAAAAACCATTCGGTGGCATGGTCGGAAGCTATGCGAAGATATGGTATGCATCTGAGTAGAGAAGAGGCTTATCTGCATGAGGGGCGTACTGCTTCGGGAACAATACAAATCGTCAGTAAGCGAGAGCGAGGATATGAAGCAACACAAGAAGAAATCGAAACTATTTACACGACAAAGAGCGAACTTTTCAATGCCTTACCCGAAGCTGAGGCTATGTCCGGAGCTTGGGAAACTTTGTGTCAAGTGAAAGAGAGTGGTTTGGAAGTGATATTGGTGACGGGCTCCGGGCAACAATCTTTGTTGGAGAGATTGAATAAGCACTTTCCCGATGTTTTCAGAAAGGAGTTTATGGTGACGGCTTACGACGTGAAACAAGGCAAACCGCACCCCGAACCTTACTTGAAAGGATTGAGCAAGTTGGATTTACTGCCTCATGAGGCAATTGTCGTGGAAAATGCACCTTTGGGTGTGCAATCTGCCGTATCGGCAGGCATTTTTACTGTGGCTGTCAATACAGGTCCTTTGCCGGATGAGGTGCTTTTACAAGAGGGAGCCAATGTCTTGTTGCCTTCCATGAGTTCTTTAAGCGAAGAATGGGAGCCTTTCTTCTCTGTTGTCAAAGAGATAAAAAGTCGTAAGTGTAGCTCCTTGCTTTCTGTATGAGAATGTTTCGTTCTGGAACATTCTCTTTTTCTTTTATCGAGCGTTTGTTTTAAGGGAAGCTCGTTCGTCTTCTGAATTCTGCACAGATGATGCCTGTTGCCATGGCTACGTTCAGAGATTCGCTTGTAGTTGTGCCGACGGGATAATTCGGGATGAGAAGTTTATGGGATACCAATGCTTCGAGTTCCGAATGGATGCCATTTCCTTCGTTCCCCATTATAATCAGTCCGTTGTCCGATAATCTTTCGGTATAGAGGTTGTTCCCATCCAAAAAAGTTCCGTATACGGGAGATATTTCCCGAGCTTGTTTCACAAGTCGCGCCAGGTCTGTATAGTGCACTTGTACGCGTGCCAATGCCCCCATCGTGGCTTGTACGGTTTTGGGGTTATAAGCATCTGCCGTCCCATGAGAACAAAGGATGTGTCTGATACCAAACCAGTCGGCAACTCGTATGATGGTACCCAGATTGCCGGGGTCCTGAATATCATCGAGTGCCAAGCAGAGCGAATGCTTTAAGGTTTCTATGGTAAATGGCGTGTGCTTTTGCTCAAAAACAGCCAAGACTTGTTGTGGTGCCTTCAACAAACTGGCTTTGGCAAGTTCTTCCTGCGTGACTTCAATCACTTCATCCGCTTTTTTGTGAGGATTGTTCTCCAACCAATCGGCTGTTGCTATCAACAGTTTGCAGGGGAATGTTCTACAAAGTTCTTCGACGATTTTATGACCTTCGGCAAGGAATGCGTGTTCCTCTTTTCTTATTTTTTTGTGGTCGAGCGATTTGATATACTTTATTTTATTCTTGCTCAGCATAAGGATGGATTGAGAAACAAAGCTAAGGAGTTCTTTCGACAAAACCGTTTGACTTCGGTATAAATTTGTATAAGACAGAGGAGTCGGTAAGGTCTTGGGTTGAAAAACAGGAGAAGCCATGAGTATAGATTGCTTGAGCTGTCATAATCTCTCCGCTGTATAAATATGCAATAAACGTGCTCTTTTCTGCATATTTATGCAGCGTCAACCATGTGTTCTTGTGAGGAAGCGGATGTTCCCGCCATCTTTTTTGGTCCGAAAAAGTTTTGAAAAATCGCTTTTTTGACGAAACGAAAACAGCTCTACAATGCTCTCTCGATGCGATTATGATGTTAACATTCTTTGACGCTGTTGTCATCGCGATAGCAACATGTTCTTATCGCGATGACAACATGATGCTATCGACTTGACAACATGTTGTTATCAAATTGGCAATATGTAGTCAATTTGAAGGGACGAGTTTTTGAGTTGACGAGTTACGAGGGGAAGTGTATATTTATGCAAGAACAGACCGACAGTTACGATTGGGATTTCAGACATTGTTTATCGGAAGCTCATGTGTGTTTATACCTTTCTTGTAATTTTCTTTTCCCGAACTCACATATAAAACAGTATCTTTGCTCGCAAATAATGATAGATACCGTGTTTGGGATGAAGAAATACAACTCTTATAAGTTTGTGTTGATGTCGTTTTGTGCGACTTTGCTTTGTTCTGCATGTTCTGTCGGTAAATTTCTTGCAGACGGAGAGTATTTGCTGGACAAAGTGGAAATCAATGCAGATAATAAAGATGTAAAGACATCCGAACTCATTCCTTATCTTCGTCAAACGCCCAACAGCCGTTGGTTCAATCGGTTCAAGGTTCCTATGTACATCTATTCTATTTCAGGCTTGGATTCTACTCGTTCTTGGAATAAGTTATGGCGCAGATTGGGCGAAGAACCGGTGATTTTCAGTGAAAGCAAAGCAGAAGAGACTCGTATTCAGATACAGAACGCCGTACGAAACAAGGGGTATCTGCGTGCCACTGTCACCAAAGAGCCTGTCATCTCCAAACATAAATTGAAAATGCGCTATCATGTGCATAGCGATACAGCTTATACCATCGGCTCTTTTCGGAGAAATTATTCGGATACTGCCATAGCACAAATCCTCATGCCGGATACATTGAATAGTTTGTTGAAGGTCGGCGATAAATTGGACGTCAACAAGCTCGATGAAGAAAGACAGCGACTTACCCGGATTTTGCAAAGTCGTGGTTATTTTACCTTTCATAAAGAGTATTTCAGTTATCAGGCAGATACCATCAAAGGAGAAAAAGCGGTGGCACTGACGTTGTTGCAGCAAAACAATCCTTACAACAACGAACAGGTGCGTCCGGAAGTGTATCGTTTACGAAACATCAACTTCTTGTTGGATACGGAGACAATAGAGCAATTCGAGGAAACCCCATCGGAGTATCGTTCCATTAAACGAAACCCTTATTCCATTTATTACAAAGGCAAGCAACCATTCTTGCGTCAAAGTACATTGTACGATTTCAACAGACTTGTTCCCGATACCCTCTATAATTATAAAGATGTGGAGGCGAGTTATTCGGCTTTGGGAAGATTGGGAATTTTGAAAGGTTATAATATCAGATTTCGCGAATCCAAGGAATATGCTCGCGAGCTGGATGCTTATGTCATGCTTTCTCGTCACAAGAACAAAGCCATATCTTTCGAAATAGAAGGAACAAACTCTGCCGGAGATTTGGGTGTTGCGGCAGGTGTCGGTTTTACACATCGCAATGTGTTTAGAGGAGCTGAAGTATTCAACGTCAAATTGCGCGGAGCTTACGAGACAGTTACCGGATTGGAAGATTATGCCGGCAGTAATTATAAAGAATATGGTGTGGAAACCTCTTTAAGTTTTCCCGAATTCAAGTTTCCGTTTTTGTCCCGAAAGTTCAAACATAGAATTGCCGCAACTTCGGAAGTGAACGCAAAATACAATTGGCAGATACGTCCCGAATTTTCTCGTACGGTTGCCTCTGCGGGCTGGAGCTATAAATGGAATGCCAGACAAAAGTACAATCACCGTTTCGACCTTTTGGATATCAGTTATATCTACATGCCTTATCGCTCGCAGACGTTCATCGACTATTTGGATAGCATGGACGAGATAAATCCTCTGTTACGTTTCAGTTATGAGAATCAGTTGATAGTACGCATGGGCTATACTTTTACTTACAACAGTGTGGGTGGTACGGCTTTGCAGGCTTCGCGTAGAAACTCTTACTCCATACGTCTGAATGTGGAAGAGGCGGGCAATATACTTTATGCTTTCTCTAAAGCGGTGAACAAAAGACCGAAAGAAGGCGAAGCATATAAAATGGCAAATATCAATTTCGCTCAATACTTGAAAGCCGATGCAGAGTTTACCAAGAACTATTTTATAGATGAACGCAATGCTTTAGTCTTTCATGCCGGAATAGGAATAGCTTATCCTTACGCCAATTCTAAAATTCTTCCTTTCGAAAAACTTTATTTTTCAGGAGGTGCCAATAGTGTACGCGGATGGCGTGTACGCTCTTTAGGACCGGGCGGATATGCCGGTACGGAAGGCAGTTTGGACTATGTCAATCATACGGGCGATTTGAAGTTGGACTTGAATATGGAGTATCGCACACACTTATTCTGGAAGCTGAACGGTGCTTTGTTCGTGGATGCGGGCAATGTATGGACTCTGCGCAACAGAGCCATGCAGCCCGAAGGTGCTTTCAAGTTCAACCGCCTCTTTAAGCAGATAGCTATGGCGTATGGTGTAGGTTTGCGTTTTGATTTTGATTTTTTGATTTTGCGTTTCGATGCCGGTATGAAAGCTGTCAATCCGATGTATTCCGGCAAAGACCGTTATCCCATTATTTCTCCGAGACTGAAAAGAGACTTTGCTTTTCACTTTGCGGTAGGTTATCCTTTTTAAGATTAAATATGAAGAAGCCGATAAAATATACGGTAGAAGAATTTGCCGAACTTAAAGAATGGTTTGAAACAGCAGAACTTCCGGAAGAAATCAGAATAGGTAAGGAAATCTATATTCCCTGCCTCGAGTTTACGCTGAAGAAACTTATGCGAAGAGCCGAACTGGCATTGAAAAATAGAAATCTGGTAGGAGATATCGTGCTGTTGATGCGCATTCGGGAAGCCATTGAACAGCAAAAGGAAAGTTAGGGCTTATCCTCTTTGGCTCAAAAGAAAACAAGTAGTACTTTTGTCTATTAAAATATACAAAACATCAGAAACATGTTCAGAACTCATACGTGTGGCGAGTTGCGTCTCGCTGATACAGGAAAAAATGTGACATTATCCGGTTGGGTGCAACGTACCCGTAAGATGGGAGGAATGACTTTCGTAGACTTGCGTGACAGATATGGTATTACACAGCTCGTCTTCAATACAGACGTAGATGCAGAGTTGTGTGAACGTGCAAATAAGTTGGGACGCGAATATGTCATACAAGTGAAAGGCAATGTTAGCGAACGTGCAGGGAAAAATGCCAACTTACCTACCGGCGACATAGAGATTATCGTAACGGAACTAAACTTGCTGAATGCAGCACTGACTCCTCCTTTTACCATAGAAGATAATACGGATGGCGGAGACGACCTTCGTATGAAATATCGCTATCTCGATTTGCGTAGAAATTCCGTACGTGGCAATTTGGAGTTGCGTCACCGTATGGCACTCGAAGTGAGAAAATACTTGGATAGCTTGGGCTTTATCGAAGTGGAAACACCTATGTTGATAGGCTCTACTCCCGAGGGTGCTCGTGATTTTATTGTTCCCTCTCGCATGAATCCGGGACAGTTTTACGCTCTTCCGCAATCTCCGCAAACATTGAAACAATTGCTTATGGTATCGGGTTTCGACCGCTACTTCCAAATCGTGAAATGTTTTCGCGATGAGGATTTGCGTGCAGACCGTCAGCCCGAGTTTACACAAATAGACTGTGAGATGAGTTTCGTAGACCAGGAAGATGTGATTACCACATTCGAAGGTATGGCGAAATACTTGTTCAAAGAATTGCGCGGCGTAGAACTCAACGAACCTTTTATCAGAATGCCTTGGGCTGATGCCATGAAGTATTATGGATGTGATAAGCCCGACTTGCGTTTTGATATGAGATTTGTGGAACTGATGGATATCTTGAAAGGATATGGTTTCTCCGTATTTGACGATGCGGCTTATATCGGTGGTATTTGTGCAAAAGGTGCAGGCAACTATACGCGTAAGCAATTAGACCAATTGACGGATTTTGTGAAACGTCCGCAAATAGGAGCGAAAGGTATGGTATATGCACGTGTGGAAGCTGACGGTACCGTGAAGTCGAGTGTAGATAAATTCTATTCGCAAGAAGTTTTGCAGAAGTTGAGAGAGGCATTCCAAGCGGAACCGAATGACTTGATTCTGATATTGAGCGGTGATGATGTGATGAAAACACGCAAGCAGCTTTGTGAACTGCGTCTTGAAATGGGTAATCAATTGGGACTTCGTGACAAGAACCGATTTGTTTGTTTATGGGTGGTAGATTTTCCTATGTTCGAATGGAGCGAGGAAGAAGGACGCTTGATGGCAATGCACCATCCTTTCACCAGTCCGAAACCGGAGGACAAAGCATTGTTGGATACAAACCCGGCTGAGGTGCGTGCCAATGCCTACGATATGGTCATCAACGGTGTGGAAGTAGGTGGAGGTTCTATTCGTATTTATGATGCGGAATTACAAGCTAAAATGTTTGAAATTCTCGGATTTACTCCCGAAAAAGCACAAGAGCAATTTGGTTTCTTGATGAATGCTTTCAAATACGGTGCACCGCCTCACGGTGGCTTGGCTTACGGATTAGACCGTTGGGTTTCTCTCTTTGCAGGATTGGATTCTATTCGCGACTGTATCGCATTCCCCAAGAACAACTCAGGGCGCGATGTTATGTTGGATGCGCCTGGCAATGTGGATGAAAAGCAATTGAACGAATTGAATCTTGTGATAGATATCAAGGAATAAATCGTGCACAAACAGATACCCGATGAATGGAAACTCCACTCATCGGGTATTTTTATATCTGAAAGAATGACGCCAGCAGGAGATACATATTTAACCATAGCGAAACCTTCGGAAGCGGTCTTCACTGAGCAGCGAAGCAAATTTATTGCTATTGCTTTGCCTGTGCAGACGATAGAACAGGTAAAAGAGTATCTTGCCGTCTATCAAAAGCAGTATTACGATGCTCGCCATGTGTGTTATGCTTATATGTTGGGGGCGGAGCGGACAGATTTTCGTGCGAATGACAATGGCGAACCGTCGGGTACTGCGGGCAAACCTATTCTCGGGCAAATCAATTCCAAAGGATTAACGGATATATTGGTAATTGTTGTGCGCTACTTCGGAGGAATAAAATTGGGTACGGGAGGATTGATTGTGGCTTATCGTACGGCGGCGGCTTTGGCGCTCGAAGACGCGGAGGTCGTAGAGCGTACCGTAGATGGAATGGTAGCCATACAATTCGAATATCCTTTTCTGAACGATGTGATGCGTATCGTGAAAGAAGAAATGCCCGAAGTTCTTTCTCAAGTGTTCGAAATGGATTGTAATATGACTTTGCGCATTCGCTTGGCGCAATTCGAACGTTTGAAAAAAAGATTGGGAGAGGTGGAAACATTAAGGTTTCTGTCTTCCTCTCCCGAATAATGCTTATTTCAAAAAGCCTTGTTTTCTCAATACTTCCAACAGTTTTCCTGATATAAATTCATTGTCGGTTTTCTTGTAGCGGACGTTTGCAAAGACTTGCGCAAGCGTTTCCTGATTATTGATGCGCACGAACTCCCGATTGATAGCCAATGCTTCCTTTTCTGCATAAATTCGATTGATATCCTCCGAACTGTAATCGTGATACTTTTCGGAGTGAATAAGACCGGACGACGGCAAGCGTTCTACTTGTTCGGGAGTCTCGGCAGGATAACCTACGGTGATGGCAGCAACAGGCACTACAAGGCGAGGTAATTGCAACTCTTTTATGATGGCTTCTGTATTATAAAGAGTCGTACCGAGATAGCAGGTACCCAATCCTTTGCTTTCTGCCAACGTACAGAAGGCTTGTACAACGAGCAGGGTATCCGACATGGCATTGAGAAATGACAAAAGATTATCGTAGCCGGGTGTAGCTTTTCGTTGTTCGCACCATGAAGTTGCCCTGTTGAAATCGGCGCAGAAAGTCAGCAATACGGGTGCTTCTTTCACCATCGGTTGATTGAAGTGAAGAGGAGCGAGTCTCTCTTTATTACCTTGTTCTTTGGTTACTACTACACTGTACAATTGCATATTGCCCATTGTCGGTGCACGAAACGAAACCTCGAGCAGTTCGTTCAGCAATGTGTCCGATACTTCTTGCCGACTATATTTCCTGATGGTTCTTCTGTTTTTTATATTTTCCATGTGTGTTTGTTTAGAGTGAGACAAAAATAACATTTTCAGCTATAAGGTCGTTGCAGAAAACCGTAAGCGAGCTATATGCTGCTACAAAAAAAGGTGCGTTTCCTGTATATTTATGCAATGCCGTGTGGTATGTTATTGCATTAAAATAGTCGCGATGCAATGATTTTCCAGTCCCCGAAAACCTTGAAAAGTCATCTCTCTCATGAAAGAAAAACGCCTCTACGATGCCTTCCTGACGCGATTATGTTGTTAACATTCTTTGACGCTGTTGTCATCGCGATAGCAACATGTTCTTATCGCGATAGCAACATGATGCTATCAACTTGACAACATGTTGTTATCAACTTGGCTACATGTTGTCAATTTGAAGGGACGAATTTTTGAGTTGACAATATACAAGAGGGAGTGTATATTTATACAGAAACAGTCGTATCGTTTTACCGATATTCATCCTGACGGATGGGAGTTTCCCGACGGTGTACGGACACAGATTTTCGTTGTGTCGTCGTATGGACTTCAAAGAAGTCGAAAAGAGCTTCAATTCTTCTTAATGGAGCAGTGCCGATACTACTTTTCCTTATATTTGCGCGCGATAGTTATTAACAAAAAAGGCGAGTTATCAACAATAAAGCCAAATGTCGGTAGGAAGGTGAAGCCGTTTTGGGTTAATCTTTATTACTTCGCAAATCGATAACAGAGACAAAATATGGGTAAGATAATAGCTTTGGCAAATCAAAAAGGCGGAGTAGGCAAGACCACCACAACCATCAATTTGGCAGCATCGTTGGCTACGCTCGAAAAGAAAGTTTTGGTGATAGATGCCGACCCGCAGGCAAACGCATCTTCGGGGCTGGGGGTAGACCTCAAACAGATAGATTGTTCTATCTACGAATGTTTGATAAACCAGTCGGACATACGCGAAGCCGTTTATACCACCGATATAGAGGGACTGGACATTATACCGTCGCATATAAATCTGGTGGGCGCAGAAATAGAAATGCTGAATTTGGAGCATCGAGAAGATGTAATGAAGAATGCGTTGAAAGTCATTCGCGACGAATATGATTTTATATTGATAGACTGTTCTCCATCTTTGGGCTTGATTACCATCAATTCCTTGACGGCAGCAGATTCGGTCATCATACCGGTACAATGCGAGTATTTCGCACTCGAGGGCATCAGCAAATTGCTCAACACGATTAAAATCATCAAGAGCCGATTGAATACTTCTTTGGAGATAGAAGGTTTTCTGCTGACAATGTATGATTCGCGTCTTCGTTTGGCAAATCAGATTTACGACGAGGTGAAACGGCACTTTCAGGAACTGGTATTCAAAACCGTCATTCAGCGCAATGTGAAACTCAGCGAGGCTCCGAGTCATGGAATACCTGCCATCTTGTACGATGCAGACTCTACAGGAGCGAAAAATCATCTTTCGCTGGCAAATGAAATCATCAACAAAAACAGTAAATAAGACGTTATGGCAGTGCAAAAGAAATATGCTTTGGGACGTGGATTGGATGCGCTCATCTCTACAAGAGACGATGTGAATACGGCAGGCTCTTCTTCTATCAGCGAGATAGAGTTGAGTCGGATTGTACGCAATCCCAATCAGCCCAGAAGAGAATTTGACGAAGAAGCTTTGCAGGAGCTTGCCGACTCCATTGCGGAGATAGGTATCATTCAGCCTATCACATTGCGAAAGATGGAAGACGGAACGTATCAAATCATTGCAGGCGAACGCCGTTTCAGAGCTTCTCAAAAAGCCGGTTTGAAGACTATACCCGCTTATATTCGTACAGCCGACGATGAGAATGTCATGGAGATGGCTTTGATAGAAAATATCCAACGCGAAGACTTGAATTCTTTGGAGATAGCTTTGGCATATCAACACTTGTTGGAACAATACGGCATGACGCAAGAGAAACTCAGCGAACGTATAGGAAAGAAACGTGCCACCATTGCCAATTATCTGCGTTTGTTGAAATTGCCGGCTCCTATTCAGTTGGCATTAAAAAACAAATCTATAGATATGGGGCATGCCCGTGCTTTGCTGACGATAGAAGAGCCTCAATTGCAAATCAGACTTTTTTATGAGTTGCTCGAAGGCAATTATTCTGTTCGCAAAGTAGAAGAAATGGCAAAGGCTTTGGCAAACGGAGAAAGCGTACAAGTGGGAGGAAAACGATTGGGCGGTACCAATGCAAAACTTACTCCCGAGTACATGACTTTGCAAAAACAATTGGCTTCTTTTTTCGGGACAAAAGTGAAATTGTCGTGCACGGAAAAAGGAAAAGGCAAAATCAGTATTCCTTTTGACAATGAAAGCGACTTGGAACGTATCATGGAGTTGTTGGACAATATAAAGAATAATAAGTAACAGCTTTGAGAACCTCCATTGCCATATCGTTGAAATTTTGGGTGTTGACAGGCATCTTGCTCTGTTGTTTCGCTACGACAGCCGATGCGCAACGTTCCAAAGAACGTCGAAAACGTACTTTGACGACCGACTCTATTCGTGCCAAACACCTTGCGGACAGTCTTTCTTTGTTGGATACAACCCGTGTCGTGGGTAAAGGACAATTTGCGCCCGATAAGGTTTTGCCACCCGTCGATACGTTACGTCTTCGTCAGCGAACAGACTCTGTAATGAAAGCCAAAGCAAAACCGGTGGAACTGCCCAAAAAACAATGGATACCCAAATCGCAAAAGTCGCTTTGGTTGGCTTTGATATTTCCGGGTGCGGGACAAATATACAATCGTAAGTATTGGAAACTACCTTTGATATATGGTGGTTTTGTAGGTTGTGCCTATGCTTTGATGTGGAACAATAATATGTACAAGGATTATTCGCAAGCGTATCAGGATATCATGAGCGATAATCCTACTGCTAAAAGTTACGAAAACTTCTTGCCATCTCATGTGGATGTGAAAAGCAATCTCGCTTATTATCAAGAATTGTTTCGCAACAGAAAGAACCTTTATCGTCGTCAACGAGATTTGAGTATCATTGTTACGATAGGGGTTTATTTGTTGTCGGTGATAGACGCTTATGTCGATGCGGAATTATCAGATTTTGATATTTCAACGGACTTGAGCATGTCTTTGGAGCCGACTGTATTTAATGATAACCGTCCCAACGAAATGCAAGGAGTGGGATTGAAATGTACACTGAAATTTTAATGTAATATGAAGAAACTTTATATCTCTGTCTTGATGGCTTTCTGTGTGTTGAACGCTTTTGCTCAAAGCAATAAAGAAAACATTGATTTGCCGGAAGGGATGCAGGCTTCTACCGATAGTCTCTATCGGAACTGGCTTGTAAAACAATACATAAAACCGACTAAAGATTGTGGCGATATAGATACATCGCCTGTTGTGAGCGAAGAAGTATATCGCCAACGATTGAAGAGAATACCTGCCATTATAGAAATGCCTTACAATGCGGTGGTGAGAGATTATATAGATTTATATGCAAACAGGTTGAGAAATCGTGTGGCTTTCATGCTGACAGCTAAAAATCTCTATATGCCGATGATTGAAGAAGCTCTCGAACTGTACAACCTTCCTAATGAGTTGAAATATCTCCCTATTATAGAGTCTGCCATGAATCCTACAGCAGTCTCTCGTCAAGGTGCAGTGGGACTTTGGCAGTTTATGTTGCGCACGGGACAGGCTTATGGCTTGCAAAACAACAGTCTGATGGATGAACGAAGAGACCCGTTGAAATCTTCGCGTGCTGCGGCTCGTTATTTGAAAGACTTATACGATATATATAATGATTGGCACTTGGCTTTGGCAGCATACAATTGTGGTCCCGGTACCGTAAACAGAGCAATAAAACGCGCAGGAGGAAAAACGGACTTTTGGGAGATATACAATCTTTTACCGAGAGAAACCAGAGGATATGTTCCCGGATTCATTGCAGCCAATTACATCATGACTTATTATTGCGAACACAATATCAGTCCTATGGATATGACCATGTATCCCGAAGGAACAGATACTATTCATGTGAATAAGAACCTGCACTTTCGTCAGATAGCAGATGTATGTGATAATATAGATATTGATTTGTTGCGCGCGCTCAACCCTGAATTGAAACGCGATATTATTCCCGGTGATACGGAAACTTATGCTTTACGATTACCCAAAAGTCTGATAAATCATTATATGGACAAGTTGGCTGTAATAGAAAACAGCGATAGTAATGCTTACATCGGTCGTCGTGAAGAGGTGGAAATCGAAGATTCTACACCGACAGTTGTAACCAAAGCAACAAAGAAGAAGTCAAAATCTTCCAAATCGGTTTCTCACAAAGTCAAATCGGGAGAGAATTTGGGTAGTATAGCCCGTAAATATGGTACGACAGTAGCCAAAATTCGAAAACTCAATGGTATCAAAGGAAACAACATTCAAGCAGGCAAGCGTATCCGCGTAAAATAAGACCTGTATAGTATAAAGTCTGCAACCGCTTATTGTTCGATTGCAGACTTTCTCGTTTTTATATGGGCGTATGCTGATTGTTATATGCGGATAGTATGCTATATGCTTTGGGTATTTTTTAGGCTATTCGATAGAACTTACGTATTTTTGTCATCATCCAACATAGATAAAGAGATGAAACGAGTTGTAGTATTGACTGGTGCAGGCATGAGTGCTGAAAGTGGCATTAGTACTTTTCGTGATATGGGAGGATTGTGGGAACAATACTCTATTGAAGAAGTGGCAACTCCGGAAGGTTTTGCCACAAATCCGGAATTGGTTTTGTCTTTTTATAATGAGAGACGGAAGCAACTCTTGGATGTTTTTCCTAATAAAGGACATGAATTATTGGCTGAAATGGAGCAATGGTTCGATGTGCATATCGTGACACAAAATGTAGACAATTTGCATGAACGTGCCGGAAGTACTTCTGTGCTTCATTTACATGGTGAGTTGACCAAGGTCTGTTCTTCTCGTCAATCTGGTAATCCTGCTTATGTAAAGGAATTGACTCCCGAAGATTATGAGATACGATTGGGAGATTTAGCTGAAGATGGCTCGCAGTTGCGTCCTTATATTGTTTGGTTTGGCGAAGCTGTTCCCAATATAGAACCTGCTGCCCAATTGGTGGCTCAGTCGGATATCCTCATTATCATAGGTACTTCTATGCAAGTATATCCTGCTGCTGGGCTTGTACATTATGCTCCCATGAATACTCCGATTTATCTCATAGACCCACATGCCGATGAAATTGCTTTACCTCGTAGGGTTACGCTTATCAAGAAAGGAGCTTCCGAAGGCATGTTAGAGCTACTTCCACTTTTGCGAGAAAGAGAAAACCAATGATATGAAAAAGTATATATTAGACCTTGTCATCAAAGAGAAAGTCACACTTAATGACAACTATGTTTTACTGAAAGCAACACATCCTCAACCATTACCTGAGATGCTTCCCGGACAATTTGCCGAATTGCGTGTGGATGGTTCTGTTACTACTTTTCTGCGTCGTCCTATTTCTATCAATTATGTAGATAGAACAAAAAATGAGGTTTGGTTTCTTATACAGTTGGTTGGTGATGGAACACGCCGCTTAGCTATGCTTTCGGAAGGCGATTTACTCAATACAGTTTTACCCTTGGGAAATACTTTTACTTTACCTGAGAAGAAAGAAGAACGTCTTTTGCTTGTCGGTGGAGGAGTTGGAACTGCTCCAATGCTATACTTGGGTGATGAATTGAAGAAAAAAGGTTTTCGTCCTCATTTTTTATTAGGAGGACGCACTCGTGCCGGAATGCTTCAGTTGGAAGAGTTTGCATGTATCGGTGAAGTTTTTGTAACGACAGAAGATGGAACCTTGGGCGAGAAAGGATATGTTACTCAGCATTCCGTTTTGTCGCAAACACATTTCGACCGTATTTATACTTGTGGTCCCAAACCTATGATGATGGCAGTAGCTCGATACGCCAAAGAGAGAAATATATTCTGTGAGGTTTCATTAGAGAATACTATGGCTTGTGGTATAGGTGCCTGTTTGTGTTGTGTGGAAAAAACTACCAAAGGCAATCTTTGTGTATGTACGGAAGGTCCTATTTTCAATATAGAACAATTGACATGGCAGATTTAAGTGTAAATATAGGTGGATTGCAAATGGCTAATCCCGTGATGACGGCTTCGGGGACATTTGGTTACGGCTTGGAGTTTCAAGATTTTATGGATTTGTCTCATATCGGAGGTCTCATTGTAAAAGGAACCACATTGCATCCTCGCGAAGGGAATGATTATCCGCGTATGGCAGAAACTCCGATGGGCATGCTTAACGCCGTAGGGTTGCAGAATAAGGGAGTGCATTATTTTGTCGAACATATCTATCCGCAAATTAAAGACTTGCCTTCTCGTGTGATAGTTAATGTTTCCGGTTCACAGATAGAAGATTATATGGAGACAGCAGCAATTATCAACGAATTGGAGAATATAGCTGCTGTCGAACTGAATATCTCTTGTCCTAATGTGAAACAAGGTGGTATGGCGTTTGGTGTGACTTGTTCCGGTGCGGCAGAAGTCACGAAAGCTGTGCGAAATGTATATAAGAAACCTTTGATAGTGAAACTTTCTCCCAATGTGACGAGTGTGACAGATATTGCTTTAGCGGTAGAAGATGCTGGAGCGGATAGCGTTTCACTTATCAATACTTTGTTGGGGATGGCTATCAATGCTGAAACGCGTCGCCCTGTTCTTTCTACTATTACCGGAGGATTAAGTGGTCCTGCAGTAAAACCTATCGCTTTGCGTATGGTATGGCAAGTGGCAAAAGCGGTAAAAATTCCGGTAATAGGTTTAGGAGGAATCATGAATGCACAAGATGCTATCGAGTTTTTATTGGCTGGTGCAAGTGCCATACAGATTGGTACTGCCAATTTCATTGACCCTACTGTTTGCGAAAAAGTGGCATTGGGTATCAATGAGTATTTAGACCGTCATGGTTGTACTTCTGTGCGAGAAATCATCGGTGCGTTGGAAGTGTGAATTTAATAAGCAAAGGGATGAAAAAGATTTTCTTCTTGCTGATTTTGAGCTTAGGAATCGTTTCCTGTGGCAATCGTCAGCAGACAAGTCGTGATGTTCAAATAACAGATTCTGTAACACAAGCAATCGAGGTCTCGTATGCCGTGTGTTTTGATGTGAAACAAATCAACCCGGACTTGTGGTTGGTCGAATTAAAAGACCCGGACAAAGACAGTTCACACGTACAGCGTTTAGCTTTGTTGAAAGCTTCGGCAGATGAAAAAGCCGTTCCCGAAGGATATGAGATTATCCGTGTTCCAATCAAAACTGCTATTTGTATGACAACTTTTCAGTTGTCCAGTTTTATACGTTTAGGTGCATTAGACCATGTATCGGGAATAACCAGCACTCGTTATCTTTTTGATAAGGATGTGAAGCAACGGTTGAAAGACGGGCGCATAGTGCAGATAGGTATCGAGGGAGAGTTCGACAGTGAAGTAGTTATAGCGGCAAATCCCGATTTGATTTTGATTTCTCCTTCCAAGAGAGGAGGGTATGAAACACTGAAAGAAGTAAATATCCCCCTTATCCCACACTTAGGTTATAAAGAGAAAACTCCGCTCGGGCAGGCTGAGTGGATTAAGTTTGTGGGACTGCTGATAGGAAAAGAACAGGAAGCCAATGAAATCTTCGAAGGAATGGCAGAGCGATACAATCGAATTAAGGCGTTGACTGCAAATATAAAAGACAAACCTACCGTTTTCAGCAGTGATTTCAAAGGAGGTAACTGTTATGTAGCAGGAGGGAAAAGCTATCTGGCACAACTCTTTGCGGATGCCGGTGCCATATATTTCTTGCAAGACAATAAAACAGGTGGTTATAATATGGAATTTGAAGCATTGTATGCAAAAGCTGCCCATGTTGATTATTGGCGTATTCTCAATAGTTATAAAGGCGAATTTACTTACGATGTATTGAAAGCTTTGGAGGAACGTTATACTGACTTTGATGCTTTCAAGAATAAAAAAGTCATTTATTGCAATATGACCACGACTCCTTATTATGAACACATGGCGATGCAACCGGAAGTAATTCTTAGCGATTTTGTAAAAGTATTTCATCCGTCTTTGTTGCCCGAACACAATCCTGTATATTATCATTTGTTGAAATAATCCCACCATATTCTTGGCTCGATGAAAAAAAGTGTCTTCATAACAATGTGGATTATTTTCTTTTCCATTGTCGTGTTGTTTATACTCAATTTGTTATTGGGCTCTGTGTCTATTCCGGCACGCTCCATATGTAATATCCTTTTCGGTACCGGACAGGAATCTGTCATATGGAGTAATATCATTTGGAAATCTCGTATTCCGCAGACTGTAACTGCGATGGTAGCGGGCGCAGCTTTAGCTGTTAGCGGTTTGCAGATGCAGACAGTCTTTCAAAATCCTTTGGCTGGTCCTTCTGTCTTGGGTATCAGCTCCGGTGCCAGTTTGGGCGTGGCTTTTGTTATCTTATTATCGGGAACTTTTGGAGGAGTGGCTTTGAGCAAAGTCGGTATTGTGGGCGAGTTTTCGTTGACAGTAGCTGCTATTTTGGGAGCATTGTCTGTCATGGCGTTGATTTTATATGTTTCTCAGAAAGTAAGAGGAAATGTCACGTTGCTGATTATCGGCGTGATGATAGGGTATATTTCCAATGCTATCATAGGCGTGTTGAAGTTTTTCAGTATAGAAGAGGATGTGAAGGCGTACGTGATATGGGGGTTGGGCAGTTTTTCGCGAGTTTCCGGCAATCAGGTTTGGCTGTTCGTAATTTTGGTTTGTTGCTGTTTACCGTTTTCTTTTCTCTTGATAAAGCGAATGAATCTCTTATTGCTCGGCGAGGCTTATGCGCAAAATTTGGGATTGAATGTGAAGTTGGCACGTTTGCAAGTCATTCTGACTTCAGGGATACTGACAGCCGTTGTGACGGCTTATTGTGGTCCCGTGATATTTTTAGGTTTGGCTGTTCCGCATTTGTGTAGAGGATTATTTCGCACGTCGGACCATCGTATCTTGATGCCTGCCTGTCTTCTGGTGGGTGCAGCATTGGCTTTGGTTTGTAATGTCATTGCTCGTATGCCGGGTTTTGAGGGAGCTTTGCCTGTCAATTCTGTAACGGCTTTGATTGGTGCTCCTGTAGTGGTGTATGTGTTGTTCAGCAAAAGAAATAAAGAGTTTCAAGAATGAGAGAAGCCATCGTACAGTTAGACGGTTTGACTACAGGGTATGCTTTGAAGCAAGGTCATAAAATAGTGGCAAAGGATATTACCGCTTCTTTGTATAGTGGCGAATTGACTTGTCTGTTGGGACCCAATGGTGCGGGGAAATCCACATTGCTTCGTACGCTTTCTGCCATTCTTCCTCCGGTTTCGGGTCGTATCTATTTGCGTGGGAGAAGTATTTCCGACTATTCTTCTCGCGAGATGTCCACTTTGTTGGGACTTGTTTTGACGGAGAAATGTTCTATCAGAAACATGACGGTTCGCGAATTGGTTGGTTTAGGCAGGAGTCCTTATACCGGATTTTGGGGAAATTTGAGCAAAGAAGACGAAGTCGTGATAGAACGTTCTTTGGAACAAGTAGGTATTTCTTTCCTGAGAAAGCGTATGATACATACATTGAGCGATGGCGAACGACAAAAAGTAATGATAGCCAAAACGCTGGCACAGGAAACACCGGTGATATTTCTGGACGAGCCGACGGCTTTTTTGGATTTCCCCAGCAAAGTAGAAGTCATGCAATTGTTGCGTAGACTTTCTCGAGAAATGGGAAAGACCGTATTTCTTTCTACGCACGATTTGGAATTGGCTTTGCAAATCGCAGATAAAATTTGGTTGCTTGACGGAGAAAAACAAGTGCGTATTGGAACGCCCGAAGACTTGTCTTTGGATGGAAGTTTGAGCACATTCTTCTCCGGAAAAGAGATACAGTTTGACGTGGAAAGAGGCTTGTTCCGTATAGAGACCGCTTGTTCTATGGCAATAGGACTTGTAGGAGCAGGGACGAGATGCTCCATGCTGAAAAAAGCGTTGCAACGAAACGGCATTGCCACTCATACGAAAGATGATACGGAGTATATAGAAGTGCTCGCCGATGGTTTTGTTCATCATTCCTTGAGCGGAGAGCAAGTCTACTTCTCTTCGATAGAAGATGTACTGACGTTTGTTTGCAAATAGACGTATTATGCCGGTGGGCTGATTGAAAGTTTCCATTCTCCTTCTTCTTACATTCATCATTTTTCAATTCACTCTCGTTTACTCGATGGTATATTGAATTCTCGGTATTTTATTCGATTATTTTTCCGGTGTATTGCTTGCGCAAAAAAGTGCGTTGCGAGGAGAAAAGAATATTCTCCTCGTACCTCGTCAACTCTCAAACTTAGAACTTCAAACTGATAACATATTGCCGATTTGATAACAACATGTTGTCAAGTCGATAGCATCATGTTGCTATCGCGATAAGAACATGTTGCTATCGCGATGACAACAGCGT
>JBGXXU010000020.1:0-6580 GCA_041814865.1 Phocaeicola sp. | reverse complement strand
TCGCGATAAGAACATGTTGCTATCGCGATGACAACAGCGTCAAAGAATGTTAACATCATAATCGCATCGAGAAGGCATTGTAGAGCCGATGAGACTTGTTATGTATGGCTGTTTTTCTCTCAACATGTAGAAGCAGGCAATAGATGTTTCGACACAGATAGAACTACCCTAAAATCGTGGTATGATTATAAACGATGAGACCAAGATTCGGGAAGCTTTACTTGACATCGGATATACCGGATTGAGGTCTTATTGTTTTTTTGCGAGAATGAATGCTTGCACGAATGGTTTCATTAAGGTTATATGGGCGCGGATATGGCATATTTGAGGAACTATAAATCTGAAAAAAGAAATCTTAGCCCGCCCAATCGAGGTTTAGAGGTATCACAAAACGATAAGACACAAAAAAAGAGTTACTTCAGTAAGTAACTCTTTTTCTATCGTGGTGCCACCAGGAATCGAACCGGGGACACAAGGATTTTCAGTCCTTTGCTCTACCAACTGAGCTATGGCACCATCGTTATTGCGAGTGCAAAGGTAGGCGTTTTTCTTATATCTGCAAATGTTTGTTGTTTTTTTTTCAAAGGAGACGAAAAAAGAAAAACCGACACTCTACATTACGGCAGGAGTGTCGGTTTGTTTAGCTTAGTCTTGAAGGGCTACCCAACCTTGTGCTTTTAGTTCTAGTTCTGTTCCATCCCGGCTGACAAGCATACGCCCCAACTCCGGTTTGGTGATATGACCTATCACGCGTATTCCTTCCAGCTTCGCAATTTCTTCGTGTCGCGTAAGAGGAACGGTAAAGAGGAGTTCGTAGTCATCACCGCCATTCAGTGCGCAAGTGCTGAGGTTCATATTGAATTCCTCTGCCATCACGGCTGTTTGATAGTCGATGGGCAAGCGGTCTTCGTATATACGACAGCCCGTATTGCTTTGAGTACAGATGTGCATCAGTTCAGAAGAAAGTCCGTCCGAAATATCAATCATGGATGTCGGTTTGATACCTGCTTTGTGCAAAGTTTCTACGATATCTCTGCGAGCTTCCGGTTTGAGGATACGTTCGAGGAGATATTCTTTTCCTGCAAAATCGGGTTGTGCCTGTGCATCGTCTTGGAATACGGATTTCTCTCTTTCCATGAGTTGCAAACCCATGTATGCTGCTCCCAAGTCGCCCGAAACGCAAATCAAATCCGTATCTTTGGCACCGTTGCGGTACACGATATCTGTTTCTTCCGCTTCGCCGATGCAAGTGATGGAGATAGCCAGACCTGTAAGCGATGCGGTGGTGTCTCCTCCCACGATGTCTACTTGATGGCGCGCACAAGCCAACTTGACTCCTGCATAAAATTCTTCCATATCTTCTATGCAAAAGCGTTTGGAGAGTGCGATGGAAACGGTGATTTGCTTGGGTCTTCCGTTCATGGCGTAAATATCCGAAAAGTTGACCATGGCAGCTTTGTATCCCAAATGACGCAAAGGCGTATATACCAAGTCGAAGTGTACACCTTCCATCAGGAGGTCGGTGGTTACGAGCGTACGCTTACCGGCAAAGTTCAGTACGGCGGCGTCATCTCCCACACCGTATTCGCTTTCTTTGTTGAGCAATTCAATGTCTTTGGTGAGGTGTTTGATTAAACCGAACTCACCCAGGTGTGCTATATCTGTTCTGTTACCTTTGTGCATGTTTTAAGCGCGATTGATGAGTTCTCTCATGATGGTTGTCATACGTGGTTGTGCTTCGTCTGCCGCTTTTTGAACTTCTTCGTGCGATACTTCCACTATTTTACCTTCGACACCCAAGTCTGTGATGACAGAAACACCGAATACCTTGATACCGCAGTGGTTTGCTACGATGACTTCGGGTACGGTAGACATCCCGACAGCGTCACCGCCCATGATGTAGAACATTTTGTATTCTGCCGGTGTTTCGAATGTAGGACCTTGTGTACCGAGATAAACACCCTTTTGTACTTTGATGCCTTTTTCTGTTGCGATGGCTTCGGCTTTTGCAATGAGTTCTTTGGAATAAGCTTCGCTCATATCCGGAAAGCGCGGACCATATTCTATATTCTTGCCGCGCAACGGATGTTCGGGAAACTGGTTTATATGGTCTGTGATAATCATCAAGTCGCCGATTTCGAAAGACGGGTTCGTACCTCCTGCCGCGTTGGAAACAAAAAGAGTTTTGATGCCCAACTCGCGCATGACACGTACGGGAAAAGTTACTTCTTTCATACTATAACCTTCGTAGAAGTGAAAGCGACCTTGCATTGCCATTATGTCCTTATTGCCCAATTTGCCGAATATGAGTTTTCCGCTGTGACCTTCCACCGTAGATACCGGGAAGTTGGGGATTTCAGAGTAAGCGATTTCGTACTTTTCTGTGATTTCGTGTACCAAACTGCCCAAGCCTGTGCCAAGAATAATGGCAGTTTCGGGAGCTGTTGTCATTTTACTGCGCAGATACGCCGCAGTTTCTTGTATTTTCTGTAACATAATCGGTAATGATTTTATTAAACATATTTTCGGTATCGTGCATGAAGCCTGCTGTTATCGGTAAGACCTTCATATTGTCGCGTAAGCATGTAGGTAAATGCGGGTGTGTCAACAAGCGTGCGGCATCCTTTTCCGTAGTGATGAGCATACGTGGCGATGGCAGTCGTTCGAATGCGGCACAAATATCGGACAACTCTGTTTCGGTAAAGTTATGATGGTCTGCAAACGTGCAGGTACGAATGTGCGAAGTGTGTTTGCGAAGATAAGTTTCCATACGTGCAGGCGAAGCTATGCCGGAGAGCAAGAGAACATGTGTCTGGTCGTCGGGCATCGGTTGCACTGTTTGTGTGAATGGTTCGTACAAGTCGCCGTACACCAATTCGGTGAAAAAGAGTTGTTGTCTTGCCGTTGGTGCAAGGTGTTTGTGCCAGGCGAGGGTATTCACGTCGGGAGGACATTTGCTGACGATGATGATGTCTGCTCTTTCTTTGCCTTTTACCGGTTCTCTCAATCGTCCTGCCGGTAAAAGCCAATCGTTCGTGATAGGACGTTCGTGGTCTATCAAGAGGATTTGCAAACCGGGCTTGATGTAGCGATGTTGATAAGCATCGTCCAATAACACTACTTCCGTATCGTGCGTAACAGCGTTTCGCAATAATGTCTCCACACCGTGTACTCTGTCGGCATCCACCGCGATGTGTATTTGTGGAAACTTGCGCGCCATCTGACAAGGTTCGTCGCCTATTTCATCGGCACCAATCCCTTCCTTATATAATAAGAAACCTTTCGACTTGCGTTTATAACCGCGACTGAGCACTGCTACTTTGCGGTGTTCCGAAAGCAAGCGTACGAGATATTCCGTGTGTGGCGTTTTCCCGGTTCCGCCCACCGTGATATTTCCTATTCCGATAACGGGTAAAGGAAAAGACTTGCTACGCAGAAAGCCTTTGTCGAAAAGCCAATTGCGCAACCGCACCCCCAAACCATATAAAAAGGAAAGGGGGAGCAGAAGCGGGTATTTCTTCACACGTGGTAGCATGATGCCGACGTAAGATTATCGTATCGTGACGAAGAAGGGCATGCGTGCCTGAATACGGTCTGTGTCTTGTATTTCTTTCAAGTACATCAGTTGTTGGAAGTAAGAACCGAGAACCGCTTCTGCCTGTGCGCCGATGTAACGTTTTCTCGTCTTGTCGAAGAAGTCGAAGAGTCCGCTACTCTTTTCGGGAGAAGAAGTGAGGGTGTACTCTGTGATGCCGGCTTTCTTGGCTGCCGCTGCGACAGCATCGTTCAAACCGCCCAAAGCGTCTACCAGTTTCAGGTCTTTGGCTGTGGCACCGGTCCACACGCGTCCTTCCGCAATCTTTCGGATATGTTCTGCCGGAAGTTTTCTGCCTTCGGCGCATCGTTTGACAAAGAGAGTGTAGAAGTCTTCGATGCTTTGTTGTACCAATGCTTTTTCGGCTTCGTTGAACGGTCTGCCCATGCTACCCATATCGGATAGTTGATTGGTCTTCACACCATCGAAACGTACACCGAGTTTATCTGTCAGAAGTTCCGAAACATCCGGTATCATACCGAAGACACCGATGGAACCTGTCAGTGTGGTGGCTTCTGCGAAAATGCTGTCTGCCGCACACGAGATATAATAACCGCCTGAAGCAGCATAGTCGCTCATGGATACGATAACGGGTTTCTTTTCTTTGAGCAACATGATTTCGCGCCAGATTTGTTCGGAAGCAAAACCGCTACCGCCCGGCGAGTTCACGCGAAGTACTACGGCTTTGATGGCTTCGTTTTCGCGAAGCTCGCGCAAGTCTACCGTCATATCCTCGGCATTGATGCCGTTGTCGCTGTAAGAGCTTGTCGGTTTGTCGGTGATTTCTCCCGAAGCGTAATATACGGCGATGAGATTGCCGTGTTTGCCTTTAGGCTCTGTGGAGTCTACGTTTATCATGTCTTCGAGCTTCAGCGTATGTGGCTTGCTGTCGATATTCATTTCTTTTTTTAGCAACTCCAATACTTCGTCTTGGTATTTCAGTCCGTCTACCATCTTTTTGTCCACGTAAACCTTTGCTTGAGCGAAGTTGAGGTTGCTGTCTGCATAAGCATTGAGCGAGTCGATGCTAATCTTGCGGGAAGCCGAAACGTCGTTCAGAATTTGCGTCCATATGGAGTTGAGGAAAACTTGTGTCTGTTCGCGGTTGGCTTCGCTCATTTCTGTGGAAGTGAATGGTTCTACTGCCGACTTGTAAGTACCTACTTTGAATACCTGCATCTGTATGCCTGCTTTTTTCAGAAGGTCTTTCAGGAATACGATTTCCGACGACAGACCTTGCCAGGATACATTGCCGATAGGGTTCAGATATACTTTGTCTGCCGCGCTGGCGAGATAATAAGTGCTTTGAGAGTAGTTGCCGCCGTAGGCGATGACGAACTTGCCTGTTTTTTTGAACTCCGTAAGTTCTCTGCGAATGGCTTGCAGGGATGCAAACGAAGCACTCAAATTGCCGGCTTCGAGATAGATGCCTTTGATGTCTTTATGGTCTTTGGCTTTGCGGATGGATTTCAATACATCTTCCAGACCTATGGATGATGTTTCTTGAGGCAGAAGTGTTTCAAGAGGATTGTGTTCTTTTCTTTCTGAGACGATTCCGTCGAGCGATAGAACAAAAACAGAATTGGAATGTACGTTGGTCTCCGTTTCGGAACCGGCAATGATACCGGTCAAAACGACAACACTTAAAACAAAAAACACAACTCCTGTCAGTAAGATACCGACGACGGTTGCCAAGGTAAATTTCAGAAAATCTTTCATACGATATGGTTCATTGTAAAATTATAGAGCAAAGGTAAAATGAGTTTTCGAGTTTAACCTCATGTCTGTTTACTTCTTTGGCTGTGCTTACAGGTTTCTGTGGACGATGGTGCCTGTGGCTTGATGCGTGGGCAGCAACAACACTTCGGCTATTTGCATATGTGCGGGAGCGGTGGCTGTCCAGTACACCACGTCTGCCACATCGTCGCCGCTCAGCGGTCGGATGCCTTGATAGACTTTGTCTGCTGCCGTCTTATTGCCATAAAAGCGTGTGATGGAGAAGTTGGTTTCCACCATGCCGGGCTTTATGTTGGTGACACGCAGAGGCGTGTCTACGAGGTCTATGCGCAGTCCGTCGGTCAGTGCTTTGACTGCGGCTTTCGAAGCACAGTACACGCTTCCGCCCGGATAAGCGGCATCGCCTGCTATGGAGCCTATGTTGATGATGTGTCCTTTTTCTCTTTTTACCATTTCGGGGACAATCAGACGAGTCACGGTGAGCAAACCTTTGATATTGGTGTCGAGTACGATGTCCCAATCGTCGAGACTGCCTTCGTGTTCCTTGTCTACACCGAGCACCAGCCCTGCGTTGTTGATGAGAATGTCTATCGAACGAAATGCGTCGGGCAGTGTTCCCAATGCTTTTTCCACTTCCGCGCGTTTGCGAACATCGAAGAGAATGGGATGTACGGATGCGTTGTACTGTGCCGTGAGTGTTCGATGCAGGGCGTGAAGTTTTTCGCTGTTGCGTCCGTTGATGACTACTTGATAGCCGTTTCGAGCAAAGATATGTGCGCAGCTTTCGCCAATTCCGGAAGTCGCGCCCGTGATAAATACTGTTTTCATATTGTGTCAGATTATTTTATTGTCGGGTAAAGGTAATTGTTTTTTGAGCGATATGTATGTTTCTTGTCTGTTGTTGCGCTCTTAAAATGGGTTCGGAGCAAAATGGCAGCCGCAAACAGAAATTTGCGACGGGGGCGGAGGGGGGACTATGCCCGACCGGGATGGTTGCCGATTTCTACAACATGGTTTCATGCCTCGCGCGCGTACATTTATTATAATAAAAAGGCGGATGCAAGGTAAGCCGAAGTCGTAAAGAAAAACATTTCTCCTCGTACCTCATCAACTCAAAAACTCGCCCCTTCAAACTATCTATATATTGCCGATTTGATAACAACATGTTGTCAAGTCGATAGCATCATGTTGCTATCGCGATAAGAACATGTTGCTATCGCGATGACAACAGCGTCAAAGAATGTTAAC
>JBGXXU010000019.1:0-4807 GCA_041814865.1 Phocaeicola sp. | reverse complement strand
AATCCAAGCTTATAAATGGGTATTTGGGGATTCTCTTTTATCAAAGCAAGGATCTTTTTCTTATAGCTATCTCCGGTATTAATAGCCTTACACAAATAAAGCATTGCTGTAATCACAAGATATGGCTTCTTCTTTGCAGCTTCCGGAAGAGGATTTTGCAACCAAATCCTTTTGGGATTCTTGATGTCCATTGGACGTTTCACCATAGTGCGACTCCATACTCGAGAATGATGGGCAACGATATTCCTCAAATAAGAAATGGCTTCCAACCAACTTGATAGTTCACTATGCAGGTTGAGCCCGAACTCATTAGCAATTCTCGCTTTCTCCGAAATCTGGTGGTTGAGATTCTTGTATATCTTTGAAAGCGTCCCAAAGGTGGCTACCTCAAAAATAACCCATGCATCAGGCTGTTGAGTGAGAGACACACATTTTCCGTTTTCCCACACTCCATACTTGCGTTTGTACTCTTTAATGAAAACTTCGCCACTACGCAGAAATTCATTCATCAAATCCTCTAAATGCTGCCGATGAAGCACTTCGCTGACAAAGAGAGTATTGTCCATATAGAACAAACCTCCATAGGCTTGAGACAGATGGTAAATCATCTTTGTGCGTAAGGCGATCTCTACTGTTTCAATGGCATCGAACAGGATAAGCCGTAATTCTTTGTCAAAAGAATACCGTACAATAACATCTTCAAAGCGGGAACCCATCTGAAAGACATGGTTGTCTTTGTCCCTCTGCATATCCCACCAATAGCCTTTTAGTCGATAGTAGCTGATATTTTTTAGATGAAGACAAGCATAGTCCTCATCTTTTATAATCATACCTCTTTGCTTTAGCAATTCTATTTGTTCTTGAATAGAACGCGATTCTTTATTAGCCATATGATATATAAAAAAATGACCCGCCGGCAGATCTTACGGTATGCCAAGCGAGTACTGTTATCTTTGAAGTGCAGACAATTCTGCAACGACGATTCCCGATTCCCGTTTGCAAAGGTAAGCATTTATTCTATTCTGACAAAGTAAATGCCAGAAATTTGTGCAATTCATCTCCATTCATCTCGTTTTCGCAGCATCTCATCTATCTCCTCTCGCAGAAAGAGCAAACGTCCGTTGGCTTTAAGGTAGGGAATTTTTCCTGCCCAAACCCAATTGTAGATGGTCTTTTGCTCCACTTTCAGCAGTTTCGACACATCTATGATGTCCAAATACTCAGGCTTAAGAGGAGGATGAACGGTTGTATCGACCTCTTGTTCTTGTAAGAAGAGTAAGCGGTCGAGCTTATCATCTACACACATCAGTTTGTCGAACAGACGTTTCTGCCAAGTCTCTTCGGATTCGGAGTCAGTTCGTGAATCTAAATATGGCATAGTTCCCCTTTTTGATAGTTCCCATTCGCATCTTGTGTTAGGACACGTTGCTCTTTCATGTAAGCAATGTACTTCTTTGCCGTGCGCTCCTTGATTTCCATTTCACGCATCAATGCTCCACAAAGTTCTTGGTATGAAAGTTTGATTTTGTTTCGGAACGCTTCCTTGATAACGGCAATCAGTTCATCGGTCTTTCGTTTCTCTTTGTCTTCTTTCGACTTTTCACCACGATAGACGTGCATGTCTGCTTCTTTGTCCCAACCAAAGAGCATCATCGGCACATCGAGTGGACTGCCGTCACGTACCTTTATTGCCTTGACAACCGATAATTCGGGATTATCGTCCGTTTCTATGGAAAGAATACCGGCAGCCTTGCGTTGCAACTCCGAGCCGATATGTCCACGGAGTTTGATGCCATTCGGTACGAAGTGCAGCACGCAGATGATGCAAGTGTTGTAGATGCCCGCCAAGCGATAAAGTTCGTCCACAATGGCGATACTTTCCGTCTCGTCATTGGCAGAACGTATTAAGTCGGCTATGCCGTCAATCACTACAAGATGTATGCCCTTATGCTTGTGATGATACAAATCCATACTTTCGCGGATAAGTTTCAGCCTCTCTTTGCGGGAGAGCGAAGCAAGGTATAGAGAGTGGTAAAAATCCGGAACCGTCGTCAAGGATGCACGGCGTAGCGTCTTCCCAAAATTCTTGTGCAGTTGTGCCTCCGATTGCTCCGTATCGTAGTGCAGGACGGCTAAGCCGTTGGGATTTGCGGTAATCTCCAAACCCAAGGTTTGTTCGGCAGACAGTTTCTCCTCTCTTAACGTGCCGGATAGAATTGCCGAAATGTAATTGCTTTTACCCGTGCCTTCACCACCGGTAATGCAAAACAAGTTGTCCTGAGTTCCAAGTGGTACGCCATTGACTGCCACAACCGATTTTGAGGCATCGGGAGGATTGTCGTAATCGATCTCGCACGAGCGGAGCATCATTATTGTCTGACTGTACATGTCGGAGAACATCTTGGCAAGTAAGTTCTTCAGTTCATTTGCACCATTTCCTAAAGCGAAGAAGTCCGAGATGTCCTTTTCACCCTTTGTTCCGCTTAGTGGCAGGGAAAGGTTCAATATCTTGTATTTTTCCAAATGTTCCACTTGTCGGCGAGCTTCACGTACACCGGTATCGTCAGCATCGTACAATAATATGATGTGACGAAAGCGAAGTTGCAGGCTTTCAATAATACTTTTAGGTATCTGTGCTGTTTCACTGTTGAAACAGATGGCATTGAAGCCATGTGCATGCAGAGAGAGAACATCTTTCTCTCCTCCGGTAATGAAAAGGATGTCGCCTTTGGAAGGTATCTGCTCCATACCAAAGCAGTAAGTGGCAGGCATACGACCGCCATAGAGGAAGCGAACCTTTGTGCTGTGTGGGCGATATATCTTCACATAGCCGTTCCCAAGATAGGCAAATATCGGATCGGTGGGAGAACTGAATATTTCAAACTTCTTACCTTCTGCCGAAACACTTGCATAGCGTTTAAGACTTCGTACCCGGAAAAGACGGAGTGTACTCTCGTCAATACCATAATATGCCCAATAATTTAACAAGTCATCATCAAATGGCAATATCTCAAAATCATACGAACGCTCTTCCTCTTTGGAAGGAATATCTTTCCTCGGCTTGGGTTGGGCCGGTGGCTTCATGTGGAAAGAAGAAGAGCTGACGGTTCGACTTTCTCCATCATACAGAGAATGAAGCCTAAGCTCTTCTATGATGCTTTGCAGTACTTCAGGGAAGTCAGTTTTTAGGTTTAAGCCTCGTAACGTAGCCACAAACCAAAAGCAGTCTCCCGAGTAGGCAGTATCGCCATGGTCGTAAAACTTGTAGGAAGAACTTTTCTTGTCATAATAGATGTGGCAGGACGCACGTCTGTCCTCATAGAATGGACTGTGAAAGTTTCGGTGCAAGTTCACCTCAAAGCCCAAGAAGTGGGAGAATACATTCAACCCTCCTTGGGTAAGCAGTAGTATTTGTTCCTTATCTATCATAGTTATCGGTTTTGGGTATTGATGCAGGAACTCATGATAAGATTATCTTTGAAACGATTGAGTCGCCCCAAAACCTCATCACTTCTCATTCCCGAAATACGTAGTTTGTTGCACTTCGTGGCGATTGCAAGGGACTTGAAGAAGTAGCGGACATCACCACTCTCGGTATAGCGGTAGCGTACAAGCTGTTTCTTTCGCCAACGATATAGGGTGGACTCTGAAACATTCAAAGTTTCAATGAGGTCTTTTGTGGTCATTTCCAACTCATCATCTATATCTTGAATCAAATGAGAGGTTCGTGCCACATACTGCTCAATTCGATTGAGCCTGTCTACCAGTTCCTGATAGGCTTGGCTTTCTATTGCGATTATTTCCATACTTGTAATCGATTGGTTGTCATGGTTGCGTTCTCAAACCCCAAAGAACAAATTATCCCCGTAATCTTGTCGAAGGCTTCCTTGGAAAATACAAGAACATGAATCTCTGCCAGTGGTGGAGGATAGGCTTCGTCATTTGCAAGGAATGCAAATAGGTGACACAGATTGATTTCTACAGCAGTGGCGTAACGCTCTATCTGCTGTATGGTCATCTCTGTTTTACCCATCTCCCAACGAGAGATGGTGCTGGAGCTAACATCCAGTTTCCAAGATAGATACTCTTGAGAAAACCCTTTTTCTTCTCTTGCTGATCTCAGCATTTCTAGCAATTTGTTCATGACAGTAAAGTTATTAGCACACCACCGCAAGAGCAACCCGCTACATACAAATGTTTGCACTCTATACAATCCGTCTTGCATTTGGTGCAAGGTTGAATATAAGTAGCGGATGCATAGAGTCTTACTCAATATAACGTAGGATTCTAGACTGAAGGGTAGAAGCTGACATAAATCTGCCTCTCTCATAGGACTCCGGTGCACGGTGCAAGCCCCTATATATAAGGGGACTTGCACCGTGCACCGGGATGTGTAGCAGAGAAAAATATAAATATTTAAGGCACAAACGTTTGGAGTTTCGTCCGTTTTTCTATACCTTTGTACCCACCAAAAGAGAGCAGTTGTGCTTTCAATCGGTAGTCAGAAGAGTAGTCAAAAGGCAGTCAAAATACTGCTACAAAAATGCTACACGACTGATTGTCAAATTTGGTAGGGCGTTATAATACAACGAAATAGGAGAGTTTGGTTCACAAACCTCTCTCTCCGCCAATAATTTTGAAAAGCCCTGTAAATCAATGATTTACGGGGCTTTTTTCTTTGCTACATACAAAAATACATATAAAAAATAAGTGCAACCCGGTTTGATGCGGATTGCACTTTTATACTTTTGAAGTTTTCATTCTTGTTGGTCGCAAATAATGATTCTTCAAAAAACTTACATCATTT
>JBGXXU010000018.1:0-2508 GCA_041814865.1 Phocaeicola sp. | reverse complement strand
TTTGATAACAACATGTTGTCAAGTCGATAGCATCATGTTGCTATCGCGATAAGAACATGTTGCTATCGCGATGACAACAGCGTCAAAGAATGTTAACATCATAATCGCATCGAGAAGGCTTCGTAGAGGTGTTTTCTTGGAATTGTGAAACGGCTTCCCGAATATGTTGCAGTGTCGGGAAAAACTGCTCGTCGTCCGACTGTAAAGCGAAAAAGCACCAAAAGTAATTTTCTCAACGATAAGTTTGTCTACTTTTGTAAGTAAATAAAAACAAGGTACTGCCGATGGGTGGTACGCATGCCGAATTGCGAAGACAAAGCTACATTATGGTAAATCAATCTACGATGGAACAAAAGACCCGAAGCACGTCTTTTCTCTACCGCCTGCTGCTGTTTGCGGGACTGGTGGCTGTGGTGGTCTATTTCCTGCCCCGGGAACGAAAATTCAATTATCAGTTCGAGGTAAACAAGCCGTGGTTGTACGGACTGTTGCAAGCACCTTACGATTTTCCCATCTACAAGTCGGACGAGGTATTTGCACGCGAGCGCGACAGTGTGATGGCAAGTTATGCGCCTTATTACGACATAGACAAGTCGGTGTTCCTGCGTGTCATGAACAAGTTCGAAGACGACTACCGTAAACAGTATTCCAAAGTGATTTCGCCGGCTTGTTACAATTATATCGTCGACCGCCTGACGGAGATATACAAGGTGGGTATCCTCTCTTCCGACGAAGTACAGCGTCTGAGCACGGAGAAAGTACACGGCATACATACCGTTACGGGCAATATATCCAAAGGACACGCATTGGCAGATGTTTTTACGTCCAAGCGTGCTTATCAATACTTGGCGGATGGCGACAGCTCTCGCGTGAACAAAGAAGAATTGCAGCAGTGCAATCTCCATATTTATATAGAACCCAACCTCATTTACAACGCTCATCGCTCGCAAGCCGACAAGGAAGAAGCACTCTCTGCCGTATCTTATGCCGTGGGCTTTGTCATCACGGGTCAACGCATCATAGACCGCGGAGAAATAGTGACACCCAAGACATTTGCCATCCTGAGTTCTTTGGAGAAAGAGTGGGACAAGCGGGGCGATAATGCAGGCGGATGGATGTATCACTTTGTGGGGCAAGTCATCTTCGTGGTTTGCATCGTCTTTCTGTTGTACTGCTTCTTGGCTATCTTCCGCATGGAATACCTCGTGGACAGACGAAGCCTTTACTTGATATTGTCTACGCTGGTGGTCTTTCCTGTGATAACCTCGCTCATGGTGTCCAATGCTTTTCTCATCGTGTACGTGTTGCCTTTTGCCATGGTGACACTGATACTGAAAGTCTTTTTGGACTCGTACACGGCTTTCATGGTACACAGTGCTTCCATGATGTTGTGTTCCATTTCGCTGAAGACACCTTATGAGTTTTTGCTGTTGCAGTTGATAGCCGGCTTGGTGGCAGTGTACAGTTTCAAGGAGTTGAGCCAGCGTTCGCAGCTATTCCGTGCCGCTTTCTTCGTGACATTGGGTTATAGTGTCATGTATCTGGCATTGGAGTTGACGCATGTCGACGATGTGTCGCAACTCACGTGGTACATGTACGTGGCATTCTTTATCAGCGGCGTATTGTTGCTTTTCATGTATCCGCTTCTGTTGATTTTGGAAAAAGCCTTTGGTTTTACTTCCAATGTTACGCTTATCGAATTGTCCAATATCAATAATAAACTGTTGAGCGACCTCTCGGAAAAAGCACCCGGTACGTTTCAACACTCCATGCAGGTGGCAAATCTTGCCGCCGCCGCCGCAGTGCGTATCAAAGGCAAGGTACAGCTCGTACGTACGGGAGCCATGTATCACGATATAGGGAAAATGCTCAATCCTGCATTCTTTACGGAAAACCAGACGGGTTTCAATCCGCATACGCGAATAGACTATATGCAAAGCGCGCAAATCGTGATAGCCCATGTGACGGATGGTATGAAGTTGGCAGAACAACACAACTTACCGCGTTCCGTGCGCGATTTCATTTGTACGCATCATGGCAAGGGATTGACAAAATACTTCTACGTATCTTATCAAAACGAACACCCCGACGAAGAAGTAGACGCGGAACTCTTCCGTTATCCGGGTCCCAATCCGAACACGAAAGAACAAGCCATCATGATGATGGCGGATGCTGTGGAAGCGGCTTCTCGCAGTCTCGACGAATACACGGAAGAAAAGATACAGGCACTTGTGCACCGTCTTATCGATGCGCAAATGCAAGAAGGCTTCTTTGCCGAATGTCCGATAACATTCCGCGAGATAGAGGAAGTGAAAAAAGTCTTTGTGGAGAAACTGAAGATTATCTATCATACACGCATCAGTTATCCCGAATTGAAGAAATAAACCCCATCAAAACATTATTTATGTCTGTTATCCGACGTTGTTTCAGCTTCGTATTATCCGGCTTTATCCTTTGTTTGTCATTGCCGGCACAAAAGAATACCATTTGGTTCGATACACCCAATCC
>JBGXXU010000017.1:0-11901 GCA_041814865.1 Phocaeicola sp. | reverse complement strand
TTTGATAACAACATGTTGTCAAGTCGATAGCATCATGTTGTCATCGCGATAAGAACATGTTGCTATCGCGATGACAACA
The DNA here is from genome assembly GCA_041814865.1 of Phocaeicola sp. Taxonomy (GTDB): domain Bacteria; phylum Bacteroidota; class Bacteroidia; order Bacteroidales; family Bacteroidaceae; genus Phocaeicola. The sequence goes on along the minus strand of JBGXXU010000017.1, from coordinate 11,822 downwards.
GCGTCAAAGAATGTTAACAACACAATCGCATCAGGAAGGCATCGTAGACGTGTTTTTCTTTCGTCAAAGACATGAGTTTTCGAGGCAGTTTCGGACTGTAAAAACATTGCGAAACGAGAGTTTTTCCTGCGAAAGAACACACCGGACATTGCATAAATATACAGAAAAGGGCGCGATTCTTGCATAAATATACATCGAGATACCACGCAAACAAGAACTTCCCGTCGCACAAGGCGCGAGAGACAAAACCGCTGTAAGGCTTAACATTTTATCAAGTCTTCGGTTCTTTTTTCGTATTTTTGTCGCAAGAGAACAGATTACAGCTATGAGCCAAGATATTTTCGAAAAAGAAAATCAAGACGAAACAGTAGAAACAACAGGACATTCGGAATACAAGCCTGTGGAGAAAAGCGAAAGTGCAGTGAAACACAATTTGGGCGGAATGTACCAAAACTGGTTTTTGGACTATGCTTCGTACGTCATATTGGAGCGTGCCGTACCGCATATCAACGACGGACTGAAGCCGGTACAACGCCGCATACTTCACTCCATGAAACGTTTGGACGACGGACGCTACAACAAAGTAGCCAATATCGTAGGACATACCATGCAGTTTCACCCACACGGCGATGCATCTATCGGCGACGCCCTCGTGCAATTGGGACAGAAAGATTTGCTCATAGACTGTCAAGGAAACTGGGGCAATATCCTCACGGGCGATGGTGCTGCAGCTCCGCGTTACATCGAAGCCCGTTTGTCCAAATTGGCACTGGACATCGTCTTCAATCCCAAAACCACAGAATGGCAAGCCTCTTACGACGGCAGAAACAAAGAACCGATTACCCTGCCCGTCAAATTCCCCTTATTATTGGCACAAGGAGTGGAAGGTATTGCCGTAGGTCTGTCTTCGAAGATACTTCCGCACAATTTCAACGAGCTGTGCGATGCCGCCATCGCTTATCTGAAAGACGAGGATTTCACCATCTATCCCGACTTCCAAACCGGTGGTTTGATAGATGTTTCGCGCTACAACGATGGAGAACGTGGCGGAGTGGTGCGTGTACGTGCCAAAATTTCCAAAATAGACCAAAAGACACTTTGCATCAGCGAACTGCCCTATGGAAAAAGCACTCCCTCGCTCATAGAATCCATTCTGAAAGCCGTAGACAAAGGCAAGATAAAAGTCAAGAAAGTAGACGATAACACAGCGCATTCGGTGGAAATTCTCGTACACTTGGCTCCCGGCGTTTCTTCGGACAAAACCATCGATGCACTGTACGCATTCACGGATTGCGAAATCAACATTTCGCCCAACTGCTGTGTCATCGACGACAACAAGCCTCATTTCCTCTCCGTCAGTGCCGTACTGCAAAAAGCTGTGGACAACACATTGCATCTTCTGAAGAGAGAACTGGAAATAGAACGCGGCGAGTTATTGGAAAGCCTGCATTTTGCTTCGCTCGAAAAGATATTCATCGAAGAACGCATATATAAGGATAAGGCATTCGAACAAGCCCCCGATATGGATACGGCTTGCGCACACATCGACGAACGACTCACACCGTATTATCCGCAATTCGTGCGCGAAGTGACCAAAGAAGACATCCTCAAACTCATGGAAATAAAGATGGCACGCATCCTCAAGTTCAACAAAGACAAAGCAGACGAGTTGATAGCGCGCTTCAAGAAACAAGTAGAGGAAATAGATTACCATTTGGCACACATCGTGGCATATACCATCAACTGGTACGAATATATCAAAGAGAAATACGGCAAGGATTATCCACGTCGCACGGAAATACGCAACTTCGACACCATCGTAGCCACAAAAGTGGTGGAAGCCAACGAGAAACTCTATATCAACAGAGAAGAAGGATTCATCGGTACAGCATTGAAAAAAGACGAGTTTGTGTGCAACTGCTCGGATATAGACGACATCATCATCTTCTACAAAGACGGTAAATACAAGGTGGTAAAAGTTTCGGACAAGCTCTTTGTCGGTAAAAACATACTTTACCTCAATGTCTTCAAGAAGCAAGACAAACGCACCATATACAATGTTATCTATCGCGACGGCAAAGAAGGTGCTTACTACATGAAGCGTTTCAATGTCACCTCCATGATAAGAGACCGCGAATACGATGTAACAAAGGGAACGGAAGGTTCCAAAATCATCTACTTCACAGCCAATCCCAACGGAGAAGCCGAAGTGGTGAAAGTGTCTTTGCGTCCCAATCCTCGTTTGCGCCGCAGCGAGTTCGAACAGGATTTCAGCGAGCTTGCCATAAAAGGTCGTCTTTCGATGGGCAATCTGTTGACGAAAATGGCAGTGCACAAAATTTCACTGAAACAAAAAGGTGCATCCACATTAGGCGGTAGAAAAGTTTGGTTCGACGAAGACGTCTTGCGTCTCAACTATGACGGTCGCGGGAAGTATCTCGGCGAATTCCATTCCGACGACTTGATACTCGTGATACAAGGAGACGGTACTTATCACACGACAAACTTCGATGTAAACAATCACTATCAACAAGGCATCGCATACATAGAAAAGTTCGACGAGCACAAGGTTTGGACAGCTTTGCTTTACGATGCAGACCAAGGCAACCATCCCTATTTGAAACGCTTCAACTTCGAAGCAAGTGCCAAACCCATCAGCTTCTTGGGAGAAAACAAGCATAATACACTTATCCTGCTTTCGCACGAGAAATATCCCCGTTTCCAGATTTCATTCGGAGGAGAAGACCATTTCCGCGAACCGTTGGTGATAGATGGCGACAGCTTCGTAGGCATCAAAAGCTTGCGCGCCAAAGGCAAACGCCTGACAACATTCAAAGTGTCTGCAATCACCGAACTTCCTCCCATTATTATAGAAGAACCGGAAGAAACTTTGCCCGACACGGAACAAGACATAGAAACCATCGATGCGGACAATCCGCAACTTCCTTTATTCTGAAGAATATGAGATTTTGGTATTTCATCTGTGCAATATGCAGTGTACTGTCTTTGTCTGCACAAACAGACAGCTTGACAAAAAATCGTCATGTGAGTAGCAGTACGCTTATCGGAGCCGGAAGTATCAATGTTTTCGACACCTATCTGTCACCATTGGAATACAGAGGAACGGAATTGCGTATTGCGCACGAGAATATACGTCGCACCCACCTCATCGACGGGAAAGTGTTGCGCCAATACTTTTATCAAGTACAACTCGCATTGACAGAAAATCGCTCCGCTACGGCAAATACCTATTACGGCATGCTCAATTGGAATTATGCTTTGCTTTATCAGGCACTGAAGACCTCTCGTTTTTCCATCTTCGCAGGTCCGCAAATAGCCCTCAACTTTGGTGGAATTTACAACACGCGCAACTCCAATAATCCTGCACAATTGTACGCTTACGCTCATCTCAACTTATCGGGCTTGGCAACTTACCGTTTCAACTTGAAGCAAACAGAGTTTATGGTTCGATATCAGGTGAGTATTCCTTTTTCCGGTATTCGCTTTTCGCCCAATTACGGAGAGAGTTATTACGAGATATTCGGTATAAAGAATGACAGAAACCATATCGTGTACACTTCTTTCCACAATGCTCTCTCTATACAGCAAATACTCACTTTGGACTTTCCACTCATGAGGTGGCACATGCGCGTAGGATACATTTGCGATATTCAACAGTCGAAAATCAATCAAATCAAGACACATGCCTATTCGCACACATTCATGGTAGGACTTGTCAAAAATTTCTATTTGTTTGATAAGAAAAAAGCTTTTCATTCATTTCCTTTATATTGATGTATGAGAAAAGGTTTCGTTTACTTGCTTTTGTTTTTCTGTCTGTTTGGCATCACAAGCTGTATTCGCGAAGATATAACAGGCAACACACCGCGAGACAATTTCGAAAGTCTGTGGCGCATCATAGATAGACAATACTGTTTTTTCGAATATAAAAAAGCAGAATACGGCTTGGATTGGGATGAAGTGTACCGCCGATATTCTCAGCGCATCACCAATGAGATGAATTCGGAAGCTTTGTTCGAAGTTCTCTCTGAAATGGTCAACGAGTTGCGCGACGGGCATGTGAATCTCACAAGTACGATGGCTGTTTCACAATATCGAGCTTGGTACGACGCCTATCCTCGCAACTTCAACGATAGTATACAGAGCCGCTATTTAGGGAAAGATTATAGTATCACCTCCGGATTGAAGTATCAAATACTGGATAACAACATCGGCTACGTTTATTGTGGCAGTTTTACAACAAGCATCGGTGAAGGTGCTCTCAATCAAATTTTACGACGCTTCGCAACCTGTAACGGAATTATCATAGATGTACGCAACAATGGAGGTGGCAATCTGACAACAGCACAAAAGTTGGCTTCCCGCTTCACCAATGAAAAACGACTAACGGGATATATCTCTCATAAAACAGGACAAGGAAGACAAGACTTTTCTGCCCCCATACCTGTATACATAGAGCCTTCCGACAACATACGTTGGCAAAAGAAAGTGGCAGTTTTGACCAATAGACGCTCCTACAGTGCCACCAACGACTTTGTAAACATCATGCGTGCATTTCCCAATGTGATAATCGTAGGCGATAAGACCGGCGGTGGCTCCGGCTTACCTTTTACTTCCGAAATACCCAACGGATGGTCTATTCGCTTCTCGGCAAGCCCGATGTACAATGCACAAATGCGACAAATAGAGTTTGGTATAGAACCCGACGTAAGCGTAAACATCACTTCCGAAGACTATAATAAAGGAATAGACACTATTATCGAAACAGCTTGCAAGCTGATTAAACAATAATTATAATGCAAAGGCTATCTTTTTTCTTTCTTTATATCACCCACACAATAAAAAGAGTTTAATTTGTTCCGAATAATTTTAACACAAAACATTCGTATGGCAAATAACATTAAAGACATCGAAGGAGTTGGTGAAGTATACGCTGAAAAATTAAATGCAGCAGGTATCAAAACCACAGCAGACTTACTTGAAAAAGGAGCAACAAAAAAAGGTCGTGTTCAATTGGCTGAAACTACAGGCATCAGCGAGAAACTTATTCTCAAATGGACAAATCACTCAGACTTATTCCGTATTAAAGGTATTGCAGGACAATTTGCAGAATTGTTGGAAGCAGCAGGCGTGGATACTGTAAAAGAATTCCGTCATCGTATTCCGGCAAACTTGCACGCAAAACTGGTAGAAACCAATGAAGCAAAAAATCTTTGCAATCGCATACCTTCCGTTGCGGAATTGGAAAAAATGATAGCTCAAGCGAAAGAGCTGGAGCCGGTCATCACTTACTAACATTCCGATAAAAAAATGACGCCACAGTGAGATTTCACTGTGGCGTTTTTTTATGCTTCTATCGTTAAGAACTTCCAAAAGCATACCTGTGTAGTTAAAAGTAAAAAAAAACGTAGCAACAAAGGTATAAGCATTATCTTTTACTTCTATATTCGCCCACACAGATGTTAATTAAAGATTGCATTTTAACAAAACAAACAATATAGCATATGAAAAAGACAATCAAATTTGCAGCAAGCATTGCAGCTATCGTTCTTGTGAGCTCGGGAGTAGCCAGTGTAAGCACTTATTCTTTAATGAAGAGAACAGATGCTACCCACAGTAGTTTTCAAGATGAATTCGAAACAGCACCAGCCATCGCAGCCGGATTGGACGGACTTTCGTCGCTCCAACCTGTAGACTTGACAAAAGCAGCCGAAAGTTCTTTGAATTCTGTCGTACACATTATTTCTGTACAAAGAAGCAAAGTACAAACCATTCAGGCGCAACCCGACATTTTTGACTTTTTCTTTGGAAACGGTGGGAGCAATCGCCAGCAACAAGTACGCACTCCGGAACAAAAAGGGTTCGGTTCGGGTGTCATTATTTCAAAAGACGGATATATTGCCACCAACAATCACGTGATAGACGGAGCAGACGAAATCATTGTCAAGCTACAAGACAGCCGTGAACTAAAAGGGCGTATCATAGGAACAGACCCTACTACCGACTTGGCATTAGTAAAAATAGAGGGCGACGATTTTCCTGCCATTCCTATCGGTAACTCCGACAACCTGAAGGTCGGCGAATGGGTCTTGGCTGTTGGCAATCCATTCAACTTGGGTTCCACCGTGACAGCCGGTGTTGTCAGTGCAAAAGCGCGCAGTATAGGCGGCAATCAGGTGGAATCTTTCATACAAACGGATGCTGCCATCAATCGCGGTAACAGTGGCGGCGCACTGGTCAATGCCAAAGGTGAACTCGTAGGTATCAATGCCATGCTGGTGTCTCCCACAGGCACATACAGTGGTTATGGATTTGCCATACCGACAAGCATCATGACAAAAGTTGTAACCGACCTGAAGAAATACGGAACCGTACAACGCGCAATGCTGGGCATCACAGGTCGTCCTATCGGAGAGGAAACTTATCCGGAGGAAATCCGTAAAGAACAAAAAGAACTGGGTACAAACGAAGGTGTGGAAATTCTGGAAATCACAGAAGGAAGTTCTGTCGACGGTATCTTGCAGAAAAAAGATGTCATCAAAGCAATCGGAGATGTGAAAGTGAAGAGCATGGGCGACTTGCAAGGAGCTTTGGCACAATATCGACCCGGTGACAAAGTGAACATTAAGGTGTGGAGAAACAAAGCAGAGAAATCATTCAACATCACACTCAAAAACGCACAAGGAAACACCAAAGTAGTGAAGAATGCAGACATGGAATTGCTCGGAGCAGCATTCCGTCCTGTTTCTGCCGAAACGAAAAAGCAACTTAATCTCGGTTATGGTATAGAAGTGACAGGATTGAACCAAGGCAGAATGAGTGATAGCGGAATACGAAAAGGGTTTATCATTCTGAAAGCAAACGGTACACAACTGAGAACCGTTCAAGACTTGGAACAAATCATGAAACAAGCTTCTCAATCTCCCGACCAAGTGCTTTTTCTCACCGGCATATATCCATCCGGTAAGAGAGCCAACTACGCCGTAGACTTGACACAAGAGTAAATTCCAGTACATAAATCCGAGAAGAGGTGCATCTGTCTATCGACAATTGCACCTCTTCTTTTTTTACTTCATATTGCCTCCCGATACATAACAACAATAGTTGCAAACTGCATATTTCCATCTGCCTATCGTCAAGAGTCGAACAAAATAGCGTACTTTTGCGGCAACAAAAGAAAGCAACTATTATGTGGGTATTTGTCTTGGCATTATTGGGAGTTCTGGCGATAGGATTGATTGCAGGTTGTTTACACAATAGAAGGCAGCAAAACAAAATAGCAAGTGGAGAAACAGAAAAGCCTTTTTCCGTTGTGAACATAGACAGAGAATGTTGCGGACAACACGAAACTTGCGAAAAAGAGAGTCTGCTCGCAGCAGTCAGCAAAGATATCGAGTATTACGACGACGAAGAACTGGACAGGCACAAAGGCAAACAAGAAAATGAGTATTCGGAAGAAGAAGTAGAAGAATTCCGAGATATACTCTACACCATGCAAGAAGTGGAGGTTGCCGGCTGGTGCAGAAGTTTGCAACTGCGCGAAATAGAACTCCCCACAGTCCTCAAAGACGAAATCTTTCTCATCGTGGGCGAACGTCGCATCACCCCAAAACAGCAAGCACCATCATGAATGAATTGATAGAACTACTGGATTTCACTTTCTTCCGACATGCACTGTGGGGCAGTCTGCTGGCAAGTATCGTATGTGGCATCGTAGGTACTTACATTGTCACGCGGCGATTGGTTTTCATCAGTGGAGGAATCACACATGCATCGTTCGGAGGCATCGGCATAGGACTATATTTCGGTTTTTCTCCCATATTGTCGGCTGCTGTTTTTTCCATATTGTCGGCTTTCGGAGTGGAATGGTTGAGCAAACGCAGCGATATGCGAGAGGATTCGGCTATTGCCGTACTTTGGACTTTGGGAATGGCAATAGGTATCATCTTCAGCTTCCTCACACCGGGATATGCTTCCGACCTCTCTTCTTATCTTTTCGGCAACATTCTCACCATTACAAAAACGGATTTATGGCTGTTGGGTGTGCTGACTTGCATCATCGGCTTGTTCTTCAGCCTTTTCTTGCGCAGTATCGTCACCATTGCGTTCGACAGAGAATTCGCGCGTTCGCAACGCATGCCGGTATTGTTTTTCGAGTACCTGCTCATGGCTTGCATTGCGCTTACCATCGTAGCTTGTTTGCGTATGGTGGGAATAGTCCTTGTCATTTCCATGCTGACCTTGCCACAGATGACTGCCAATCTGTTTACAAACAGTTTCAAGCGAATGATTTTGTTGTCCATCATCATCGGATGGATTAGTTGTGTCGGAGGGCTCTTACTCTCTTATCGCCTGAGTGTACCGTCCGGAGCAGCCATCATATTCGTTTCCATCATAATTTATACGGTCGTAAAACTTACCAAAATTCTGTCTCCCCGACGATAAAGTACTTCTATCGGGCAGGAGGAGAACAAGCAAGTTGCTTCGGGAGAGACTTCGCCATCGGGAGAACTTTCCTCTTCTCATCTTTAATCATTCACACATCCGGAGATTTTACAGCAGAATAATTACCAAGTTGATAACAACATGTTGTCAAGTTGATAGCATCATGTTGCTATCGCGATAAGAACATGTTGCTATCACGATAGCAACAGCGTCAAAGAATGTTAACATCATAATCGCATCGAGAAGCCGTTGTAGAGCTGTTTTTCTTTCATCAAAAAACGATTTTCCGCGACTTTTCCGAACCGGAAATACATTGCGCAGCGGACCCGTTTCTCTCACCAAAAACACCACCCACATTGCATGAAAATACGGGATAAGAAGCGTATTTCTGATATATGTGGTAGCTTTGCGCCATCTTCAGCCGTAGATATCCCAACAAAATAGTAACGTGAAATCTCTTTTCTTTTCAAAAAGAGGAACATATATAGTACGAGGTATTGCGTATTCCAAACAGACTGTGTAATTTTGCAAACGATTTGAGTCCGTATAGGTAAAGAAGCGGTATTATAGAAATATCCACCTTGCGGAAGAAACCCGTTTAATAAATAAAATAATGTACGTAATCGTAGAAATTAACGGTCAACAGTTCAAAGCCGAAGAAGGCAAAAGACTCTTCGTTCACCACATTCAAGGTGTAGAAGGTGGCGCAACTGTTGAATTTGACAAAGTCTTGTTGGTCGATAACAATGGCGCAATCACAGTAGGCGCTCCGCTCGTAGCAGGCGCAAAAGTAGTATGCGAAGTGAAATCTCCGCTCGTGAAAGGTGACAAAGTGTTGGTTTTCCACAAGAAGAGAAGAAAAGGTTACAGAAAACTGAACGGTCATCGCCAACAGTTTACTGAATTGACCATCAAACAAGTTATTGCTTAACCATTAAAAAGTAAAAGACATGGCACATAAGAAAGGTGTAGGTAGTTCTAAGAACGGACGCGAATCTGCAAGTAAGAGATTGGGCGTGAAGATTTTTGGTGGTGCAGCTTGCAAAGCCGGTAATATCATCGTACGTCAAAGAGGTACAGCTCACAATCCCGGTAACAACGTGGGTATGGGCAGCGACCACACTTTGTATGCTTTGGTAGATGGCACCGTATGCTTCAAGAAAGGACGTGAAAACAAGAGTTACGTTTCTGTAATTCCCAACGAAGCATAACCTCTGTAAGAGAAAATAAACGACAAGGAGCCGATTTGAATATCAAATCGGCTCCTTTCTTTATAATAGCTTTCGTACAAACAAAAGAAATACACCTTATCTTTGCTCGGACGTAAAACAACACATAGACCGACAATGAGCAAAACAAAAAAAACTCTCCTCCTCGTCTGCATACTTCTACTCGGTTGCGGTGCATGGAGCGTATATCACCTTTTTTACAGCACACCGTTCGACGGCAACAAGACGGTACGCATATACATCGACACGAACGACAATACAGACTCCATACAATCCAAGTTGCGACAAAAAGGATTAAACGCCCCTGTCACGTTTCGTCTGTTCAACCTGTTCACAGGATATGAAAAGAATATCAAAATCGGTGCTTACCAATTCGACGGAGAAAGCACACCGTTCATGGTGTTTCGCAAGCTTCGCAACGGCAGGCAAACACCCGTCAATCTGACCGTACCGAGCGTACGTACGATAGAACGTTTGGCAAAAAACCTTTCAAAACGCCTGATGACAGATTCCACCGCTCTGATGCAACTATTGAGCGACAGTAGTTATTGTGCCTCGTTGGGGTTCAACACGACTACGATACCTGCGATGTTCATTCCCAATACTTACGAAGTTTATTGGACAGTATCGCCGGAAGCCTTCATCAAACAAATGCACAAAGAATACACACGCTTCTGGACAACAGAACGCAAACAAAAAGCCGAAAAGCTCGGACTTTCTCCCACAGAAGTAAGCATCCTGGCTTCCATCGTCGAAGAAGAAACCGCTGTCGACAGAGAGAAACCCATCATAGCCGGATTGTATCTGAACCGTTTGCGCATCGATATGCCATTGCAAGCCGACCCCACCGTCAAATTCGGCTTACGCGCCTTCGAATTAAAACGCATTCTCTCGGAACACATCAAGACAGACACCCCTTACAATACTTATCTGCACAAAGGTTTGCCTCCCGGTCCCATACGTATACCAAGCATCGTCGGGTTGGAAAGCGTACTCAATGCGACAGAACACAGTTACCTTTACATGTGTGCAAAGGAAGACTTCTCTGGCAGTCACAACTTCGCTTCCGACTTTGGCGAACATTTGCAAAATGCCACCCGTTATCGAAAAGCATTGGACGAACGCGGCATCAAGTGACACCCACAAATGTTGTACAAGCGCAAAGCATCTATTATATTTGCCCACAAACAAGAAAACAAAATGATGAAAAGAACTATTCTCGGCATAATAGGAGCGACTTTATGTCTGCTTCTGACCACACAATGCAGGTTTGAAGTCATAGACGAAATCGGAAAGTGGAATCCCATAGAAGTAAACCGCAACGAAATCACCATACCGGCAAACGGCGGTTCTACTATTGTCACAATGTACAATTACAGAGAATGGTGGATAGACGACGTACAAGATTACGACGGTCGCTATACCACCGACAGAAGAATATACGACGACAGAACACAAGTGAACACAGATTGGTATTCGCTCGAAGTTCCGACACAAGACAGACACACGCTTATCATCCGGGTAGACGCCAATTTAACGGGTGAACCGCGCAAAATCGTCATAGACATGACGGTAGGAAACAGTTTCGAAAAGATTTACGTATGGCAAAATCGTTGATTGTCGGCTTTATCTTTACACTCTTCCTCTCTCATACAGCAACCGCCCAAATCACAGACGAAGAAGAACGACATCAATTAGGTTTGTTGGGTGGATTGACAGCATTCGATACTTATCGGATAGAACTTTCATACCATTACACAGTGTATATATGTAACTAATCAATGAAAATGAAGAAATATCGAAATTGATGTAAACTAACTGATAATGAGGAGGAAATACACGAATTGGCATAATACTGCTCTGTTTGTAAAGGGCAGAAATATGCAGATTTAGGCAGAAGTTCAGTTACCAGAGTGTTACCCTGGTTTGATGTAGGTAACGATGGTGCAGTATTCGGTAACTGAATTATTTTCGTTCGTGTGGCTGTTGCTTCGGTCGGCAGTTTTCTGCGTAAGTGAGGAACGCTTTAATTCGGGTAATTTTGCCCACAAATATTAAAGCGTATGAAAACAGAGAAGATGAAGGTGTTGCTCTACCTTAAAAAGAGCGGTATAGACAAATCAGGTA
>JBGXXU010000016.1:0-42740 GCA_041814865.1 Phocaeicola sp. | reverse complement strand
TCAAACTTTCAATCCTGATTATTGCGATGCAGGCGAAAGTGTCGCATCGCAGCTGGAACGCGTCAAGGATTTTTTCTCTCGGAAATATCCGGAAATGAAATACCTGGCATATTTCCAAGCCTATTCCAATACATATGGCGAATTGGAACATCTGATACGCTTGTACGAAGAAGCCTTATCCGTAAAGGATGTTGTCGGTTTGGTCATCGGTACGCGCCCCGATTGTATGCCCGACACGCTGTTGGACTATTTCACGGAATTGAACCGACGTACGTTTCTCATTGTGGAATACGGCATTGAAAGTATATACGAGGATACATTGCAACGCATCAACAGGGGACATACTTATGCTTGTACGGTGGATGCCGTGCGACGCACCGCCGAACGTGGCATCATCACGGGCGGACATATCATATTGGGATTGCCGGGAGAAACGAGAGAGCAAATACTGGCTACGGCTACGGAACTGTCCCGACTGCCTCTATCTACGCTGAAGCTGCATCAGCTGCAACTCATCAGAGGCACGCGCATGGCAAAAGAGTTTGCCGCATCGCCGGAGGACTTCTGTCTTTTCACAGCCGACGAATACATAGATTTGGCGATTGACTTCGTGGAACGATTGCGCCCCGACATCGTTGTGGAGCGTTTTGCTTCGCAGTCGCCCAAACACTTGTTGATAGCTCCCGACTGGGGTTTGAAAAATTACGAGTTTACCCATCGTCTTGCCAACAGAATGAAAGAAAGAGATACATGGCAAGGCAGGTTTTATGAGGAATAAAGTGTTATTTCGATACATGGCATCTTCCGCAAGATAAACTTGTGCACTCGAACAAAAGGGTTACCTTTGCCCACGTATCAACTTTAATATGACACAGATATGATTTTTCGTTCCATCTTAGATACGGATTTGTACAAGTTTTCTACTTCGTACGCTTATATCAAATTGTTTCCTTATGCCGTCGGTAAGTTTACTTTTGTAGACAGAGACAAGACGAAATATCCTTTGGATTTTGTGGACAAACTGAAGGAAGAAATCCGTCTGATGAGTCGGGTGAGATTGACAGACGAGGAATTGGAATACATGCACCGCAACTGTCGTTTTATTCCTTTGGTGTATTGGGAATGGTTGTCGTCTTTCCGTTTCGACCCCGACAAGATTACGATTTATCTCGATGAAGAACAGCATTTGCACGTGGAGGCTGTGGACTCGCTGTATAAAGTGACGCTTTACGAAGTTCCGCTGTTGGCATTGATTTCGGAACTGAAAAACAAACTGCTGGGCAGAACATACGATGCAGATGCGGTGGTACAGCGATTGAAAGACAAATTGAAGATTTCCAACGAAGAAGGTATTGCCTTTTCGGAATTCGGCACGCGCCGTCGCTTCTCTTTCGATGTGCAGGACCTTGTCATTTCGCATTTGAAGGAGGAAGCTCGTCATTATCTGGGAACATCCAACTGTTATTTCGGCATGAAGTACAAAAGCAAAATCATGGGTACTTATCCGCACGAGTGGGTAATGTTTCATGGTGCGCAATTCGGCTATAAACATGCCAATTATATGTCGCTCGAGAACTGGGTGAATGTCTACGACGGCGACCTCGGAACAGCACTTTCGGATACGTATACTTCGGAGTCTTTCCTCAGCAATTTCAGTCGCAAGCAAGCCAAACTCTTCGACGGAGTGCGTTGCGATTCGGGCGATGAGTTGGGTTTTGTGGATTGTCTGATTAAACGCTACGAAACGCTCGGCATCAACCCCTTGAGTAAAAGTATCATTTTCAGCAATGCTCTCGATTTCCCGAAGGCAAAGCGCATAAAAGATTATTGCAACGGCAAGATACAATGTGCTTTCGGTATCGGTACCAATCTGACACACGACACGGGACATCAAGCACCGAACATCGTGATGAAGCTGTCGCACTGCAAGATGAACAGTCACCAAGAATGGCGCGAGTGCGTGAAGCTGAGCGATGATATGGGTAAACACATGGGCAGCATCACAGAAGTGCAAGCCTGTTTACACGAATTGCGTATTACGGAGTAAGCTGTTTCTTCTTTTCTCCACTCTCCAAAACAGCAGTTTTTCGTCGCGACAAAACACGTCTACGATACCTTCCTGACGCGATTATGATGTTAACATTCTTTGACGCTGTTGTCATCGCGATAGCAACATGTTCTCATCGCGATAGCAACATGATGCTATCAACTTGACAACATGTTGTTATCAAATCGGCAACATATACACAATTTGAAGTGCTAAGTTTATAAGTTGACGAGGTACGAGGGAGAGATGTTTTTTTGTGAGCTGAATAACATCTCTCCGTTCTGTTAATTGGAAATGTACAGCTTGTGAAGACCGTCCACAATACTGTATGGACAATCGTTCACAACTGTGTGGAGAAATCACACTATGTTTTTTTACTCAGAACTGGAAATAAATGAATGGCTGTACGTCTGCACTCTTTATCTGCAAGACAAAGTATATCAACGCCACGAAAATCAAGACTTGTCCTACCAGACTTATACGCTCCATGCAACGGATACCAGCCTTTTCCCAATGGCGCGGTGTAGCATGAAACAGATAGCCTATTGCCATCAGGATAAAGACGAAACGGTAGCTCTCTATGAGTTGCACGAACAGTTCGGGATGGAAAGACGTGAAAATCTGACGTATCATCAGGAGAGCATTGTCGAACGATGTGTGACGGAAGAAAATCCAACACAAACACACGAAATGAAATGTCAGCACTATACCGGCGATGCGTGCAAATCCCGTACTGCGATAGTCTTTCGGAAGGCGACGCAAGGAACGCACCCACTTATGAACAGCCAATGCCACACCGTGCAAACCGCCCCAAATCACAAAATTCCACGATGCTCCGTGCCAAAGTCCTCCTAATAACATAGTAAGAAACAGATTGACATAAGTGCGTATTCTACCACGACGATTACCACCGAGCGAGATGTAAAGATAGTCTTTAAGCCATGTGGAAAGCGAAATGTGCCAGCGATGCCAAAACTCCGTGATGTTTTCGGCTTGATAAGGCGAGTTGAAGTTGAACGGAAAACGAAAACCGAGCAACAGTGCAATACCTATCGCCATGTCGCTGTAACCCGAGAAGTCGCAATAAATTTGCAAAGCATATCCGTACACCGCCATCAGATTTTCTACACCGGAGTACAGCGTGGGATTTTCGAAAACCCGCTCCACGAAATTCACACTGATATAGTCGGATATCACCGCTTTTTTGAACAAACCGGCTATGATGTAATAGGCACCTTCGGAAAACATGGCGGACGATACGAAGAGCGGCTGCCTTATTTGTGGAATGAAATCGCGTGCACGGACGATGGGACCTGCCACCAATTGAGGAAAGAACGACACGTAGAAAGCGTAATCCAAAAGATTGTTTAGTGGCGTAAGTTCGCGCCTGTACACATCTATGGTATAGCTCAGCGATTGAAATGTGAAAAACGAAATTCCCACCGGTAAGAAAATATCCAGAGGTTCGAACTTTCCACCCCACAGCGGAGCCAGCATTTCGTAGAAGAAATTGGTGTACTTGAAGTAAATCAGTAATCCGAGATTGACACAAAGACTCACGAGCAACAAGGCGATACGTCGGCAACGTTCTTCGCTACGTGCCATTTGTTGTGCCAGAAAGAAATCCGTCACTGTGACTATGCCCAGCAGAAAGAAATACGTACCGCTACTCTTGTAATAGAAATAATAGGAAAAGAGCGTGACGAAAGCCAGTCGTGCGGTAGTCTTGTTCCTAAGCAGGAAATACATTCCCGTGACGGCAAGAAACAACCACAGAAAGAGACCGCTACTGAAAATCATCGGTTGACGCGGGTTGTAAGTCAGTACGTCGAGCAGCCTTTGCAGGTCTATGATTTCAGTAAGTGAGATTGTCCACATAAGCATTGTAAGATTTGATAATGGCTTCGCCCAATAAGCGTCCTTGCAACGCGTATCCGGCGTGTGTAAAATGAATGTAGTCTTTTTGGAAACTTCCGGAGGCTTCCCAGTTGAGGCAGGCAGTTTGTGCGCCACCTGCTATCGCGTACAGGTTCCAATAAGGTATTTGTTGTCGCTCGGCAAATGCTATTTGGTTTTGTACGACCATCGGTGTAGATGGATTTTTGACTTTCCGTGTACGCCTTCCTTTTTTGTAACTCTTATACGCACCGGGAGGTGTGGTGAGTAGAAAGCGTGCTTCGGGATTTCGCTGTTTCAACTCGTCGTAGAGTTGTTCCATTTGCAGGGTATGCTCTTCGGTATCGTATCTTGGTGCATGCGCTTCGTTGGTTCCCAATGATATGATGATTAAATCAGGATGCAATCGGCTGATTTCCGACAGGTTCTCTTCCGTGAGAAAAGCCGTACTCGTAGCACCGTTTATTCCCAACATATGATAGACAATACCGGGCTCTCCCGTTTCGAGTGCTATGCCGGATGTTTGATAGCTGACAGCAGCGGGTACTACGGCTTCGTCGCCCCAAGCCTGTTCCAATGCCAAGCGCGTTTCGTAGCCGAAGACATGTCCGCGTACATGAGAGTCGCCTATGTGTACGATACGCACCACGCTGTTTCTTTCGGCTATTCTCATCCAAAGCGTGTCGAGTACGCCGTGTTTATCGGTCAGTTTGTTTTCTTTTGTACTTCGGAAAGATGCAGGCATGGCTTTCCCTACGGGTAAGGAGCGCATGAGACTTTTTGTTTTCTTTTCGGTAATGGCTTCCCATCTGCTTGTTGTCTTGGCTTGAGGAGGAACTTTGTCTTGCGCCATCAGGAAGCAGAAATTCAGTAATAAGACAATGAACCACCAGCGTTCATATCGTATATGTAATCTGTTCATTCTTTTTGTTTCTTGTAGAGTTCTATACCGCGCATCCACTCTTCGTATAGCTTTTGTGCGATGAAGGCGCCCCCTCTTGTATTGATGTGCGTATAATCCAAGTTGGCTTTTGCCGGTTTTTCTTCCACCATTCTCACCATACTGCCTTCTCCCCCCATCGCTTCGAAGAGATTCCAAAAGGCGACACCGGTTTCTCTTGCCAGTTTTTGCTGGTAATGTATCAGATGATGAATGGCAGGCATGGTTTGCATTACACCATCTTCATCTTTGTAAGCTCTGTCCGATGCACCTACAAGTAGAATGGAAGTCTCGGGGAAAGCTGTCTGCAACTTCTTTATCACTTTCTTCATGGCATGGGTGTAATAACTGTAATCGCTGATTTTGTTGGACGCGATATTCGCACCGTAATGCAATACGATGAGGTCGTACGGACGCAATGTGCGATAAGTATCGAAGACGTGTTGAGGAATGCTTTGCAGCAGTTGTCCGCTACTGCCTCGCAAACTGAAGTTGTCCACCACGATACCGGTGCTGTCTTCCATCGCTACAGCATAACAGCGCGCTCCCGGCGTACTGTTGTTAATACTCCACTTCACACTCGCGATGCTCCCTGTTACATCCAAACGACGCAGTGTACTGTCGCCTGCAACATCGAAGTGCTGTGTTTCTCCGCCGTTGATACGAGCCGTGACATGCGCACCTCCACCTGTATAAATGAAGAGCGATGACCGTTGGCAACTCTCGAGTGTGGGAGCAAAACGTTTTGTTCCGCTCAGTTGTACCCAAGCAGTAGAATCGGGAACGAAGTAACGATTGGATATGTCTTGATAGCGATGAATGAAACCTTTCTTATCTGTGACGACATGTGTGTGCCAACCTGCAAAACGGTGGTGAACCGTAGTACGGAAACCAGGTGCTTCGGAAGTGATGGGGACATATCCCACACCTCTGCCGCCATACTGTTTTTGTAACAAGGCACGCAGGTCGCCCACCAGTATATCGCCTTCAATGAAAGAGTCTCCGAAATAAGCGATACGAACGGGGCGTTGCAATGTTTCTCTGTGTATGACGGCTTCGTAGAAATGTTTCATCCGATGAACACTACTGTCTGCATCTTCCCTCGTTGTATCGTGCGTGACGGGTATAGCGGCGTCTTTGGTATGCGGAAGAGAGGTTTCGGTATCTCCTGATGACGATATCGCGATGTTTTCTTTTGGCTTTTTGTCGGGGCGTACTCTGATGTCGCTGATGAGGTCTACACGTCGCAACGTGTGCTCTCCATACTGCAAAGAAGGTAAAAAGGATAAACATTCCAGCCCTATTATGATGAATAGCGTCAATAGAAAAGCCCTACCTATCTGATTTTTCTCCATAAAATCGATACAAGTTTTTGAAGAGGCAAAGGTAATCATTCTGTTTACTCGGATATCAGAACGATATATAACTTTTGTATAAAAAAAGAAGCCCTCCAACGTCATGGCAGGGCTTCTTTACAACACAAAAACTAAAATAGACTTAACTATACTATTCTGTAAGAAGTTTCACAACTTCCCGTATTATTAATACGATTGCAAAGGTATAATTCCTTTTGACAAAAACAAAACTTTTCAAGGAAAAATCTTTTTGAATATAACAGTTGCTGTGCTTACAGTGTGTGACTGTTCAAAAAAAACGTCAATTCCGCCTTGTAACTGTCTGATATGGGGATGTATTCTTTTCCGAAAACAATACGTCCTCTGTCGATGATTTTTATCTTGTTTTTTTGCACGATGTATGAACGATGAACGCGAATAAATTCTGTATCAGGCAGTTTTTCTTCTATAGACTTCATGCTCGCTTGCGAAAGAATGGGACGGTCGCGACTTTCCGTATGAATCTTGATATAATCTTTCAAGCCTTCGATATAGAGAATATCATGGAGTTCTATGCGCACCAGTTTATAATCGGATTTTACGAAAATGCAGTCTTTTCTGTTGCCTTGTACAACTATTGAGTTTTCTTCGGGCAATGCGTCCTTTCTTTTCATATCAAACCATTTAACGGCTTTGTTTACGGCGGCGAGAAAGTCTGTATAAACGATGGGTTTCAGTAAATAGTCCAAAGCTTCCACTTTGTAGCCATCTATGGCGTATTGGTCGAAAGCCGTAGTGAAAATGATGCGTGTGTCCGGCGAAACCATTTTGGCAAATTCCAATCCGTTGAGTTCGGGCATTTGTATGTCGAGGAATAGAAGGTCTACGGGTACGCTGCGCAGTCCCTGCATGGCATCTATCGCACTGCCGTAAGTAGCAGTCCACTGTAAAGAGGGGGTTTTCTTAACATAACTTTCGAGCAAGCCTTGCGCCAACGGTTCATCGTCTACTATTGCACATTTCAGTATCATGGCTTTTCTGTATCGTGAGGGTTTACAATATGATGGTTATCACAGACGTGTAGATGGTACCGTCTTCGCTCAGAGAAGTAGTCCAGCGGTGACGGTTGGGGTAAGCCAATGCCAGACGTCTGTTCACTTGTTCCAATCCGATACCGGAACCGCTTTTATCCGAAGCATGTTTGGGGTGATTGCTGTTGCTGATGGTCGCCGTTATCTGCTTGTCGTCTTCGGCGATGTGTATACGGATGAAACTTTGTTGTGTCGGTGAGACACCGTGTTTGAATGCGTTTTCTATCAAGGAAATAAAGATAAGCGGAGCAATGGGTGTCCGGCTGTCGGGCTTGATGTCGAAGGAGGTTTCCACTGTCACGTGGTTGCCCAAACGAATGCGCATCAATTCGATGTAATTGCGTATGAAATTGACTTCTTTCGACAGCGGAACATACTCCGTATGATTGTCGTACAGTACGTAGCGGAGCAGTTTGCTCAATTCGTGTATGGCTTCCTGCGCTTTCTCCGTATCTATGGCGATGAGTGCATAGATATTGTTGAGTGTATTGAGCAGAAAGTGCGGATTGAGTTGGTTTTGCAAATTCTTCAGTTCCGCTTCGGCGCGACTTTTCTCTGCTTCGCGACGAGCCATGTCTGCCTCGCGCCAGCGAATACTGTATCTGACAGCAATACTTACTCCCACGATGAAAGCCAATGAACAGATATCGCGAATGATAAATACATATCGAGGGATAGAACGTTTGCGTTTCAAGACCTCATGCAGTATATCGTAAAAGAACGAATGCCATTCTCGAATGACGAATGCCAGTAAAACCACCAACAAGCTATTGACGATGATAAACCAATGAAGCCGTTTGTTCTCAAAAAAAAGTCGGGGTATCAACAGGAAGTAATTGATGTAAAACAGGATACACCCACAAAAAGGGAAAGCCATGTGTTTGAAAAAGACATGCCACTCCATCGTCCCGTCGGCTTTTTGTGTCATCAGCAAGGGGAATGTCATGAACATCGTCCAGCAAATGACATGCACGAGAACGGAGAGAGAAAATTTTTTACTGTCGGCAGACATATAATATGTATTCGTTTCCACAAAGATAGTTTTTAAGTTCTTTGGTTTTCAGGTTTTCCTTCGGTTTATCCGGTGTCAGTCGTACGGGTATGTTTTCGGGGAAGAAAGAGTTTTCGTTCTTATCTGCATGAGGATACACTTTCCCCGTACCTCGCCAACTTATAAATTCGTCCCTTCAAATTGACTATATATTGCCAATTTGATAACAACATGTTGTCAAGTCGATAGCATCATGTTGCTATCGCGATAAGAACATGTTGCTATCGCGATGACAACAGCGTCAAAGAATGTTAACGTCATAATCGCGTCGAGAGAGCATTGCAGACGTGTTTTTTCTCTGACGAAAAGTCTGTTTTTATTCGTATCGCAATGCTTCTATCGGGTCGAGCTGTGCCGCTTTTTTTGCAGGATACCAACCGAAGAAAATACCCGTGACCGTACATACTGCAAAGGAGAGCAAGACACTCCACGGCTGTATATAAACGGGCCATCCCGCAGCATGCTTGATAATTACACCGGCACCTATTCCCAAGAGTACACCGATGATACCGCCCGTGATACTGATGAGTATCGCTTCGATGAGAAATTGGCTCAATATGTCTACACCTCTTGCACCTACAGACATGCGCAGTCCTATCTCTTTCGTACGTTCCGTTACGCTGACATACATGATGTTCATGATACCGATACCGCCGACTACAAGCGAAATACCTGCTATACAAGCCAGCAGAATGGTCATCAGTTCGGTGGTGCTGCTGAGCATGGAGCTGATTTCCTGCTGTGTGCGGATACTGAAATCGTCTTCGTCCGTAGCTTTCAGCTTGTGTTCGCGGCGCAGTATTTGCGTCATTTCCTCTACGGCTTCCTCCGTACGGTCTTCGGATATGGCAGAAGCATAAATACCGCTTAAAAAGGTCTGTGCCAACAAGCGTTTCATCACGGTGGTGTAGGGTGCCAACACGATGGCATCCTGGTCTACACCCATGGAGTTGTAACCTTTCGATTTCAACACACCTACCACACGCAAGGGAATACCTTTGAAACGAATAATTTTGCCTATGGGGTCGCTACCGTCTGCGAAAAGATTGTCTACTATCGTTTTGCCGATGACACAGACTTTTGCGGCGGTGCGTATGTCGTCTTCCGTGAAAATGTCGCCTTGTTCCACTTTGAGTTGTCGGATTTCGAGATAGTCTTGGTTGACTCCCGTAACCGAAGACGGATAGTTGTTGGCTCCTGCTATCAGCTGTCCGGATGCCGATACGTTGGGACTGATGGCAGCCAGAAGCGTACATTCTTCTTTCAGTGTCTCGTAATTTTCCAACTTCAACGTTTGCATGGCAGAAGGGTCTTGACGCATACCTCCGCGCATATCCGCACCGGGACGCAACATTATCATGTTCGAGCCCATCTCGGATATTTGTTGCTGTATGCTACGTTTCGACCCTTGACCGATACCCAGCATGGCGATGACGGAAGCCACCCCGATAATGATACCGAGCATTGTCAGAAACGCGCGAAGCTTATTGTTTGCCAATGCCTTGAAGGCTATCTTAAATAAGTTTGTCGTATTCATGAGTTTGTTTTTATAGGGTTTTGCGAAGAAATACGGACAACAGAGTGCTGCCTCTTGTTCAATCCTCTGTCGGTACGGGCAGTTGTGCCAGAGTTTCGGCTGCCGATAATATCTGAGGGTTCTTCACGTCTTCCACCACACGCCCGTCTTTCAATCGGATGTTGCGACTGCTGTATTGTGCCAATTCGGGATTGTGTGTGACGAAGATGATGGTCTTCCCCTCTTTGTGCAATCGCTGAAACAGAACAAGTATTTCAAACGAAGTGCGTGTATCGAGATTTCCCGTAGCTTCATCGGCAAGTATCACCGCCGGCTCGTTGACCAATGCGCGAGCTATTGCCACACGTTGCATTTGTCCTCCCGACATCTGGTTGGATTTGTGGTTGAGACGGTCGCCCAAACCTACGGCTTTCAAAGCTTCGATGGCGCGCGTTCTTCGTTCCGTTGCACCGACGGAAGAGTTGTACATCAAGGGCAATTCCACATTTTCGACGGCTGTGGTTTTTGCCAGCAGGTTGTAGTTCTGAAATACAAAACCTATTTTTCTGTTTCGCAATACAGCTCTGTCTGCTTTACTCATCGTACGCACGGATACGCCGTCCAACAAGTATTCGCCCGATGTGGGTGTGTCCAAACATCCCAATGTATTGAGCAATGTCGATTTACCGGAACCCGAACTCCCCATGATGGTGACAAATTCGCCTTCTTCGATAGTGAACGAAACACCTTTGAGTGCTCTCACGGTTTCGCTTCCCATGACGAATTTGCGCTTTATGTTTTGTAATTCTATGACTGCTTTTCCCATAGTCTTTCTCTGTTATTTAGTCTTCCTGTTACCACCCGGAGGTGTCGGCATGAATGGGCTTCTTTCGCTTTGTGTAGTCGTGCTTTCGGCTGTGCTCTTGCTTTCGGCATCCACGATGACTTCTGTTCCTTTCGAAATACCGCTTTTTATTTCCGTATTACTGTTGTCGGACATTCCTTTTTCCACTGCGATGGCTTTTATCTTGTTGCCTTCCAATACCCAGACTTTGTGTTTGGCTTCCGTATCCACGATTTGTTTATCGCCCGCATTTTCTGTTGTCGGTTGGAAGCGGAGTGCTCTGTTGGGTACTACCAATACATCGTCTTTCGTACGTGTGAAGATGGTGACATTGGCGGTCAAGCGCGGTTTCAGTTTCAAGTTGCTGTTGTCTGCCGTGATAACTACCTCGTATGTGATGACGGTTTCACTGCTTGTCGTGGAAGAAGACGAGGACGAACTGCTTGCCGTACCCAAACGTACCTGTGCCACTTCGCCTTCGAAAGTATCATTGGGATAAGCATCCACTGTGAAAGTTACTTTGTTGCCTACTGTTACGTCTGCTATATCTGCTTCATCGACATCTGCTATCACACGCATCTTGGTCAGGTCTGCCGCGATGGTGAAAAGCGTGGGAGTGGAGAAACCGGATGCCACAGTTTGTCCTTCTTCTACACTTCTGCTGGTTACCACTCCGTCAATGGGAGAAGTGATGGTAGCATAAGAGAGGTTTTGTTGTGCTTTGGCAAGAGTGGCTTTTGCTTGCAGAAATGCACTGTTGGCTTGTTGATAATTGTAACGAGACTGTTCGTAATCCACATCGCTGATGAGTTGTTTTTCGTGCAAAGCCTTGTTGCGCTGAAACAGACTGTTCTGATATTCGTAAGCAGCTTTTGCTCCCGTATAGTTGGCAGTGGCAGATTGCAATTCGTTGTTCAGGTTCACGCGGTCCATCTCGGCAATCACTTGTCCTTTCTTCACCACTGAGTTGTAGTCTACATATATTTTGCTGATGATACCCGACACTTGCGTACCTACTGTTACTTCCGTTACAGGCTCTATAGTACCCGTTGCCGTGATGGAATTGGCAATGTTTCCGATATTTGCTTTTTGCGTGACGAAAGTGAATCCCGTCGCAGTATTACTCTTGCCGAAAGCGAAATAAACCACAGCCGCTACTGCCACAACTACTGCTGTAACGATAATTCCGATGTTCTTCTTTTTCATATTTCTTTTTCTTTACTATTTACTATACCTTATTTATATGTATGCCGCGTTTATAGGGCTATTTGCTGAGAAACGTAGAAGTCGAGCAATGTCCTGTTGAGCAAAGCCATGTATTTCGATTGTGTTTTTTGCAATTGTGCTTGCAGAAGATTGTTTTTCTCTGTCAATAATTCCACTACGTTCTTCATGCCGAGAGAAAATTGCTGATTGACGAGGTCGAAACTTGTTTCACTGCTTGCCAATTTTGTTTGTGCGGCTTTGAATTGCTCTTGTGCATTGAGTGCATCGAGCCAAATCGTTTCGATGTTGCTGTACAATTCTTTTTCTTTCGTTTGCAATTCGAGCAGCGAAGTGTTGTAAGCTATTTTGGCTTTAGCCACGTTTGTTTTGTTCTGTCTATTGTCGAAAATGGGAACGCTGACGCTCAAGCCCACCACATTGTTCAGTCCGTTCTTCATCTGATTGCCCCAAGCATAATTGCTTCCGCTATACGTGCTTGTACCGATAGATGCTGATAAGGATAGAGTAGGAAGATAGCCGGCTTTGGCAGACTTGATACCGAGTTGTGCATATTCCACATTGGTTTTTCCACTGTTTATTTCTGGGCGTGTCTCCGCAGCAGCGGCATATACACTTGTTTGCGACGGAAGTGCAGTGAGTATGCGTGCATCGTCTATCATAGGAATGTGTATGTTCATCTCTTCCGCTTCGCTGATTTCAAGTATTTGTTTCAGTTGGCGTTTGTAATTGCGCAACGCACTTTCGGAAGTAACCAACGTATAACTATCATTTCCCACTTGTGATTCGAGTTGTGCAAGTTCTACCTTCGATATGCTTCCTTGTTTGAACAGCTCTTGTGCTCGTGCGTATGTTGCTTGACTTACTTCGAGCGTGGAGCGGTTGATTTTTACAGCTTCATCGGCATAGAGTATCTGTACGTAGAGTTTCGTAATTTCTTCTTTTAGGAGTGCTTCCTGTTCTGCCACACTCATTTGTGCCATGTCGCGCACTTTCTCTTGCATACGGATACTGGCGGTATTGCGTCCGCCGTTCCAAATCGTCCAGTTTGCACCGAGAGAATAACTTCCGTTGTAAGCTGTTTTGCTTGCATTATTATATACTTCTGTTCCGCTTACGGTTGTCGTTCCTTCTTGAAACGGTCTGTAATTGACGTTGTGACTTGAATTGAACGAAAGACTGGGGAGCAATCCTGCTTTGGTTTGCTTCAGGTTTTCCTCCGTTTCATCGAGTGCCAACTTTTGTTTGTTCAGCGTGATGTTTTTCTCCAACGCATAATTGATGCACTGTTCCAAAGTCCATTGCTTGGTTTCTTGCGCCGATGCCGTAACCGCAAGAAAAAACATCATTATTCCTAACCATCTTTTTGTTTTCATAATCTTCTGTTTTACGAAAGCAAAAGTAGATTTAGGATAGAAAAAGGGCAAAAAAGATAGACGTAAGCAAAAAAAACAGGGATGAACACCTGCTTTTTACCGATAAATCCGTTTCTTTGTTCTCATTATAAAATTATAATATGATTAAATACTGTTTGACAAGCGTGTGGAATAGTTTTTCCGGTCGTTGCATAACCGTTTGGCGATTTTATAGAGATGGATTTCGCGCCATGCGATTGGGGAAAACTCTATGGGCGATTATTTTGATAAAACTCTTTGTCATGTTCTTTGTTTTGAAACTTTTCTTTTTCCCTAACTTCTTCAAGGGTAAAACAACAGAAGAGAAAGAGAACTACGTAGGTACGGAACTCGTAGACAGAGCCAATTGAACTAAACTAAATCATATAAATCTTTACAAACATGTTAGCTTATATCGACACTTCGATGATTGATTGGGCAAGAGCGCAGTTTGCGCTTACAGCCATGTATCACTGGCTGTTCGTTCCCTTGACGTTGGGACTTGCTGTGGTGATGGGTACTATGGAGACTCTTTATGTCGTCTCCGGTAATGAATTCTGGAAACGTACTGCTAAATTCTGGATGAAACTCTTCGGAATCAACTTTGCCATCGGTGTGGCAACAGGACTTATCCTTGAATTTCAATTCGGAACGAACTGGAGTAACTACTCGTGGTTCGTAGGCGACATCTTCGGTGCGCCGTTGGCAATAGAAGGCATCTTGGCTTTCTTCATGGAAGCGACGTTTATCGCCGTAATGTTTTTCGGTTGGGGTAAAGTGAGCAAACGTTTTCACCTTGCTTCCACTTGGCTCACCGGTTTGGGCGCAACTATCTCTGCATGGTGGATTCTTGTAGCCAATTCGTGGATGCAATATCCCGTAGGTATGGAGTTCAATCCGGATACGATGCGCAATGAAATGGTGGACTTCTTTGCTGTGGCATTTTCGCCCGTAGCCGTAAATAAGTTTTTTCATACGGTATTGAGCAGCTGGATGCTCGGTGCGTCTTTCGTTATCGGTGTCAGTGCTTGGTATTTGTGGAAAAAACGCGACCAAGAGTTTGCTTTGGCAAGTATAAAAGTTGCTTCGGGCGTAGGATTGATAGGTGCTGCGCTGACTTTCTTCACCGGCGACTTGTCTGCTTATCAGGTAGCTAAAATACAGCCGATGAAGCTTGCTACACTCGAAGGACTTTACGATGGCGGAAACGGAGTGGGACTCAAATTGGTGGAAGGCGTGGAAGTACCTAAGGCTCTTTCGTTCCTTGCTACACGCGATATGGAAGGTTATGTTCCCGGTATCAACGATTTGATGGAGGGCGGTTATACACTTCCCGACGGTACGGTAGCACTCTCTGCCGAAAAGAAAATAGAGTTGGGCAAGATTGCCATTACCGCATTGGGTAATTATCGTCAAGCCAAGAAAGCAGGAGACGAGGAAAGAGCTGCGGCGGAATTGGCTGTACTCAAAGAAAACATGCCTTACTTCGGTTATGGTTATATCAAAGACAAATCCAGCCTTGTACCCAATGTTCCATTGATGTTCTGGTCTTTCCGCATTATGGTGGGATTCGGTTGTGTCCTTGTTTTGTCTTATATCGTGATGTTCTATCGTACATGGAGAAGAAAACACAATGATGCTCCGGCGTGGTTCAATCTTGCGTTGATGTGTACCGTGCCTATGGCATATCTTGCCAGTCAAGCGGGATGGGTTGTTGCCGAAGTAGGACGTCAACCATGGACGATACAAGACCTCTTGCCCGTAGGTGCTGCGATTTCCAAAGTAAGCACAGGTTCGGTACAGACTACTTTCTTTATTTTCCTGGTCATGTTTACCGTACTTGCCATTGCCGAAGTAGGTATCATGCTCAAGGCTATCAAGAAAGGTCCTGCCGACGTGAAGTAATCTTTAATTTATTACCATTCAAAAAGAAAGAGATATGATGGAATTGACTTATGAATTCTTGCAACAGTATTGGTGGTTTGTAGTATCGTTACTGGGTGCTATATTGGTTTTCTTGCTTTTCGTGCAAGGTGGCAACTCTCTTTTGTTCACACTCGGAAAGACTGAACTGGAGCGTACCATGCTCATCAACTCTACGGGGCGCAAATGGGAATTTACGTTCACCACGCTGGTTACTTTCGGTGGTGCGTTCTTCGCTTCGTTTCCTTTGTTTTACAGTACAAGTTTCAGCGGAGCTTATTGGGTGTGGATGATTATTCTTTTCACGTTCGTTTTGCAAGCCGTGTCTTATGAGTTTCAATCCAAGTTGGGCAATTTCTTGGGCAAGCGTACTTATCAGACGTTTCTTATCATCAATGGTATCGTAGGACCAGTCTTGCTCGGTGCAGCTGTGGCGACATTCTTCAACGGTTCCAACTTCGTGGTGGAAAAAGACAATCTGACGAACGACTTCATGCCGGTTATCAGCCATTGGGCAAATGCGTCTTTGGGTTTCGATGCTTTCCTTGAGCCTTGGAATATCGTGCTCGGATTTGCCGTATTCTTCCTGGCGCGTATCTTGGGAGGATTGTATTTTATCAACAACATAGATTATCCCGAATTAGTGGCTCGTTGTCGTCGTCAGGTTTTTGCGGACACGGTTCCTTTTTTGTTGTTTTTCTTGGCTTTTGTGGTACATGTCTTGCTCAAGAAAGGTGTAAGCTTCGATGCTGCTACCGGTTTGTTTGTAGAAGTGGAGGGTAAGTATCTTCAAAACTTCCTCGAAATGCCTGCTGTGTCGGTGTTGTTCCTTGTGGGCGTGGTATTGGTACTCTTCGGCATTTTGAAGAGTATTTTCAATACAACTTTCGTACGCGGTATCTGGTTTGCAGGTGCAGGTACGGTATTCACGGTGTTGGCATTGTTCCTGATAGCAGGATATAACAACACGGCTTATTATCCGTCGTCGTACGATATACAAAGCTCGCTGACGATAGCCAACAGCTCGTCCAGTTTGTTTACTCTGAAGACGATGGCGTATGTCTCGCTCATTGTGCCGTTCGTATTGGCTTACATTTTCTTTGCATGGCGTGCCATCGACCGTAAGTCCATTACTGTCGAAGAAATGAAGGGCGACGACCACGTGTATTGATAAGAAATCAATCGTAATACAATAGATGATGAAACTCGGGTGTGTCCTGCGGGCATATCCGAGTTTTATTTTTCGCCCGACGGCTCCGGTTTCTTTTTCCTCATGAGAGCAACCCGACTGTTTCCGTATAATACACACTCATCCTTGTAACTCATCAACTCAAAAACTCGCCCCTTCAAATTGGCAACATGTTGCGGGTTTGATAACAACATGTACGTAAGTCGATAGCATCATGTTGCTATCGCGATAAGAACATGTTGCTATCGCGATGACAACAGCGTCAAAGAATGTTAACAACAAAATCGTATCGAGAAGGCATTGCAGGGCTATTTTTTTCTTTCATCAAAAGCGGGTGTTTCAAGAATTTGTTTCTTACCGAATCCGGGTTAGAACGAACTATGTCTTCTGCGCTATAATCGTAAACATCGACTGCGAAAAGACCGCGACACAATAAAAAAACTCCTCAGCCTGTGTGCACGGGCTGAGGAGTCTATATCATAAGCCGGAAGCTATAAGTCACGCCAGACTATATACCACATCCATGATTTGACGAGCGATGGCATCTGCCGCTTCGGGCGAAGAAGCTTCGGAATACACGCGAATGATAGGTTCGGTATTGCTTTTGCGCAAGTGTACCCATTTGTCGGCAAAATCTATCTTCACACCGTCTATATCGTTTACCTGCTCATTACGATACATTTCTTTCACTTTCGCAAGGATAGCATCTACATTCGTTTCGGGAGTGAGTTCTATCTTGTTCTTCGCCATATAATACACGGGATAAGTGGCACGCAATTCGGAGACTTTCTTGCCTTCGTGCGCCAGATGACTGAGGAAAAGTGCGATTCCCACAAGTGCGTCGCGTCCGTAATGCGACTCGGGATAAATGACGCCGCCGTTTCCTTCGCCACCGATTACAGCATTTGTTTCTTTCATTTTCGTTACCACATTCACCTCGCCTACTGCCGCTGCGCTGTATGTCATTCCGTATTGTCGGGTGACGTCGCGCAATGCGCGCGTAGAACTGAGGTTCGACACCGTATTACCGGGCGTATGTTTCAATACATAGTCTGCCACAGTCACGAGTGTATATTCTTCGCCGTACATCGCACCGTCTTCGCAAATCATGGCAAGGCGGTCAACATCGGGGTCTACCACGAAAGCCACGTCGGCAACGCCTGTTTTCATCAGAGACATGATATCCGACAAGTTCTTTTCGAGCGGTTCGGGGTCGTGTTGAAAATCGCCCGTAGGTTCGCAGTAGAGTTTCTCCACGTGTTTCACACCCAAACGTTCGAGCAGTTTAGGCAATACGATACCGCCCACCGAGTTTACACAATCGACAGCCACACGGAAGTTTGCTTTCCTGATGGCTTCCACATCCACCAGTTTCAACGCCAATACGCTTTGGATGTGTTTCTCATCGTAAGTGAAATCTTCCGCATAAGCACCTATATGATTTACGTCCGCATAGTCGAATGCTTCCGCTTCTGCTATACGCAAGACTTCTGCACCTTCTTCCGCATTGAGAAATTCTCCGTTTTCGTTGAGCAGTTTCAAGGCATTCCATTGACGAGGATTATGACTTGCCGTGAGGATGATACCACCGCAAGCGTCTTCCATCGTTACGGCAAGTTCGGTAGTGGGAGTTGTAGCCAATCCTATATTGACAACATCGAAACCCATCCCCATCAGTGTACCGCAAACTATGTTTTTTACCATTTCGCCGGAGATACGCGCATCGCGTCCCACCACGATTTTGTTGCTTGTTTTTGTAGTTGTTTTACGAATGAGCGTGGCATACGCCGAAGTAAATTTTACGATATCCAAAGGATTAAGTCCCTCGCCTACGCTACCGCCTATGGTACCGCGAATACCGGAAATAGATTTAATCAGTGTCATGAGTAAGTTTTATCTTCCTAAGTTGTAAGTGAGTTCGTAGTAGCAAGCATACACGTTTTCGGTGGCAGCAAGATGTCCTTCGCTATGCGGAACGATGAGACGTACGCGGGCTATCTTGTCCGAGTCGTCGGTACGTTGCGGTTTGATGTATCTGAGCGGTATCAACCAACCCGACGGTACCGCTGTACTAAAGATACTGTTTCGCGTATCCTTTTTATGGTATGCAGGGAGTTTTGCCGTAGAAGCAAAAGTTCCGGAGATACTGTTCTTCGCAATAGTGATTTGTGCCTCATCCGGTTGCAGGTAATACGACGGGTCTACGTACTTGTGCATGTTATAAGCCAGTGTATCGCCTACCTGATAACCGTATGTCTCGTTCTTTTGTACGGCTATTTCCACAAAACGAAACAGAATGGTATAAGTGCCGTTTTCCAATACGGCAGTACCTTCGCCGGGTTGCATCACATTCATATACACACCGGTCTTTTTCAAGAAAACATACTCGTTGTCTTTGGTAGTATTGTTTTGCAGAGCAAACTGTTCCTCGGATATAATGTTGAAATTGCGTTGAGCTATAAATTTCTTTATGGCATCTGCTTCTTCCGCTTTTTGTTCGCCATAGGTTTTCCCGTCGTTACAACTTTGGACACCAAGTCCCAATAAGAGGAGTGACAGCATGACACTCCACAAAGAGATTGTTTGTTTCTTCATATCGCTATTTTTATGAAAGCAAAAGTACTGAATTCGTGTAGAAAAACAAGTACACCGTCCGTCCTTAGTTACTCGTCTGCCTGCAAAAGGCGTTCGTATTTTATCAAGGCTTGTTTGAACAGTTGTACGGCATCTTCCATCTTGCCATAGACTTCTCCGCCCGAAGCGTTGAGGTGTCCACCGCCACCGAAGAATTCCGCCGCCACCTTGTTGCAAGGGAAAGTTCCCACCGAACGCAACGAGACTTTTATCATGTCTTTTTCGGTATCCTCGCGGAAGAAGACGGCAAATTTCACTCCTTTAATCTGTAAAGGGAGATTGACAAAACCTTCCGTATCGCCTTTGTTGAAGGTAAACTTGCGTTGTTCTTCGCGCGTGAGGGATATCAGTGCTGTATGAAAAGGAGGAAAAACCGTCATTTTCTCGTAGAGAACATAGCCCATCAGGCGCAAACGGTTTTCGGAGTAAGTATAAAACACGCGACGATAGATGGCATCCTTGTCTATACCCTTTGCCAAAAGCGCGGAAATGACAGTGTATATTTCAGGGTCGTTGGAGTTGTACGTGAAGCCGCCGGTGTCTGTCATCATCCCCGTATAGATACACTCCGCAGTCTCGAAGCCGAGTTCGTCATAGACCCCAAAACGATAAAGCAAACGGAAAACCAGTTCCGAAGTAGAAGATATGGAGGGATGCGAAATGGTCACATCGCAAAAGGGTTCCGGGTCGAGGTGATGGTCTATCATCATCTTCAGACAAGCGGCATTGCGTACCGGCTCGCCCAACTCGTTGATACGGGAGAGGGTATTGAAATCCAAACAGCAAATCAATTGTGCCTTGTCGATACATGCCCGGGCTTCTGTCGCCTGTTTGTCGTAGCGCAAGATGTTTTTGGCACCGGGCATCCAAGCCAGAAAGTCGGGAAAACCGTTTGGAACGACGACTTGTACTTCCTTTCCTGCGTTCTTGAGATAATGATACAAGCCCAACGAAGAGCCAAGTGCGTCTCCATCCGGCGATACATGTGTCACGATGACGATATTTTCGACTTCCGCAAAGTATTTGCGGGCTTGTGCTATGTTTTCTTGTGAAATTATTTCGGATAGCATATCGGTTTATTCTGTTTTTGAAGGAGCAAAAGTACGACTTTTCCCCCCGCCGACAACACCATCTTCTCACTTTCTTCGGTAACGGAGAAGAATTGGGAACCACTGTATATTTATACAGGGAAAACGTCTTTTTCTGCATATTTATGCAATGCCATATCTGTGTTTTCGTACGAAAACAGGTCGCAGCGCAATGTTTTCCCGGTTCGGAAAAGTCGCGGAAAATCGTTTTTTTGATGAAAGAAAAACAGCTCTACAACGGCTTCTCGATGCGATTATAATGTTAACATTCTTTGACGCTGTTGTCATCGCGATAGCAACATGTTCTTATCGCGATAGCAACATGATGCTATCAACTTGCGTACATGTTGTTATCAAATTGGCAACATGTTGCCAATTTGAAGGGGCGAGTTTTTGAGTTGATGAGTTACGAGGGTGAGTGTATAATTATACGGAAACAACCCAAGAGTTTTAGTCTACCTTTTTAATATAAACGGCACATTGTACGAAACAGAAGAAAAAAGTAAACTGCAGAAACAGGTGTTTAATGTGTATTCAACCTTATCCGATGTGCTGTTCCCCGTTCCAAACAGCGATAAGACAAACCTTGTCGCTCGCATTCCGCAACAAGCTTTTCTCTTTGAAACGATGGCAACGCATCGTCCAAAACTACGCTTCGGATGGAAAAAAGCCGGACGAGGTATTCAAGCCGCCCGCGAAAACCTTTGCAGAGGTACAAAGTATGCAAAGGCAAGGGCGCATTGCTCTCTTTGTACCGCCAATCGCCCGTCCTGAGCACAGCCACATGCACACCACGCACGCTGTAAATGCCGTTTGTCCGCGAGAGAGAAGTCCGTCTGTTGTTCTCTATCAGCGAGATACGACCCCCGTGCAACTCCAGCACGGAATCTTTCGCTTGCGAAGCATCCCACAATAGCACGGACATGAATACGCAACTCATCGCCAAAGCACGAATGATGCGACGCGCCGTGAACCGATGCACACATGCTCCCCAAAGGAAGAGCACGATACCCAATAAAAGAGCTTGCCATCGGTCGATGTACAACGATTGCCATTGCGCTCCCGTAAGTCGGGAGATATACAGCATGGCGTTGTTCGCAGCATCGGTGAGATAACCTAAAAGCCGTTCTGCATAAAGTGCCACGCCCGGCAAAGGTTGCACGAAGCAAGTCAGCAGAAAAAGCATCATCAAGAGAAACACCATCGGGAGCATGATAAGATTGCCCGACAGAAAGTAAACGGGAAAGGTACCGAAATGATAAAGCACGAGCGGAAGCACAGCTGTTTGCGCCACGACAGAAGCGGTTATCACTTGCCACGGATAACGCAGCAGCGCATGCTTCGGACGGTACGCCGCAAGCAAAGGCATTCCCAAGAGTAAGCCCGTTACCGCTGTGAAAGACAACTGAAAACCCACATCGAAGAGATACATCGGCTCCCACAAAAGCATGAAAAACGCCATCGTGGCTACCACATGCAAAGGGGCGATACGTTCTTCCGTACACAAAGCATAAACTTGAAAGAGCGTGCACATTCCCACCGCACGCAAGACGGAAGCACTCAGCCCCGTGACGAAAGCGAAAGCCCACAATACACCCAACAGCACGACAGCTGCCACTGTGCGCCCCCACCGCACACGCCTCAAAGGATAAAGCACAACCCACAGAACAGCAGCCAGAATACCTACGTGCAATCCCGAAAGTGCCAATACATGACTGACGCCTGCCGCCGTATAGGCTTGTCTTACTTCCGCATCGAGCGCGGATTTGTCGCCGACGGTCAGAGCTGCGATAACTCCTTTGGCTGTTTCGGATATTTGCCAACGCCCCATCATTTCGACCAAACATTCTCTGATTTTCAACGCACGGATACGCAAACTTTCCTCTCCCATCGGCAAAGCCCGATAATGCCGGGATTGTACGAAAGCAGTGGCAACTATGCCTTTACGATACAAATAAGTATCATAGTCGAAACCGTCTATCTCTCTGTCGGGTATCGTTGGCGAAAAGGTGGCAAAGATGCACCCGCCTGTTCCAAGCCGTATGCGTTCGGTGGTACTGTCGCGTCGGAAAGTCAAAGCCACTCGCCGATGTACATCGATGCTTTTCTGTTGCTGCAGTGTGTCTTTGAAGTAGCTGCGCAAAAGCAAAGCTTCCACACGAATGACTTTTCCCTTGACAACGGCAGAAGATACGAATTGTACATCGTGGCACATTTCGCTTTCGGGCAACGTCCAACTCCTCTCCGTTTGCGCACGGTACACACTCGCGCCACCTATCGCAACAAAAAACGCCGATATGCCCAAGCCTCGCCACCATACACTCCGCTTACGCAAAAACCATCCGAGTAAGACACACCCAAAGCACACTCCCATGCCAATACTTCCCTCGACAGATGGCAACGCGAAACGGTCAAAACAGAGTATACCCGCAATCAAGCACAACAAAGCACGCAACAAAGGAGCATCCCACCAAACAAGCGTGTGCCTCATAGAAATAGAATAAGTATATAGAGAAAAAAGAAAGCGGCACACTCTCAGGAGTGTACCGCCGATACAATAAGATTAAGCTTGTTTCAATTGCCGAATTACTGCCAATGGGTCGGGTGCGTTGAAGACTGCACTGCCTGCCACCAAAGAATCTGCGCCAGACGTTACAAGTACGGAAGCATTCTCCACATTGACACCGCCATCTATCTGTATGATGGTATTCAAGCCTTGTCGCTCTATCATGGAGCGCAAATCTTTTATCTTTTCGATAGTGCGAGGAATAAACTTCTGTCCGCCGAAACCCGGATTGACAGACATCAAGAGCACCATGTCTATCTCGCACAATATATCTTCCAAAACAGATACAGGTGTGGAAGGATTGAGTGTCACGCCTGCTTTCATACCGGCTTGATGTATTTCCTGCACAGTACGATGCAAATGCGTGGAAGCTTCGTAATGCACATTCATCAACATTGCACCGCAATCGCGCACCTGCGTCACATACCGCTCCGGTTGTACTATCATCAAATGTACGTCCAAAGGCTTGGTACACAACTTTTGCACAAATTGCATCACGGGAAAACCAAAAGATATATTGGGAACAAAGACTCCGTCCATCACATCCAAATGCAACCAATCCGCTTCACTCCGGTTTATCATCTCCAAGTCTTCTTGCAGACGTCCGAAGTTTGCCGATAGCAACGACGGAGAAACAATTACTTCTTTCACAGCGTAGTTATTTAATGTTATAATGAACAAAAGTAAGTGTTTTCGGATAGAGGAGCAATGGTATGTACAAGTTTTTGAAGCGCAAGCTACTCTTTCACTTCCTCAAATTCTACGTACTCGCCCTCGTCTTCGCCAAAGACTTTCGATTTGGGGGCTTTAGGTGTTTCTTGTTGAGAAGTATGCTGCGTATGTGTCGTTTGTCGGGTTTCATGCGAAGGTCTGCGCACAGACTGTCCGAAGAAAGGACGCAATAACGCATTGAAGATACCCAACAAGATGCCAACGACAGACATCAGAAGAGCAAAGAGAAGCGTAAATATAAGGAGTATCCATTTCATAAGCCATAAGTATTTTCTGTCGACGAAAAGATATCACGAAGACAAAGAAAGCATCAGCGTTTTTTGTAAGATACAAGCGACAGTAAAATGTACCAAAGAATCACAGCTGCAAATCCCGACATGCGAAAAATCGCCAACAAAAAGACTGCACCTGCCAAAAAGAAATATGCCAGCTTGTTTTGTTGCCAGGAAAAGTTTTTGAATTTGAGAGAAAACATGGGCAATTCTGCCACCAGCAAAAGAGACATCGACAAGACAACCGTCATCATCACCCAAACAGGAAGACTCAGGATAAATTCGTGCGCACCCACAGAGGCAGAAGCCCAAAACAAAGCATTGGCAGGTGTAGGCATCCCGATAAAAGAACTTGTCTGTCTGTCATCCACATTGAATTTGGCAAGACGCAAGCCGGAAAACACCGCAATCAAAAAACCCCAATAGGGTAAATAAGATTCCGCGAAGGAAAGGTATTCGGGACAGGGCATTTCTTGCAGCAAGGAAAATGCTATCGTGGCAGGTGCCACACCGAAAGTAACGACATCTGCCAAAGAGTCCAACTCTTTGCCAATGGAAGAAGATACGTGCAACGCGCGTGCAACAAGTCCATCGAAGAAGTCGAAAACTGCTCCCAACACGATAAACATAAAAGCACTGCGATAATCCGATTGGAAAGCAGCACCTGCTGCCAAACATCCACAAAACAGATTGCAACAAGTGATGGTGTTCGGAAGAGAGCGTATGATGAAATGAGCCATAAAACTCGCTTGAGGCTGATTAAGGAAGATATGCCAAGATGGTTTGGTTGCCCGTAGTACGCTCGTCCATCTTCACGCAAACCTTGCTTCCCAAAGGAAGATAAACATCCACACGCGAGCCGAACTTGATAAAGCCCATGTGTTCGTCGATGTAGCAATCCTCGCCGGGTTGCGCATAAGTCACGATACGTCTTGCCATGGCACCGGCTATCTGACGCGCCATCACCGTGTGTCCGCAAGGTGTATCTATCACCACCATGGAACGCTCGTTCTCCGTACTTGCTTTCGGCAAGTAAGCCTTCATGAAACGACCGTCATGATGGTCCACATGTTTCACGACACCGTCTACCGGGTACCAATTGGCATGCACGTTGGTGATGTTCATAAAGATGGAAATCATCAAACGTTTGTCGTGAAAATACTCATGTTCGTCCACTTCTTCGATAACTACGATTCTTCCATCTGCAGGTGCCACCACAACTTTATCGGTTTCGCCGGGAAACAGACGGATGGGGCAACGGAAGAAGTTTACCATCAATGCGTACACAAATACGGAAAGCCCTCCTATGAAATAGGTGAGAATTTCGTGCTTAAACACCCAATAGACGAGGGCGTTGAATGTTATGAGAATAATTGCAGCCACGACGAGAATACTGTTTCCCTCGTGATGCAATTTTATCTTTTTCAGTTTCTTCAATTTTTTCACCGGCATGGCTATAGTTGATAACTAAGTTTCAATCTTGCAAAAGTAGGCATATTTTGCAAAAACAGCAAAACTTCTCCTTTTACCCATCAAAAACTTGACGGTTTCACACGGTTTCGTCGTCTTTTCGATGCATAAATATGCAGAGTCGTGCACACATCTTGGTGCGGAAGTCCGTTGCTGCGCAATGCTTCCGCAGTGGGAAAAAGTCTCGAGAAACTGTTTTTTTGACGAAGGAAAAACAGCTCTACGACGGCTTCTCGATGCGATTATGATGTTAACATTCTTTGACGCTGTTGTCATCGCGATAGCAACATGTTCTTATCGTGATAGCAACATGTTCTCATCGCGATAGCAACATGATGCTATCAAGTTGCGTATATGTTGTTATCAAATCGACCCGCACACTTCTGTTTTTGCACAAGCGGAAGACCGAAAAAAGACAGCATAAAATCAGAGAGCATTCGAGACAAAAAAGTTTGCATAGATACGATACCATCAACGAAGAACGGACAATAAAAAAACAGGAAAGAGTATTCTTCGCGAGAGCTCTTTCCTGTCGATTATTTATGTATGTATCTTTTACTTGCCGAGTTTGATGCGGAGTTTTTCGAGCATGTCTACCGTCATCTTGTCAAGGTCGTATTTGGGCGACCATCCCCATTCGGCACGCGCACAACTATCGTCCAAACTATCGGGCCAACTGTTGGCAATGCTTTGTTTCAGCGGGTCAACGTCGTATACCATCTCGAAATCGGGTACATATTTCTTTATAGCCTGATAAATCGTTTCGGGTGCAAAACTCATTGCTGTCACATTGAAGGCATTGCGGTGTACCAGTTTTTTCGGGTCTGCTTCCATCAGATTGATGGCTGCATCGAGTGCATCGGGCATATACATCATATCCATGAGCGTACCCTCTCCTATCGGACAAACGAAGCGTTCGCCTTTCACTGCCGAATAGTAGATATCCACAGCATAATCTGTGGTGCCACCGCCCGGAGGCGTCACATTGGAAATAATACCCGGAAAACGAACGGCACGCGTATCCACTCCATATTTATTATAGTAGTAATCGCTCAACATTTCTGTTGTCACCTTGGAAATACCGTACATCGTCAACGGACGTTGTATTGTGTCTTGCGGAGTTTGCACGTGCGGTGTAGCAGGACCGAAAGAACCGATGGAGCTGGGAGTAAATACGGCACAAGTATGTTCGCGCGCTACTTCCAATACATTCCACAATCCATCCACGCCAATCTTCCATGCCAGTTGTGGTTTTGCTTCTGCCACGACAGACAAAAGAGCCGCCAGATTGTAGATGGTATCTATGTTGTATTGTTGTACAACCTGAGCTATCATCTCTTTGTTTGTCACATCCACGATTGCACACGGTCCCGATTCTTTCAGTTCGCCTTGAGGTTCTGCACCGCTGATATATCCGGCTACTACGTTTTCGTTGCCATAACGTTTGCGCAATTCCATTGTCAACTCCGAGCCTATCTGACCTGTTGCCCCTATTACCAAAATGTGTTTCATATTATATCTTAAGATTGTTATATTTATTTCTGATTTCGGGGCGTAAAGTAAGTACTTTTTTCTTAAACATTAGTCAAAAAAAGTGTTGTTTATTCCGAGAAAAATCGTGTCCTTTGCACCATTACTTATCAAACTGAAAATTATGTACGGCAAAATGAAAGAACACCTCAGTCAAACACTGGCTGAAATCAGAGAAGCAGGTCTTTACAAAGAAGAACGTCTTATCGAAAGCGCACAACAAGCAGTCATCACGGTAAAAGGTAAAGAAGTACTGAACTTCTGCGCCAACAACTATTTGGGTTTGTCCAATCACCCGAGATTGGTGAAAGCGTCTCAAGACATCATGAACAAAAGAGGATACGGTATGTCTTCCGTTCGTTTCATCTGTGGTACACAAGATATTCACAAGGAGTTGGAAGCAGCCATCTCCCGTTATTTCAAGACAGAAGACACCATTCTTTACGCAGCCTGCTTCGATGCAAACGGCGGCGTGTTCGAACCACTCTTTACCGAAGAAGATGCCATCATCTCCGATGCGTTGAACCACGCTTCCATCATAGACGGTGTACGCCTTTGTAAAGCAAAACGCTATCGCTATGCCAATGCAGATATGGCTGAACTCGAAAAATGTCTGCAAGAAGCACAAGCACAACGCTTCCGCATCATCGTTACAGACGGTGTATTCTCTATGGACGGCAATGTGGCACCGATGGATAAAATCTGCGAATTGGCAGAAAAATACGACGCTCTCGTCATGGTAGACGAGTCGCACTCTGCCGGCGTAGTAGGTCCTACCGGGCGCGGTGTGAGCGAACTCTACGGCACACACGGTCGTGTAGACATCTATACGGGAACACTCGGTAAAGCATTCGGCGGAGCATTGGGAGGTTTCACCACAGGACGCAAAGAAATCATCGACCTCTTGCGTCAACGCAGTCGCCCGTACTTGTTCTCCAACTCTTTGGCACCGGGTATCATCGGCGCAAGTCTTGAAGTATTCAAGATGTTGGACGAGAGCAACGCATTGCACGACAAATTGGTAGAAAACGTCAACTACTTCCGGGTCAAGATGACGGCAGGCGGTTTCGACATTAAGCCGACACAAAGTGCTATCTGCGCAGTGATGTTGTACGACGCCAAACTATCGCAAGTATATGCTGCCAAGATGCAGGAAGAAGGCATCTACGTCACAGGGTTCTACTATCCGGTGGTACCGAAAGAACAAGCACGCATCCGTGTGCAAATTTCGGCAGGTCACGACCGTGTACACCTCGACCGCTGTATAGAAGCCTTTATCAAAGTAGGCAAAGAATTGGGAGTACTGAAATAAACGGTAAAGAGCGGTCGGCATACGACAAACTCTATCTCATATCAACTCCTTACGTTCTGTATTATGTAGAACGTAAGGAGTTTTTTCGTATGACAAACATACCTTTTAGCTGTTATTTGTCGTACTTTTGCGACATCATTACAGAATAAAAGATTATGGCTACAAAACCGGGAATACCCAAAGGAACAAGAGATTTTTCGCCCATAGAAATGGCGAAACGCAATTATATCTTCAATACGATAAAAGAAGTATTCCACTTGTTCGGGTTCGAACAAATAGAAACTCCGTCGATGGAAAACCTTTCCACGCTGATGGGAAAATATGGAGAAGAAGGCGACAAACTGTTGTTCAAGATACAAAACTCGGGCGATTACTTTTCGGGCATCACAGACGAAGAACTACTGTCGCGCAATGCGGCGAAACTCGCAAGCAAATTCTGCGAAAAAGGTTTGCGCTACGACCTGACCGTACCTTTTGCTCGCTACGTGGTGATGCATCGCGACGAATTGACTTTCCCATTCAAGCGTTATCAGATACAGCCGGTATGGCGTGCCGACCGTCCGCAGAAAGGACGTTACCGCGAGTTTTACCAATGCGATGCCGATGTGGTAGGCAGTAACTCGCTACTCAACGAAGTGGAATTGGTACAAATGATTGATGCGGTATTCACACGTTTCGGCATCAGAGTGAGCATCAAACTCAACAATCGAAAGATATTGACGGGCATAGCGGAAATCATCGGCGAGGCAGACAAGATTGTAGACATCACTGTGGCAATAGACAAACTGGACAAAATAGGTTTGGAAAATGTAAATGCCGAACTCGCAAGCAAAGGCATTGCACCCGAAGCCATAGAACGTCTGCAACCCATCATTCTGTTGAGCGGAACCAACACCGAAAAACTCTCCACACTGAAAGAAGTCTTATCGCAAAGTGAAACAGGGCTGAAAGGAGTGGAAGAAATGGAATATATCCTGCAAACGCTGCAAACAACCCTCGACATCCACTCGGAAGTAGAACTCGATTTGACGCTGGCAAGAGGACTGAACTATTATACGGGTGCTATTTTGGAAGTCAAGTCGCTCGATGTACAAATAGGAAGCATCAGCGGTGGCGGACGTTACGACAATCTGACGGGTGTCTTCGGCATGGAAGGTGTGTCGGGTGTGGGAATTTCTTTCGGAGCCGACCGCATTTACGATGTATTGAACCAACTCGAGCTCTATCCCGAAAGTACGACGAATGCCACGCAACTGCTCTTTGTCAACTTCGGCGAAAAAGAAACAGGGTATATTCTGCCCATCCTGCAAAAAGCACGCGCCGCAGGTATACGTGCAGAACTCTACCCCGACAACGCAAAAATGAAGAAGCAGATGTCTTATGCCAACAGTAAGAACATAGCCTACGTAGCTATCGTGGGCGAAGAAGAATTGGCACAAGGAAAACTGACACTCAAGAACATGACTACGGGCGAACAAACACTCGTAACACCCGAAGAGCTGGTGGTACAACTCGGATAAACACCCATTGCACCGAATACAAAACCCGTCTGTATGCAGGAAGCTCCTCGTACAGTCGGGTTTTATTTTGTACTGTCACACACAAGTTATGGTAACAGCACGTAACTTTGCTCCATCGAACAGCTATAAACAAAAAGAAAAGATGAGCAAGGTTATTCTAATCACCGGAGCAAGTTCGGGTATAGGAAAGGTCACAGCACGACAACTCATAAACGAAGGCTACATCGTATATGCCACGGCAAGACGATTGGAAGAAATGGAAGACCTGAAGGCTATGGGAGGTCATGTATTGCCGATGGATGTCACAAAAGAAGAAGATATCGTACAGACAGTGTCCACCGTGATGGCATGTTCGGGACGTATAGACGTATTGTGGAACAATGCCGGTTACGGGCTTTTCGGTGCGGTGGAAGATATCTCTCTGACAGAAGCACACCGACAGTTGGAAGTCAATCTTTTCGGGTTGGCAGCAGTGACAAAAGCCGTGATACCGTACATGCGTCAGGCAGGAAAAGGGCTTATCATCAACACATCCTCCATAGCCGGAAAGGTATATTTTCCACTCGGTGCGTGGTATCATGCCACCAAACACGCCATCGAAGGCTTTAGCGACTGTATGCGTCTCGAATTGAAAGCATCGGGAATAGATGTCGTGGTGTTGGAACCGGGTTTCATAGCCACAGACTTCGGTAAGGTGATGGTAGAAAATTTCGAAAACCAACCGCCGAACAGTGTCCATGCTGATTTGCGTCGCCTCATCATCGCACAAGCACAAAAGATGAAACCCGGAGGTATGTGCTCGCCACCCGAAGTCATCGCACAAACCGTGAGTAAAATCATTCGTTCACGACATCCCAAACCACGCTATCGCTCAGGAAAATTCTCGGACATTCTCATCATCCTGCGTAAACTCTTCGGCGACCGGATATATGATTGGCTGATACATACGTATCTCCGTAACAATCGCTCAGACTGACAAGAAGAAATCTTTCACTCGATATCCGACAAGTCAACACCCCAAATTCAGGACTTCCCAACTTCCTATTTTTACTTGCTACATCGGAGAGAAAAAGGATAAAAAGTGTCGGTTTCGGAAAGCCCAAAATACATTTCGCAAAAAAACATCATCAATTACAATGATTTGTGGGAAATACACTTAAATTTGTCTCCAGAATTTTAACAAAACAAGTAATTACTTATGGATACTCAAAAAGTAGACTTATTCCTTTCAACCAATTCGAAGTATTTCGAATCGCATCTGGTTCCTTCTATTCGTGAACAACTTCTCGCTTTACCCGAAGACAAATGGGTATATATTCAGGCACTTCAATTCAAAGACCCCACGATAACATTGGTTATCAGTATATTTGCCGGTGCATACGGTATCGACCGTTTCTACGTCGGCGATGTAGGCTTGGGTGTTGCCAAATTGCTTACTTGCGGTGGTTTGGGTATCTGGGCTATCGTAGACTGGTTCCTCATCATGGGCATTGCACGCGATAAGAACTATCAACTCTTGCAACAAGCACTCACATTCTAACATGTCTGAAAGAAGAAAAATCTACGTCTTCTTCTCGTTACTCTGTACGATAGGTTATGCGTGGATAGTCTTCCAACTGATACAACACGACTCCAATGGTAGCAATACCTTTGGAGTTTGTTTGTTTAAGCATGTCACTCATATCCCCTGCCCCTCTTGCGGTACCACACGCTCCATGTTGGCACTGATACACGGGCACATCGGTGAAGCTTTTTTGCTCAATCCGTTGGGCGTTTTATTGGCTCCTGCCGTATTGCTCCTACCCGTTTGGTTACTTGCCGACCTGTTTCGTCGCGACGATAGTTTTTATCGCGCCTATCTGCGTGGCGAAGCCTTCGTGAAACGTTGGTACATCGCTTTGCCGCTTGTATTGCTCTTGCTTGCCAATTGGGGCTGGAACATTATCAAAGCATTATGATTTACAAACTGACCTTTCCTTATCGCCCTCACGACCATGAGTGCGAAAAGGCAGCCAACAGCTATCTGATGTCCGTCATCGCCGTCATAGCGGGCTTGCCTCTCCCCATCATCAACCTGTTTGCCACGCTCGGGTTTTATGTAGCCAATCGCAAAGGCACTTACTTCGTGCGCTGGCACTGTATGCAGGCACTGCTTTCGCAAGCCATCCTGCTGTTTGCCAACAGTTACAGCTTTTGGTGGACGATATTCGTCCTTTTGGGCGATAAAGAAATAAGCAATTCCTACATCGCTTATATGATAACCATCGTTATCATCAATGGTATAGAATTTATCACGACCATTTACACAGCCTCACAAGTACGCAAAGGCAACCATGTGGAATGGTGGTTGTTCGGTCCTCTCACACACTTAATTTGCAAACCATGAAAAAAGTCATCTCACAAACCATCATATTCTGCGTTGTCTTCTTTGGATTATGGGGCGGATTGGCACAGGTAAACTGGCGCGGGCTGTTCAGAGTGGAAGAAAAAAGCCAAAGTATTGAAAAGGAATTGGGACAACTGCTTTGGGAATCCATCAAAGACACACAGCAAGAAGTCACAAACAAAGAGGTCGTGGCACCTGTGGACAGTATCCTGACAAAACTCTGCCAAAGCAACGAAATAGAGCGTAAAAAGATAAAACTACACATCGTGGAAGACGGCAATGTGAATGCTTTTGCACTCCCCGACGGCTATATGGTCATCAACAGCGCACTCATTGAGCAAGCAGACAGCCCCGAAGAACTCTGCGGTGTGATGGCACACG
The DNA here is from genome assembly GCA_041814865.1 of Phocaeicola sp. Classification (GTDB taxonomy): domain Bacteria; phylum Bacteroidota; class Bacteroidia; order Bacteroidales; family Bacteroidaceae; genus Phocaeicola. The sequence continues at coordinate 10,400 of JBGXXU010000016.1, read as the reverse complement.
AGTTGGCACACATAGAATTGCGCCACTCCATGAACAAATTGGTAAAAGAATTGGGGTTGGCTACGCTGATAGGTTTCATGTCGGGCAACGGTAACATCGCACAAGTGGTACATCACCTTTCATCCACGGCATTTTCCCGTCAGACCGAAGAAGAAGCCGACCTGAAAGCTATAGAATATCTTACCCATGCCCAAGTAAGTGCCGAACCGCTCGCCACCTTCATGTACAAGATGAGCGAACGCGAGAACAAAGAGTTGAGCCAATACACACAATGGTTCAGCACACATCCGCAATCGGAAGAACGCGCCAAGTACATCATAGAACACAGCGCAAAATGGCAGAGCAAGAAGTTCAAACCTACTCCCCTGCTCCATGCTTCCACTTGGCAAACAGTACAGGAACAACTGAAAGAGAAAGAATAACAGTAACAAAGCGAAATAAAAAAGGAGTGTGCATGGCACACTCCTTTTTGTTTATATCGGTACTTACAGATTATTCCACAGCTGTGGCACCTGTATTTCCTTCTTTACTCCAACCCGGATTTTGGTACACGTTGGAAGTATTGAAGTCTGTCTTATCCGATGCAGTCTGGCGGAATACAGCCATACCCAGCGGCTCAAGATAGTGTGCCGGTGTGAAGAGGAAACCGCCTTGTTTAGCAATTTCGTTGTTCACCGTCACCTTTTCGTAAGGCAATATATACTTGCTCTTCGCCGGGTCCGACATAGTTCCCGTAGCAGGGTCTACCTTACATTTCTCTGCCAATTCGGGCATTGTTTCGTACACGCTTCCCCAATACAGCATACCTTCGAGACGATACGGATTGCCTACGAGTTGGTCCAAAGCACGCCAGCGTTTCAAGTCTTCCCAACGCATCGCCTCACCGCACAACTCGTTGCGACGTTCGCGACGGATATTGTACAAAGTCTCATTGATAAGCTGACCGTGCGAATAAGCACCGAAGTCGCCTTTCGCTTCTTGTGTCATATCTGTTGCGCTGATGGTTTTGTTGAAGTTTTCGTCAACTTTTGCTCTGTTGCGCAATGCTTTCCAATACTTTTCAGCCGTAGCATCTATCGCATTGTTGAGTTCGTAAGAAGCCTCCATGTATATCAGCAAGGCTTCTGCACCACGAAATACCACGTTGCCCGTATTGCCGACATGGTGTGTAAACGCCAAATCCGAAGAATAGTGTTTACCCTTTTTCACGATAAAGCCGGTGGTAGCGATACTTGCGCTTTCGCCATAGATATAGTTGATGGAACTTCTTTCCACATCATTGCCTTTGTAGAAGTTAATATCGCCCGGTTTTTTGGTAAAGATGAGAATACGCGAGTCTCTGTTTTGCAGTGTAGCTGCAATACCTTGTTTTTCCCATTCCGCATCATAACCCGATGAAGCCGCATAAATAGGCAAACCGTTGCGCATAAGGAACGAATTGACCATACCGCGTGTCCATCCTGAAGCTCCGCCGTTGCGTTCCAACTCCATTTGAATGTTGTGCGTAGCTTGTCCCACAGCAAAAGCTCTCCACATCAACACTTCGCCGTAAGGTTCAAGGTTTATGTCGCAGAACATGGTGTAATACGGATTGATAGAAGTAAGTTTGGCATCCATACCTTCGTCTGTATCCTTGTTTTCAGCCAACAACGGCAACACATAGTCGCCCACAGCTTTTGCATCCTTCATTGCTTCGCCAAGGAAGTAAGCGATTTCGGTATCTGCGTTATAACCTGCTGCATCTGCCGCATTGCCCGGCCAACCTTTGCCACCGGGAACGAATGCCGTACCCTTGTGATACTTCTCCCATGTACCTTCGAAGAGTGCTACACGTGCACGCAACAGTTGTGCCACTTCTTTACTGATACGATTTTTGCCTCCCGGTACACTGCCGATGGGACGCAACAACTCGATGGCTTTGCTCAAATCGTCGAGGATGAAACGCGCCACTTTGTTGCGAGGTTCGCGTTTGCTGGCTGCAATCAGTGTTTCTTCCACGTCGGGCAATGCTTCCGTCACGATGGGACAGTCGCCGAACGAAACCAATTTCTTGTAATAAGCATAAGCACGAAGCACGTACATCTCGCCTACGTAGTGGTTGATATTGCTCTCATTGCCTGTGATGGCTTTTGCTTCCAGTTTGGGTAATACGTGCTCGAAAAAGAAGTTGCACTCGCGTACATCTCCCCAACTCCATACACCTTTGTCCGAAGGTACTTTCTTGTCGCCGGGTCTCCAGAAGAGCGGCTGACCGGTACCTGCCTGATTGTCGGTATGATTGTCGTTACCGAATACACTGATACCATACTGACCGGGTTGTACAGACGTGAAAGCATAACGCTTGATGGTATAGGCTGCCAAATCGGCTTCGGAAGCGAAGTATTTGGGAGGAGTCACTTTGTCCAATGGGTCTCTGTCCAAGAAGTCGTTACAGCTCGTAAGACTGCCCAGCGTCAATGCACCCAGCATAAAAAGTTTTATATATGTTTTCATAATGCTCTATTATTATAATGTTACACTCAAACCGAAAGAAACAGTCTTGGACAACGGGTAAGTAGAACCTTGGTTGTCATAACCGATACCGATGGTTTCGGGGTCGTACGCTTTGCTCAAGCTCGTGATGGTAAAGAGATTTTCCGCAGAAACGAACAAACGCAGATTTTCCACATGGAATTTGCGTGTCAATGCGCTCGGCAAAGTATAACCCAAAGTGATGTTCTTCAGACGAGCATACGCCGCATTTTGCAAATAACGCGTTTGCGACTGACGGTTTTTTGCGCCATACAACGGACGAGGCAGGTAGCTATCCACATTCGCACCGAGCGGACTGGTTGTGTCCCCTCCACGGAAGTAGTCCATGTTATTTTTGTAGAAGTTGGCTTGCCAGTAACCCACACCACCCCAGAAGAGTACGGCAGAATTGCCCGAACCCGGCATATAATCGCGTTTCAATGTGCCTTGGAAGAAGACTTTCAGGTCGAAGCCCTTGTAAGCTGCATCGAGGTTCAAACCGAAGTTGTAACGCGGCGTGCTGTTGCCGATGAGTTTCAAGTCGCCGGGATTGTCGAGCGTACCGTTGCCGGTATTGATTTTCTTGTCACCGTTGAGGTCGGCATACATGATATCGCCTGCTGCCCAACCGGAACCAATGGCAGACTGTCCGCCATCGCTGAGCGTAGCCAGATGCGCATCCATTTCCGCCTGTGTCTTGGCAATACCTATGGTTTCGAAACCCCATATATCACCGATATAGCGACCGGGGAAATAAGCGTTGAGCGATTTAGACGGATTGGGGTACTTGTCAATTCTCACGCGGTTGTCCGAGAGCGACAATGTAGCACCGTACTTGAAATCCTGTATCTGGTCTCTCCAAGAAACTTGCAATTCCCAACCGCGAGAAGTCATATCGAGGTTGTTCACACGGGGAACACCGATACCGAGTATTTCGGGCAATTCGGGTGCAGGTCCCACCATGTCGATGGACTTACGTTGGAAGTAATCGAAACTCATGTTCAAACGATTGTTCAACATCGCCAAGTCGAAACCGATATCCAGTGTTTGCGTTCTTTCCCAAGTGAGCAACGCAGAAACCAATGCCGGTTCCGAAGCCGTATTCGGTTTCTTACCACCTACCAGCCAGCTGCCGTCGTTGGACTTGAGGTCCATCTGGCGATAGAAAGGATAGAAATTGTCCGTGTTTTGGTTACCCAATTCGCCCCACGAAGCACGCAACTTGAGTGTAGAGATGTCTTTTGTCAGGTTTTTGAAAAATTCTTCCTGCGCGATGTTCCAACCCAAAGAGAAAGAGGGGAAGAGGTTCCAGCGTTTTTCTCTGAGGAAACGCGAAGTACCGTCGTAACGCATGTTCACTTCCGCAAGATATTTGCCTTGATAGTCGTAGTTCAATCTGCCGAAGAAACCTACCGTTGCCCAATGGTCATAGCCGCCTTTCACGGTCGGATTGTTTTGTGTGGTATTGATGGTCGGGATGCCGGACATGATACCTTCTTGTTTCGCCGTGATGTTGCGTGCCTTGTACAATTCGCTTTGGTAACCCAAGAGAACTTTCGCATTGTGACCGTTTTCGGTTTCGATACGATATTCCGTAAAGATGTTGGGATTGAAGAAGTTCGTCTTATAAGCGTATTCCTGCACCGCTGTGGTTTGGTTCATCGTAGCATAAGGCGTCTTGTCCACGTTGTAAGCGAAGGTGGTGAGCCAGTCCGTATGGTCGAAGTTGTAGTTGGTACGGTAGTTCAGTTCCACGTTGATTTTCCATTTATCCATCGGACTGAATACCATTGCCAACTGATGCGCCACCACGTCGTGTTGTGTTATGTAGCGTCCGCCTTCGGTCAACTGATATACTTTGGAAGTTTCGCCATAGAAACCATTGGGGTCTTTCAACGGCTGTGTAGGCCAATAGCGTACCACGTCGAAATAGAAACCGTTGCCCAAGTAAGAAGGCGCATCGTAGTCCACACGGTTGAAGCGCATGCTGTAACCTACGTTGAACCATTTCGCTACATCGGCATTGATTTTGGCAGTCAACGAATAGCGTTGACGATTGTCATCGCCGTAATTGAGCAAACCTGCCTGGTCCAAATAGTTGGCAGAGAGGTAATACTTCACCGCTTCGCTACCGCCGCTTATGCTCAAGGTATGCTCCTGTGTCAACTTCGAGCCACCGAAGTGTGTTTCCAACCAGTTCGTATTGGCTGCCGGCAAGATGTTTTGTGCGGCAGGGTCGTCCCAATAGTTCCATGCACCATTGGAGTTGGGCCACATATACTGCGTAGACTTACCTTGTTGGAAATCGAGTATTTGCTTCAACTTCGTTTCGCTGTATATAGGCGACTCGCCCTGATTTCTTTTCAGTTCGTTCATGCTGTTGGCAAACGAATAAGAGTCTACCATTTCGGGCAAGTTGAGCGGAGAAACAAATCGGAAACTGTTGTTGTAGTTCACTACGGCTTTTCCGGCTTTACCTTTTTTGGTGGTTATCAATATCACACCGCCCGGCGCACGCGAACCGTAGATAGACGAGGAAGCCGCGTCCTTCAGTACGGAGATGTTTTCGATATCCTGCGGATTGAGTGCATTGATGTCGCCTTCCATACCATCTATCAACACCAGAGGTTCCACTTTGGAACCTGCGCCGATGGTACCGATACCGCGAATGTTGAATGTTTTGCCGGCATTCAAGGCACCACCGCCGCTACCCGTACCGATATTCATACCGGGTACCACGCCTTGCAAGGCTTCGATGGTGGAGCTGACGGGACGAGCCGAGATTTCTTTGGCTCCCACCGACGAAACGGCACCCGTAAGGTTAACTTTCTTTTGTGTACCGAAAGCCACCACAACCACTTCGCCCAGTGCCTGTGTATCTTCTTTCAATACTACTCTCAGAGTTTCTCCCGTCCATTTCACCTCTTGCGGTACATAACCTACGTAAGATACGTGCAGAACATCTCCGCGACGTACGTTGGATAAAGAGAAATTACCGTCCAAGTCTGTCAGAGTGCCATTGGTAGTGCCTTTCACCAGCACGGTAGCACCGATAATCGGCTCGCCTGCTACATCTACTACCTGCCCTTGACACGTTCCCGTTTGTTGCACTATGGCAACATCATTCTTCGTAATGGCATTAGCATACGCAATACCCCCCCCAATTGTTAATAATAAACAAAAGGCGCGAAGTCTGGTTAATGTTTGCGTCAACATAAGCATTTGTTTTTAAGTTAATTATTCAAGAATACAAAGTCTTTATATTTTAGGCAAAGATAGGAGAGCTTCTCAAAAAAAGAAAACCTTTTTAAGGTTTATTTCTGCGATATTATAATATAAGTCTTTCGCTTATTAAATTCTTTCTGTTTAGAAAGTCTATTTTTCGTGTTTTTAATTGCAATACACAAAGACAAGTCATAGAAAAAGACTGCCGAAAAAATCGGCAAAAGATAAAACGGAGCATTACGAACGCCCTTTGTCGCATAACAGAGATACGTCTCCTCTCGTAACTCGTCAACTCAGAAACTCGCCCCTTCAAATTATCTACATATTGCCCATTTGATAACAACATGTTGTCAAGTCGATAGCATCATGTTGCTATCGCGATAAGAACATGTTGCTATCACGATAGCAACAGCGTCAAAGAATGTTAACATCATAATCGCATCGAGAGAGTGTCATAACGGTGTTTTTCCTCGTACGCCAACAGATGATGTGGGTAAGACACTGTCACCGAAAGATAATATAGAATCGGCAAGATGAAATCAACACCGTTCTCGTAACCACTGCTCCAGTTCGGTATCTTCTATGGGGGTTTCGTAGACAAAATTCGGGTCTAAGTGCGTCAGCATACGCCAACCCTCCGTACCGCACGGACGATAGAGCAAAAGTTCACCGTCCTCCGAACCACGACAGCCCCGCTCCACTTCATACCCGTTGCGTTCCAAGTAGTTTTTAACACGCGCCACACCACGTTCTCTCCGTTCGATGTAGTCCGCAACTCGCTCGTTGTCCACGGCATAAGCATCGACTATGGTATATCCACGCACCGGTCCATCACCGGGCTGCTCCAACAAGGGGAGTTCTTTCCAAATGATTTCCACCGGTTCATCTCCCCCGAACATGAATCGCGTCAAAGGCAAACGATTTCCCTTGTACTCCAACTCCATATAGTCGGGCAACGCCTGAGGTGAGAAATGTTCGTACCTTGTTTTACAATCGCCGTCCATCTCTTCCGTCATTTCATATCCGGGAATGCTTTTCAGCAACTCGTCCGCATGTTGCGGTTCCTCGAAAAGCCCCACCGGCGTTTCATTTGTCCCCTGCACAAATACCAACAAATACATAACTTAAATTTTAATACGTACAAAATTAGATATTAACTTCTTCGGGAATAAGTTTTTCACCATTGAAACCTCTCCTGTCAAAACATCCCGACAAGAAATTCCCTCAAAATCATCCCCCGAACAAAAAAATCTCCCCTCAATCACAAAGACTGAGGGGAGATAAGATATAATTATAACCGAGAAGTATTACTCTTCGTCGTCGAAGTCTACAAGACTTTTCTTATTAGCTTGCAAACGTTCGTAGTCTTCTTGCGTACCTACTACCAGTTTATCGTATTCACGCATACCTGTACCTGCAGGAATCAAGTGACCACAAATCACGTTTTCCTTCATACCTTCCAAGCGGTCTACCTTACCGTTGATGGCAGCTTCGTTCAATACTTTCGTAGTTTCCTGGAACGATGCAGCCGAGATAAAGCTACCCGTTTGCAACGCCGCACGCGTGATACCTTGCAATATCTGTGTAGAAGTAGCCGGTATGGCATCGCGCACTTCCACCAACTTCAAGTCACGACGTTTCAGCACACTGTTCTCATCGCGCAAGCGACGTGCAGTGATAATCTGACCCTGTTGCAATGTTTGTGAATCGCCGGCATCTACTACTACCTTCTTGCCCCAGATACGGTCGTTTTCCTCGTTGAACTCGATACGGTCTACTACTTGCTGTTCCAAGAAGCGAGTATCGCCCGGCTCATTGATTTCTACCTTACGCATCATTTGACGCACGATTATTTCGAAGTGCTTATCATTGATTTTCACACCTTGCAAACGGTACACGTCTTGGATTTCATTCACGATATACTCTTGCACTGCAGTAGGACCCTTGATAGCCAAGATATCCGATGGCGTGATAGCACCATCCGAAAGTGGCGTACCCGCACGCACATAGTCGTTCTCCTGTACAAGGATTTGCTTGGACAAAGCCACAAGGTATTTCTTCACATCACCGGTCTTGGAAGTCAAAATGATTTCACGGTTACCACGTTTAATCTTACCCATGGTGATTTCACCGTCTATTTCGGCAACGATGGCAGGATTAGACGGATTACGTGCTTCGAAGAGTTCTGTCACACGTGGGAGACCACCCGTGATGTCACCGGCTTTACCTACGGCACGAGGTATTTTCACCAATACTTCACCAGCTTTCACTGTGTCACCTTCGTCTACCGCCACATGACCACCTACCGGCAAGTTATAAGTACGGATGATACCACCCTTTTCGTCTGTAATATGAAGTGTCGGGATACGATTTTTATCACGAGATTCCGTAATGATGATTTCGCGCAAACCTGTAGCCTCATCGGATTCTACTTTGTAAGTCACGTTTTCTATCACAGATTCGAATTGTACCTTACCTGTGGTTTCCGTAACGATAACGGCATTGAAGGGGTCCCATTTAGCCACGAGTTTTCCCTTTTCTACCACATCGCCTTCGGAAGCGTAAAGCTTAGAACCGTAAGGAACACTTTGTGTAGAAAGAACGATACCGGTGTTTACATCCACAAAACGTACTTCCGACAAACGTCCTACCACAACTTTGATTGCTTCTCCCGTTTCATCGACAGAGTCTACGGTACGAAGCTCTTCGAATTCGAGACGTACCTTATTCTTGGCTACGATGCTTGCATTTGCAGCAACGTTACCTGCAGTACCACCGGCGTGGAATGTACGGAGCGTAAGCTGTGTACCCGGTTCACCGATGGATTGTGCCGCGATGACACCCACAGCTTCACCTTGTTGTACCATACGGCTGGAAGCCAAATTGCGTCCGTAACATTTCGCACAAACTCCATGACGAGATTCGCAAGTCAATACCGAACGGATTTCTACGCTTTCGATAGGAGAATCCACGATGCGTTCTGCTATATCTTCGGTGATTTCTTCCCCCGCAGCAACAAGCAATTCCCCTGTTGTGGGATGAATTACATCGTGCACGGATACACGTCCCAAAATACGTTCGTAGAGCGTCGCTATCACGTCATCATTATTCTTCAACGCAGTACAAGCCAATCCACGCAATGTACCACAGTCTTCTTCATTGATGATTACATCGTGCGAAACGTCCACAAGACGGCGTGTCAAATAACCGGCATCGGCTGTCTTCAACGCCGTATCGGCAAGACCTTTACGTGCACCGTGCGTAGAGATAAAGTATTCCAACACCGAAAGTCCTTCCTTAAAGTTTGAAAGGATGGGGTTTTCAATGATTTGCCCTCCTTCTGCACCCGCTTTTTGAGGCTTAGCCATCAAACCACGCATACCCGAAAGCTGACGTATCTGTTCTTTAGAACCACGAGCACCGGAATCAAGCATCATAAATACTGAATTGAAACCCTGGTCGTCGTTCTTAATTGTTTTATAAAGAATATCCGACAAATCGTTGTTTACGTGCGTCCAAGTGTCGATAACTTGATTATAACGTTCGTTGTCTGTAATAAAGCCCATGTTATAGTTAGCCATGATTTGTTCTACTTCTTCATGACCACGTTTCACGAGTTCTTCTTTTTCTTCGGGAATGATAATATCACCGAGATTGAACGAAAGCCCACCCTCAAATGCCATCTTATAACCTAAGTTTTTGATGCCATCGAGGAAGTCACAAGCACGCGCAACCCCTACTGCTTTGATAACATCGCTGATAATATCGCGCAAAGATTTCTTTGAGATGATTGTATTCAAATAACCGCACTCATCGGGAACAAGTTCGTTTACTATCACACGTCCCACAGAAGTTTCCTTAATCAACTTGGACACGATGTTGCCTTTTTCGTCCAAATCGTTCACGACAACACTTACTATCGCATGGATGTCTACTTTTCCTTCGTTGTAAGCAATCAAAGCTTCTTCCGGTCCATAGAAAGTCAAGCCTTCACCTTTTGCTCCTTTACGGAGTTTGGTGATATAGTAAAGCCCCAATACCATGTCTTGTGCAGGCACTGTAATAGGCGCACCATTGGCTGGATTAAGGATATTATGCGATTGAAGCATCAACATTTGCGCTTCAAGTACTGCTTCATTACTCAAAGGTAAGTGTACAGCCATTTGGTCACCGTCGAAGTCGGCGTTAAACGCCGTACATGCCAATGGATGCAACTGAATAGCCTTACCTTCAATCATTTTAGGCTGGAATGCCTGAATACCGAGACGGTGGAGCGTAGGTGCACGGTTCAAAAGCACAGGGTGTCCTTTCATCACGTGTTCCAAAATATCCCAAATATCGGGACTGTTTTTGTCTACGATTTTCTTTGCTGATTTTACTGTTTTTACAATACCGCGTTCTATCAATTTACGGATGATAAACGGCTTGTACAGTTCTTTTGCCATCAATTTAGGGATACCGCATTCGCCCATCTTTAATTCGGGTCCTACGACGATAACCGAACGTGCCGAATAGTCTACACGTTTACCCAAAAGGTTTTGACGGAAACGCCCTTGCTTACCTTTTAAGGAATCTGAAAGCGATTTCAACGGACGGTTAGATTCAGATTTTACCGCAGATGATTTTCTGGTATTATCAAACAATGAATCTACCGCTTCCTGAAG
>JBGXXU010000015.1:0-19351 GCA_041814865.1 Phocaeicola sp. | reverse complement strand
TGTTAACATTCTTTGACGCTGTTGTCATCGCGATAGCAACATGTTCTTATCGCGATAGCAACATGATGCTATCGACTTGACAACATGTTGTTATCAAATCGGCAATATGTATATAATTTGAAGGGGCGAGTTTTTGAGTTGACGAGTTACGAGGAGGATACTTTTTTGTGCGAGCAGAGTAGCGTGGGAAAGTGATGGAAATTTATTCGGTAAATGTGGTTTTCTTCATTCTCGTCCTTTCACCTGTTGCTTGCGAATGCGGCTCAGACTTTCGGGAGTAATGCCGAGATAGGAGGCTATCATCGTTTGCGGAATACGCAACAGAAGTTCGGGATAAGCCTTGATGAAGTGTTGATAACGGATTTCGGCGGTATCGCTTTGTAATGAAGTGATGCGATGCTGAAGATGTTGTATGTGTTCGTAAAGCAATTGTTTGTTGAAGAGGTCGAATGCCGGTTCCTGCCTCGACAATGCTTGTACCTGCGTTTCGTCTATGAGTAAAATGCGCGAAGGTTCGATGGCCTGAATGAAATAGGACGAAGGTTGGTCGAAAAACACGCTGTCTACATTGACAAGAAACCAGCCCTCCACTGCAAACAACAGCAGATGTTCTTTGCCACGCTCGTCGATGGAGTACTCTCGCACGGCTCCTCGTTCTATGAAAAAGCGATGCTTGCAAGTATCTCCGGCAGAAAGAACAAATTCTCCACGCTCTGTTTCTATGACACGGCTTTTCTCGAAGAGCAGTGCTTGTTGTGCTTCCGTGAGTGTCACATTGGAGCGAAGAAAGTCGGTAAAAAGAAATTCTTTCATGGTATGTCGGTTTTACATGACGCTTACCAATTCTATTTCGAAGATAAGTGTGGAATACTTGGGAATATCTGCCGTTGTTATGGTACCATAACCGGCGGAAGCAGGGATGTAGATGCGCCATTTGTCGCCCGCGCGCATGTGTGTCAATGCAATTTGCCAACCTCGAATAAGTTCGTTGAGGCGTAGTGCATCGGGATAGCCTTGTCGGGTATTGTCGTCGAATACTTTTTCGTTTATCAACCAACCTTTGTAATAGACCGACACGATACTGCGGATAGTAGGTTGTTTTCCTTCTCCTTGTTGCAAAACTTCGTACAATACTCCTTCATACAGTTTGTGTACACCTTGCTTCTTTGCGATTGCAACGAGAAACTCCTCGTTCCTGATTTTATATGCTACGTGTCGATTCATTTTGTCCTGTTTCGTGTTAGATGTCCGTATAGAGTTCGGTGTCTGCACGTTGTTCGAAGAAATAAGCCGATGGATATTTTGCAGCTTCGGGCAGACGCTTTTCGATGGCTTCTATGATAGGGCGTTTGTTCTCTCCCGTTGCATGAAAAATCAGACGGCGCGCAGCCAAAATAGTTGCTCCTGTCATGGCAATACGTGGTTGTCCGCTTGTATTCGTGGTGGCTACGAATGGAGTTTTCTCTTCCAGCAAATCCATGCGATGAGGGAATATGGACGAGGTATGTCCATCTTCTCCCATGCCCAATATCACTACGTCGAATACCGGCAAACCGTTGTCCACAGGAAGTTCTGCCATGACAAAGTCTGTATATCTGTCGGCTTCTGTCGTAGGAATTGCTTCGCCATGAATGCGATGTACATGTTCCGTTGCCAAAGAAACTTTGTCCAACAAAGCCAAGCGCGTCATACGATAATTGCTTTGTTCATCCGTAGGCGGTACGCAACGTTCGTCTACCCAATAAAGACGGATGTTTTCCCAACGGATTTGTTCGCGAAGAGGAGATACTGCCATCAACTCAAAGAGTAGGCGAGGGGTGCTGCCGCCGGATATGGCTACGTGTATGATACCGTTTTGTGTTCCTTCTACAAAGACAGCTTGAGCTACGGCTTGTGCTACAGTCTCGGGAGAGGAAAAAGTATGTTTTATCATTGATGTGTGATGTTATGATTTTGAAAAGAAAGCAAGGTAACCGGATACTTCCTTGTGAAGAAAACCTTTCTCGTTGTATCCGAAACCTTGTTTCTCCTGTATTTGTGTCGATGTGTTACAATTCGCAATATAAATCGGAATTGGTAAGATTTTTACATGGATTGGTCCATGTACTTTCTTCTTCGTCCATGATGCGGTCGCTTTGTGTGGGTCCCCATGTGCCTGCAGGATAACCATACAAAGGGAAGTCGGGAGCTTGCCATGCCTGTATGATAGGGTCGAAAAAACGCCAACTCATTTCCACAGCGTCGCTACGTGTAAACAGTGTGGAGTCGCCTATCATGCTGTCTTCCAACAATCGGGAATAAGCATCACCCGAAGCCAGTCCGCCCAGCTGTTCGTAAGTAAAGTCCATAGATACGCTCTTGACTTCAAAACCCGAACCCGGAACTTTCGCACCGAATTTCAAAACGATACCTTCGTTGGGTTGTATGCGGATAATAAGACGATTGGGGATAGACTTTCCTTCTGCATCGGAAAACATCTTATGCGGAGTGGGTTTGAAGTGTATCACTATTTCCGTGACTTTCGTAGGCATGGCTTTTCCGGTACGTATATAGAACGGTACGCCTTGCCAACGCCAATTGTCTATGTAAAGTCGCATCGCTACGAAGGTTTCTGTTCGGCTGTTGGGGTCGACTTTGTCTTCTTGTCGGTATCCCTTGTGTTTCTCACCGCGCCATTCGCCTTCGGTATATTGTCCTCGAATGACGTTTTGACGAATGTCTGTTTCTGTCATGGGACGGAAAGATTGATAGACTTTTACCACTTCGTTTCGGAACAAGTCGGCATTGAATTGTACGGGCGGTTCCATTGCTACGAGTGCTACAAGTTGTGCCAAATGGTTTTGTACCATATCGCGCATGGCACCCGTTGTATCGTAAAATCCTCCGCGGCTTTCGATACCCATATTCTCTACTGCGGTGACTTCTATGCGGTCTATATAATTTCTATTCCACAAAGGTTCGAAAATACCGTTGGCAAAACGGAACGCCATGATATCTTGCACGGTCTCTTTGCCGAGAAAGTGGTCTATACGATACAATTGCTCCTCGTGGAATGAATGTTTGTAAATGGCATTGAGTGCTTGCGCCGAAGCCAAATCATAGCCGAAAGGTTTCTCTATGATAATACGACGAACAGGCAAACGCGTTTCATTGTCTTGAAGATTCAAACCTACGGAAGACAAGTGTTCAGGTATGACACCATACAACGAAGGAGGTGTGGAGAGGTAATAAATGTAATTGCCGGGATTGTTTATGTCGCTGTCTATCTCTGCCAATCGCGCTTTGAGTTTCGGATATTCTTCTGCCATGGCAGGGTCTATGGCAAGATAATGTACACTTTTGAAGAAGGTTTGCGCCAAGTCGGCATCGTATTCGCCTTGTGCTAAGTATTGTTGCAAAGCTTCGTTCAAGTATGGGCGATAACTGTCATCGTCGTATGCCGTACGTCCTACGCCGAGTATGGCAAAGCGTTGTGGCATTTTCCCCTGCTTATAAAGTTGATAAAGCGAAGGAATAAGTTTACGTTTAGTTAAATCGCCTGACCCTCCGAAAATAACAAGAATCAGGCTTTGTGGTTTGATTTGCATGTTTGTTGTTTGTTTTTGTTGTTAGCGTGCCGATTCAGGATTCGGCTGTTTTCTTTCGAGTGACGCGCTTCTTGGGAGCGGTTTTGTCTGCCAACTCCTGTTTCAGCGACGACACTTCATTGTTGAGGCGTTCTATTTCCATATCCTGATTTTTGATGGTGGTCAATAATGCACTCAACTCTTCGTTGTCGATATCTATCGGATAAAGAGAGTTTACTCGTTGGAGGAAATCTCCCAAGATGTTCATATAATTGGTGAAGGCATCGTAAGCCGATTCGTATATTCCTCTTCCGATGGGAACTTTGTTGTTCTTGGTCGTCATGAAGCGGAAGTTATTGCTGGCTTGCAAATAATACCAATCTTGCTTGATACGTCTGTCATTGCTGAGGAATACACGTTCTGCTACACTGTACAGCTTGTTGAAAGCTTCTCGTTGCATGCTGTTGCCAAGCCATGGGCTTATATCTCTTTCTTCGTCTGTCCATGATACGGGATATGGCGCATCTATGCCGTCTTTTGATTTGAAGTTTTCAATAATTTCCGAAGGAGTCGAGAAAGTGATGTTGCGTGCTTTGGCACAGGTCGGCAATGCTTTCAGAAACTCCAAGATGTTCGAACGCAAGGGTTGGTAGACACCAAAAGCTGCCAATTCCATGAATATGTTGAATACTTTTTCTTTCTCGGGAGTATCTGCTATCCAACCAATGTATTTATCGGCAAACAGCGGGTATTCGCTCCATTGCGTGTTGGAAAAACGCAATGAAATATCATCCGATAGCTTGTAGTCGCGTAAAAGCAATTTCAATGAAGGATGTTCCACATGGTGATAGAGGTAATGCGGACTCTTCCAACCAAGTATGTGTTTCGCTCCTTCCATCAGTACGGCTTTGAAACCCATATCTGCTATGATATCGCCTATTTCATTGCTGTAAATAAGGCTTGAGTTGCGGAAAACTTGCGGTTCTTTTCCAAAATAGGTTTTTATCTTTTTGCGCATCTCTTTGACTTCTGCTCTGAAAGTATCTTCGTGTGCCAGCGAAGAGAGTCCGTGTGAGTACGGTTCGCAAATAAATTCGCAACATCCTGTTTTGTTCAACTCCTGCAATAGTTCTATTACATCGGGAGCATGTATTTCCAGTTGTTCAAGTGCTACACCTGAAATGGAAAGTGCAACCTTGAAAGTGTCGGCATTTGTTTTCGCCATATCTATCAACGTACGCAAAGCCGGGATATATGATTGATTGGCTACTTCGACGATGGTTTGTTCGTTTGTATAATCGTCGTAATAGTAGTGGTCCGAACCTATTTCAAAAAAGCGATAACGCTTCAAATGGGTGATTTGGTGTATTTCGAAATAAAGACAAATCGTTTTCATGATAGTTGTTGTATTTATGATGGATAATGACTTAAAACTTGGTCGTAGAGACTGCGTACCAATAAACCGACTTTTTCCCAAACGATGCCGTCTACTTCTTTCTTTCCTTCGTCCCGCAAGTATTCGTAGAGAGAATCGTAAGTACAAATAGCGTAAATGGCATCTGCCATGGCATGTATATCCCAATAATCTGTTTTGATACACTTGTCGAGTATTTCAGCGCAGCCGGATTGCTTGGATATAATGGTGGGAACATTGCATTGCATGGCTTCGAGCGGAGAAATTCCGAAAGGTTCGGATACGGAAGGCATGATGTAGACATCGCTCATCTTGAGGACTTCGTAAACTTGTTTTCCTTTCATGAAACCGGGAAAGTGAAAGCGGTCTGCTATGCCACGCTCTGCAACAAGACGTATCATTTGCTCCATCATGTCACCGTTTCCTGCCATGACGAATCGGATGTTGCGTGTGCGTTGTAAAACCATAGCAGCTGCTTCGACAAAGTATTCGGGTCCTTTCTGCATGGTTAAACGTCCGAGAAATGTTACGATTTTTTCTTTCGGGTTTTTCTTCGGTTCGATGGCTTCTATCTCGGCGGAAAGAGGAGATACGGCATTGTGTACAGTGAATACTTTGCGTGGGTCTTGGTGATATTTATGAATGACTGTTTGGCGTGTCAATTCGCTTACGCACATGATACAGTCCGCATTGTCCATACCATTCTTTTCTATGCCATAGACGGTAGGATTTACATTACCACGACTGCGGTCGAAGTCCGTAGCGTGTACGTGTACTACGAGTGGTTTACCCGAAATCTGTTTCGCATGTATGCCTGCAGGATAGGTTAGCCAATCGTGTGAGTGTATGATATCGAATGTTTGTTGGCGAGCCACCACGCCTGCCACGATGGAATAATTGTTTATCTCTTCGTGCAAATTATCGGGATAACGTCCGGAAAACTCGATGCAGCCGAGGTCGTTCGTGTGCATATAATTGAAGTCGGCATAGATGTGATTGCGTAAATCGTAATAAAGTTCGGGTGCCATATATGAACCTACGCGATGTTTCACGTATTCATAATCTACTTCGCGCCAAACGACGGGAACGCTGTTCATACCAATGATTTTCAAGAAGCTCTGGTCTTCGTCGCCCCAAGGTTTGGGGATGCAAAAAGTAATGTCCATATCTGTTTGTTGCGACATTCCTTTTGTCAGACCATAGCTTGCCGTGCCCAATCCTCCGAGAATATGCGGAGGAAATTCCCAACCAAACATTAGTACTTTCATTTGTATTCCTCCTTATAGTTAATAGTTGTCATATTCGTCCAAGAGATAAAGCGTGCGCAGTATTTCTGCCACATTCATGGCAAAGGATACGGCACCTCTTCCTTTGAAAGGTGGATTGCCGTCGAACAATTCTGCCAAGGTACCGATACAGTGCGAGCTCATTTCGTCTTCGAACCCGATAAGCTGTCGTTCCACGAAAGAGACACCGCTGAGTTTGTTCAACTTCAAGTAGGCTTCGAAATAGAAACCCGACAACCACGGCCATGCAGTACCTTGGTGATAAGCATAGTCGCGTGCCGATTGTGCTCCTGTGTAGTTGGGATTGTATCCGGTGCTTTTAGGACTGAGCGAGCGTATTCCTTTCGGAGTAAGCAGTTCGCGTGTTACGATGTCCAAGATGCCTTTTTGTTGTTTGCGGTTGAGTGGAGAATAGTCGAAAGCCACAGCAAAAATCATATTAGGGCGTACACTCCAGACAGTGTTTTCGCCATCTACATAATCGAACAGATAACCGTGCTTGTTCAAGAATGTCTGTATGAAACTTGCCGCTGCACACTGAGCCATATCGCGCAGGCGAATACCGAACTCTTCGTCGTCTGAGAGTAAATCTGCTATGAACATCAAAGCATTATACCACAGTGTGTTTAACTCTACGATATAGCCCGAACGTGGTGTCACGGGCTTTCCGTAAACCATGGCATTCATCCATGTGACGGCTTGTGTTCGTCCGCTGTCGGTGTGCAGCAAACCGTTGTCGTGCAATCGGGCTTGCGGATGTTTATTGTCCAAATAATAAGTGATGATGCGGCGCAACAGGTCGGCATAGCGGTTGCGTGCTTCTTCTGCAGACTGCATTTTGGCATATTGCTGTACAGTCCATACAGCCCAAAGCAGTACGTCGGGGTGTTCTGTCTCGTATATGTGGAGCGGCGAATTTTCTCCTTTGAGTACGGCATCTATTACTTTGCTTGCCGTATCCATGACGGAATGAAACTTTTCGGTTTCGTCTATACTGAGTGTCAAACCGGGCAGACTGATGAATAAGTCGCGTGCTCTGCATTTGAACCAAGGATAACCGGCAAGTATATAATGTTCCTCCTCCTGTTTGTTGAGAAACTGGTGAGCGGCATTGATTAAACAATACTTGAAGTTGGAACGCGGCGTACGGTCTTCCATTTCTTCGGAGAACAGTGTGTTCAATGTATCGGTGGCGACTTCGGAAGTTCCACCCGAGAATACAATGCTTTCGCCTTTCCGGATTTTCATTTCGAAATATCCGGGTACGTACAAATCTTCGTTGAAGTGATATCCTCTTTCCTGTTCTTTGGTGTATTCTATGCCTCTGTACCAGTCGGGAGCAAAATGGAATGTATTGCTCTTGCTCAACTGCATATACAGGTCGGGATAACCCTCGTACATGCAGGTTTTGATACCGTGTTCTATTTCGTTGTAGTCTCTGTTGGCTTGCAAATTCTCGTGCGTGTACTGTCTGACGCTTCTGAAAGCCAAAAAAGGACGAAGGCGCAGAGTAGTTTCCGAACGAGCTTCCACCAATGTATAACGGATAAGGATACGATTTTCGTGGTGTACAAAGAGCTTCTCTTTTTTCAGTATGACACCTCCCACACGATACCATGTGGTAGGTACCTTTTCGCAATCGAACTCACGAATGTATTTGTGACCTTGGGGACTGTAATTATCGCCGTTGTATTTGTGCAAACCGAGATTGAACTCTGCGCCGTGCTGTATGACGGTTTCGTCCAAAGAAGAAAGTAATACGTGATTTTCATCGTCCAATTCGGGGACGGGAACAACGAGCAGACCGTGGTACTTACGTGTGTTGCAATCCACTATGGTAGAGCAGTGATAGGCTCCGGAACGATTGGTACGCAACACTTCGCGTGATAACGATTCTTCGAGATTTGTCATCAACACTTTATCTAATCTTAAGTAGCTCATAACAATTCTATTGGGTTGTTAGGCAAAAGTATTTGTATTTGTTTGCTTCAAAAATAACAATTAAAACTATTCTCGGTACTTTTTATAAAAAGATTTACATGCCTTAGGGATAAGAAAATTTCGATGTGCGGAAACGGAGTATAGGCGATTGTTTGCCGATTAGATACGTGTATCACGTATCGACTTGTGCATTGCGTCAAAGAAAGTCAACAATAGCACGCTGTCGGAATAGCTCGCTGAAAGGATAAAGAGAGGTGCATAAAAATACAGAAAAACATAGAGGAAAGAGTATCCTCCTCGTACCTCGTCAACTCATAAACTTAGAACTTCAAATTAGCAACGTATTGCCAATTTGATAACAACATGTTGTCAAGTCGATAGCATCATGTTGCTATCGCGATAAGAACATGTTGCTATCGCGATGACAACAGCGTCAAAGAATGTTAACATCATAATCGCATCAGGAAGGCATCGTAGACGTGTTTTCCTCGCATCAAAAAGCAATTTTTCGGGGATTCTTCGGACCGGAAAATCATTGCGTAGCAATCGGGATTTAGTACCGAAACACATGCGCGACATTGTATAAATATGCAGGAAAGATGGCGTTTTCTGTATATTTATGCAGGGGGTGACGTGACCTTGTCGGCTACTCGGATTTTTGAATGACCGATAAAAACAAAATTTACTTCGTACGGAACATTGGGGAATAAGAAAGGTTAAAAGACTCTTTGAGAACGGTTCTCTATAATTGTTTGCTACTATCTTTACCGGAGAAAAACTTCTTTAATTGGGTACAGACAGACTGTATCAAGAGGGCTGACAAACAGAGAAAAGATGAAGAAAATACAACAAATCGTACTATTGCTCGCGTGCATTTTATTGACTATGGCTGTTGCTGTCCGACGCGACGGACGGATATTGGGGTATGAAATCAGGCAGACGAAGACTGAGGACGCGGTAAAAAAAGACACTATCACTACCTTGTCCGACGGAACGATGGTTGTGAATACGACCGAATTGGGGAAAGATATTTTCGGATATGCCGGACCCATACCATTGGAAATATATCTGCACGACGGGAAGGTGATGGAAGTGAAAGCCTTGAAGCATTCGGAAACGCCCGAATTCTTTGAAGAAGCAGCGCATCTGCTTTCTGCATGGAACGGGAAGACGATAAGCGATGCGCAGGCATTGCAAGTGGATGTTGTGACCGGTGCCACTTATACTTCGCGTGCCATCATAGACAATATGCACAAAGGTTTGGACTATGCGGCACACAAAGCCAAACGCACGACTTTCCTCGACCGCTTGGATGCATCTCCCAAAGCCATCGCCGCACTCGTCGTGGTGCTTTTGGCAGCCATTGTTCCGTTGTTTTATAAAAACAAACGATACAGACTTTTTCAATTGTTGCTCAATGTGGTTGTGCTTGGTTTTTGGTGTGGAACGTTCTTGAGTTACACGCTTTTTGTCAATGGGATGAGTCATGGCATGAATCTATGGGCTTCGCTTGCTGCTGTAACCATGCTGATAGTGGCTTTCATCTATCCGCTTTTCGGTAAGAAAAATCATTATTGCAATCATGTGTGTCCTTTGGGTTCGTTGCAGGAACTTGCAGGGAAATGCAGTACGAAGAAATGGAAGATGTCGCCACGTGCGATAAAGTATCTTACTCGTTTTCGTGAATTGCTTTGGGGAGCACTCATGCTTTTGATGCTCGTCAGTGCCAGCTATGCTTGGATAGACTATGAGTTGTTTACTGCTTTTATTTTTCATACGGCACCGACAACTGTCCTTGTCTTGGCAGCGATGTTTACGTTGCTCTCTGTTTTTGTCCCACATCCTTACTGTCGCTTTGTTTGTCCCACAGGCACACTCTTCAAAATAACCCAAAACTCCAAATAACTTACAGATATATGAAAGCTACTTATCTTTTGAACATCGTGCTTTCGGTTGCACTCTTGTTCCTTTGCATAAAATTGTCGGAGGACAAGGACGGGCATCATCAGCACGATAAAAACGATACTGCGAAAGTGAGTACGGCAACAGTTTCGGAAACCGTTCAGACAGAAGAAAAACAGTTGCACGAGTTCGATATCGAGAACGATTTCGAGTGTAATCCTTTCGAATTCTTTACCGGCGATGGTCTTTTATTGGCTGCAGGAAACAGGGAAAAAAGCAATGCCATGACCATCGGCTGGGGAACTCTCGGCACATTGTGGGGAGGAAAACGTTCTGTTGTGACTGTCTATGTGGCAGAGAAACGTTATACGCATGAGTTTATGGAACAGTCTGCCTATTTTACCGTTATGGCATTCAAGGATAAGAATGTTTTGCGCTATATGGGTTCGCACAGCGGTCGCGACGGTGATAAAGCGAAAGCCTTAGGTTTGCATACGGCTTATACGGAAAACGGTACTCCTTATTATTTGGAAGCCGACCTCGTGATAGAATGTCGTACTTTATATGCGCAACCTTTTAATTCCTCTGCCTTTAAGGACGATGTCCCGAGAGATTTTTATGCTCGTTTCAATGCAGGACTGCACTCTTTCTATATAGGAGAAGTAGTAAAAGCCATGAAGAAATAGTTGTCGACAACTTGAAAACAAGAAAATAAAAAGGCATCTGCTCCATGCAGATGCCTTTTGTCTCTTATGACAAGCGAATTTTACTCTTCGTTTGTAGCTGTAATCTTTGCTTTGGCTATATTATAATATGTAATGAGGTCGTAGATTACATCTTTGGCAGATTGTACTTTCTTCAGTAGTGCTGCGCCTTGTCCTATTTCCAGTTCTCCATCTACCAGATTACCTTCGAAGATACCGAGCTTGGCACGTCCTCTACCCAGTAATTCTCTGATTTCTTCTACAGAAGCACCGCGTCGTTCTGCTTCCACCACTTGATTGTAAAACTCGTTCTTTACCATGCGCGTGGGCGAAAGATGCTTGAGCGTAAGCATGGTGTCGCCTTCTTTAAGGCTTAGACAGCGGTCTTTGAATGCATAGCTCGCAGAACTTTCGTGTGTCAAGGCAAAGCGTGTTCCTACTTGTACTCCGTCTGCTCCCAATACTTCGGCAGCCAACATGGCTTCTCCGCTGACTATACCGCCTGCTGCTATCAATGGCAAGTCTGTCACTTTGCGTACTGCGGGTATCAAGCAAAGAGTGGTTGTTTCTTCGCGTCCGTTGTGGCCTCCGGCTTCAAAACCTTCGGCTACGATGGCATCTACTCCTGCTTCTACGCATTTGAGTGCGAATGTCGAAGAAGAAACCACATGTGCCACTTTGATGCCATGGCTGTGTAAGAAGTCTGTCCAATTGCGCGGACTTCCGGCTGACGTGAATACAATCTTTACTCCTTCTTCTACGATGATGTTCATGAGGACTTCTATTTCCGGATACATCAACGGAACATTGACACCGAAAGGTTTGTCGGTGGCTTCTTTGCATTTACGTATATGGTCTTGTAAGTTTTCGGGATGCATGGAACCGGCACCGATGAGTCCCAATCCGCCGGCGTTACTCACAGCCGAAGCCAAACGCCAACCACTGCACCATACCATCCCGCCTTGTATTATCGGATACTGAATACCGAATAATTCACAAATTCTGTTCATAGTCTTCTTGTTTTTATTATGGTTTGTCAAAGAGTTACTCGCTTGTTTTAACCTTTGCCATCAAATATATATAAAAGATGCTTATGATGTTGTTCTCGTTTCTTTTTTTCAAAATAAAAAAGCTCTCTTTTCGGTAGAGAGCTTACTTTTCGTTCAGGCTTTGTGGATGGTGAGTTGCGGGAAGGGGAACTCTATGCCTTTGCGGTTGAATGTGTCGTAGACTTTCTTGTTGATGTCCCAATAAGTATCCCAATAGGCTTCGGTGGGAGTCCATGCTCTGACCATGATGTCTACACTGCTTGCCGAAAGTGCGTTGATGGCTATCGTCGGTTCGGGGGTAGTCAGAATATAGTTGTCTTGTGTAAGGATTTCCATGATGGTTTCTTTCGCGATTTCGAAGTCTTGTCCGTATTTCACGTTGAAAATCCATTCAGCACGTCTGCTCTTTTGTATGCTGTAATTGATGATGGCATTACTGCTCATGGTGCCGTTGGGAGCGTAAATAACACGATTGTCGGGAGTTGTCAGTATGGTGTGGAATATCTGTATTTCCGTGACGGTGCCGCTGACCAAAGCCGTTTCTATATAATCGCCGACTTTGAACGGTTTGAAGATAAGAATGATAAGACCGCCGGCGAAGTTGGACAGGTTGCCCGATAATGCCATACCGATGGCAACACCGGCAGATGCCAGAATGGCGGCAAAGCTTGTGGTGTTGATGCCCAACTGACTGATTACGGCGAAGACCAAAACCAAATTCAGCAAAATACCTACCAAACTCTCGATAAAAGAGCATACACTTGGCTCCAAACGTCTGCGTTGCAGCAAGGTGGCGATGAATTTCTTTAATTGTCGGATGATGAAACGCCCGATGATGTATATCGCTATGGCGGCGATAATGTCTTTACCCAATTCGATGCCGTAGTTGGTCAATTTGTCTAACAGGCTTTCGAGGTTTTTCGGCTGTGTGATGTCTGTGAGGTTTAGTAACATGGGTATAATGTTTTTGTATTGAACGAAATTCGGAAATTTATTATCCTAAAGAGCTTATTTTCTTCAATGCTTCCTGATTGATGAGTTTTATCTTTCTGCCGTCGATGATGATAAGTTTCTCCGTAGCAAAAAGCGACAGTGTCCTGATGGCATTGGAAGTGGTCATATTGGAAAGGCAGGCGAGGTCTTCGCGAGAGAGATATATGTTCAACGTGCAATTGTCTTCTTCCATACCGTAAGTGTTTTTGAGTGCGAGAAGTGCTTCTGCCAGTCGTCCCCGTATGTGTTTTTGAGTCAGGTTGATGGTTCTTTCATCCGCAAAACCCAAGTCTTTGGATAGATGAGTGACGAAAAACATGGCAAGTATGGCATTTTCGCGCATGATACGTTGGATGATTTCCATCGGTATCAAGCATACGCACGACTCTTCGAAAGCAAGTGCCGATGTCTTGTATTTTTCTTTTGCAAAAAAAGCTCGGTAACCGAAGTATTCTCCCTCTCTGACGATACGAACAATGGCAGGTTTCTTGCCCATTCCTTCCTTGCAAATCTTGACCTTTCCATCTATCAGACACATCAGAAATCGAGGGTCTTCTCCCTCTGTGTGTATGGCTTCATTTTTTCGGTATTCTTTCCATACGGCGTGTTCGGTGAGTAGTGCGCGTTCAGCATCGGTAAGGGAATGCCATAAGGCGGGAACGGCATTAGCCATCTGTGTCTGATTCATCTCTGCTCTCGGCATCTGCGTCAAAGTCTTTAGTTGTCGACAAATATAGTTGTTTTGCATGAGAGAGCGTATCGTCGGTTTTGTTTTATTGCCGAAAACCTCCCGAAAACTTTTGTTTCCCGATGCTGAGAAAACAGCTTTGTAGTACCTTCTCGATGCGATTATGATGTTAACATTCTTTGACGCTGTTGTCATCGCGATAGCAACATGTTCTTATCGCGATAGCAACATGATGCTATCGACTTGACAACATGTTGTTATCAAATCGGCAATATGTTATCAGTTTGAAGTGCTAAGTTTAAGAGTTGACGAGGTGCGCGAAGAGATGTTTTGCGGATAGGAAAAACAGAACACTTCATTTTGCAACGAAAGAATAGCTATCTTTGTCTGAAAATCGTATCGAAAAAATGGCAACTCCTTTACCACCACATTTACCTCCGTATTTGCGACCGCTGAGTCCGCTGTATTTGTTGTTGAGTCTGTCGGCTCTGCTGCCTTTATTGTACGTATCCTCGTGGGTGTTTTTGGCTACGATTTTTTTGTTGGAAAGTCCGGTGCACTTGGGGGTGTCTTATATGTTGTTCTTTTTGATAAACAGTCATGCGTTGATTATGCCGGCATGTGCCATCATCAGTTACAGGCTCTATCGCAAGCAACGTACACTCGGTATTGTCATCGCTTTGCTGCCCAATGTGTTGGGAATTTTCTTCTGGTTGCTTTTTATCTTTGCCTGATTTTCGTCACACGGGTTTGGAGAAGGCAAGCGTAGTGTTTTGCATCAATGGGTCGAGGAGTGCTGCGATGTTGCGGACAAACACTTTACCCTCTTCCGTTACTGCGAGCAGGTTGTCGTCGTAAGTCAATAGTCCGTCCTGCATGAAAGCGTCGAGACGGTGTGTATCGTAGTTTGTGACAGTCTTCAATGTAGCTTTGTCGGTTCCCAGTCTTTTAGCCAAATCTTCCCACGATATTCTGTAATTGCAGAGCAAACTCTCCACCACTTCACGCATCCACTGTTCGTCGATGCTCAAATCATACCCTTTTGTTACGCCGAAATCCCCTTTTTCCGTCGCCTGAATATAGGCGTCGATGTCTTTGGTGTGTTGTATGTAGGCTGTTTCCAACTGACCGATGCCCGTCACGCCGAAAGCGTAAACTTGTGCGGTGGTGCGTCGTGTGCAGTAACCTTGGAAGTTGCGATGCAGACGATGTGCTTCCTGTGCCGTGTACAATTCGTCTTCGGGGCGCACGAAATGGTCTATCCCTACGCTGCGATAACCGGCTTCGTGCAGCAGAGCTTTTGCCCGGGTGAAGATGGCATTGCGTGTTTCGCTTGTCGGCAGTCCCGCTTTTTCCAATATCGTCTGTTGTTTATTTACCCAAGGCACATGCGCATACCCGAACGTCACCAGGCGGTCGGGGTGTAGAGCGATGATTTTTTCCACCGTTTCTGCAAAACTTTCCGGTGTCTGATGCGGCAATCCATACAGCAAATCCACATTGATGGCGACACCGCTTTGTCGCAACAGTCGGAAAATCTCTTCCAACGGCAACAATGACGGACGTCGATTGACGGTTTTCAATACTTGTGGGTTCAAATCTTGCACACCGATGCTGAAACGATTGAAGTGGCTCTTTGTCAATTCCTCCCAATCTTCTGTCGTGAGATAACCCGGATGGCACTCGATGGCGATTTCCGGTTGTTCTATCGTATCGAAAGCCGACAACAGATGTTCGTTCAATTCTCGCAGTAAGGTCACGGGAAGAGCTGTGGGACTTCCGCCACCGTAATGTATTTGTGCGATACGTCTGTCTTTGTCCAATAGAGGGAGCAAGAGGTCTATTTCGCGATGCAAGGCATTGACATAAGCCCGAACCGTCTGTGGCTGTGCCATGGCATACGAGTTGCAACCGCAGTAATGGCACAAATGCTTGCAATAAGGCATGTGCAGGTAGAAAGAGATGTTACGGTCGGTCGCTCGATTGGACACGCTCACGGAGTGTCGGTACATCTCTTCCGTATATTCTTTGAAATGATTGGCTGGCGGATAACTTGTGTAACGTGGTACGGGGATATTGTATTTGTCCAAAAGTTCTTTACGCATGGATTGACTGTTTTGATGTGAAGCGTTTCGGGGAAATATCCGTCACTTCTTGATTACGGGCTTTTTCTTTGGCGGTCTGACAATGCAAACATATAGCAACGACAGTGTGGCGATAGCTGTCTCGAAAGCAAAGAGCGTACTGTATCCCCATTTGTCTGCCAGCTTACCGCTTGCTATGGCTATAATGATGCCTACCAAATGTGTGATGACGGTTTGCACCGTGAAATCTGTACCTTCTCTGCCATCGCGGACATATTCCATGGATGTGGTATAAACCACCACTGTGGCACAGCCGTAACTTCCCCACAGCAACATGATGGCGATGTATATATGCCATGTGTCGGGGACTATGCGGGAGAGCATCAGGAAAAAGAGAGAAGTAAAAAGAATGAGTACGGCAATAAGGATGCGCGTGTGTGTGCAACCTGTGCGACGTATCAGAAGACCACAGAGAAAAGAGGCTACGAAAGCTGTTGCCGTGCCTGTCACACCGCTCATAAAACCTATTTCGTCCATAGAATAACCCAAGTCTACCAAGTAAGGACGCAATATGGAAAGTATGCCGATGATACCTGTGTAATACAGTACGAGGAAACCCACTTGCTTCCAAACGTCGCGACGTGCAAAGAAGTAGGCGAAGTCTGCCCAATGTGCTTGCGGTCTTTGTTCCGCTTGTTGAAACTGCAAACGGCGGTTTGTCAGAAGAGGGATTGTTGCCACCAACACGAAAAGAGCCAGACAAGAGAGTACTACATGCCAACCGAAGCGATGTAAAATAAGCAACAAAGCACCGCCGCCCAACAGTGTTCCTCCGAAACTGCCCATCGACTGCATGCTGTTGAGAAGGCTCTTGTCCTGCCGTTCGAATGTGCGCACAGCTAAAGCGTCCGTGGCGATGTCTTGTGTGGCGGAAGCGATGAACGAGAGTACCACCAGCGTCATAATCAATGAAAAGTTGTCGGAAAGCTGCAACATACCTGCGATGAATATCAAGCCGGCATACACAAGCTCCGAACCGATGATGAACCGTTTGTAATCGCCGATGCTGCGACAGCGTTTGTCTACCATCGGTGCCCACAGAAACTTGAGTACCCAAGGCAGTTTGATGATTTGCAACATGGCGATGGAGGATAACGAAAATTCGGCTTGTCTCATCAGTACCTGAATGGCTGTTGAGAAGAAACTCATCGGTATGCTTTGTGCGATATACAGGAAAAAGAAAGTGCCCAAATGAAACACTTTCTCTTTCGAATCGGATATGTGGTTAGTATATTCCTTCATAGAACATCAGAGATTGCAGATAAACGAAACGCCGACAGCCAATGGTTTCCCTTTTTGTGCGATGTCTCCCAATCCCGATATGGTTTGATAACTCAAGTATTGAGTATCGGTAAGGTTCTTTCCCCAAACTTCGTAAGTAAACCTGCCTTTTGATGCGCCGATTTTTGCATTCAGCAGAAAGTACAGGTCTTGTTTCGTCGTGTTGGTCTCGTTCCAATAGAAAGGACCTGCCCCCGTCAAACCGCTGCTGAATGTCAAACGGTCGAAGATGCGTCCTACTTTATATAATGTATAGGCGGTGTGAACAGCTAATGTGTGTCTCGGTACCAAAGGAAGATAATTGCCGGCATAACTTGTCTTTTCGTCTTTTTGATACTCCAAAAACTTCACGTGTGTGTATCCGTAATTCACTTGTACGGAAAGACCGCTGAAAGGTGTGGCAAGAACAGAAGCTTCCAGTCCTTTGCTGACGGAATGTCCTGCATTGCGTTGCAGATTGCCTTTGCCGGGAATGACCTGACTGAATTGTTGGTCGCGCCAATCTATGTAAAAAGCACCTACTTCTGTTTTCACACGGCCGCCGAACAGAGACATTTTTGCACCGACTTCATAGTTCCAATTGTACTCGGGCTTGAAAGTACGTTCTTCGTCTTTCGTAAACGTGATGTTGAAACCACCGGTTTTGTAACCTCTTGTCATGGAAGTATAGACGATGTCTTGGTCCGAAAATCTGTATTGCAAACTGAGTTTCGGTGTGAGTTGTCGGAATGTCAGCTTACTCACAAATTCGCTGTCGAGTTGCGGTGTGCCTCCCGTAGCTTGACGGTATCCGTGAAATGTGTCTTTTCCATGTTCGTAATCGAAGCGTACGCCTGCCGAAACGGATAAGCCGCGCCAAATATCGAGTGTGGATTGATGATAAAGCGCAAATCCTACGGTAGGTATTTCGTAGTATTTAGGTAGGGAAAAACCTTTGCTCAAGTACGACACTTCGGTGCGGTTGTTTATTCTCTGATGGAAACCAAAAGCACCGATTATCCAATGGTAACCACGCTCTTTCGTAGACTTGAAAGTGAACTCTTGTGTGTACATGTGCTGTTTGTTGCGTGTGTCGGCGTAGAGTATGGATTGCGGAGTGAAATCCTGGTCTACTCCGAGACAGTCGTTGATGTACTGGTAGGCTGTCTGGCTGTTGAAACTGAAATGTTTTCCGTTGTATCGTGCACCGAAACCTATTGTCAGCAAGTTGCGATTGTATCGGCTTTCTCCGTTGTAGTTCACGTCGTGAGTGATACCCGTTGCTTTGTCGTATTTGCCGTAGGGAAAACCATTTTGCCTAGTATAATCGTAGGACAGACTGAGGTTTGCGGTCCATGTGTCGGCAGGTTTCCAAACCAGTCGGGTGCGAAAGCTGGCGTTGTCCGACTTGTCTGCTTTTTCTCCATTATATATATTGGTGAGAAAACCGTCGTTGTGTGCATAGTTGCCCATCAAGGATATGCCGAGTGTTTCTGCAATGCGTTGATGAGTGGAAGCCGTAGCTTGAATGTCGTTTCTGCTGCCGTAGCTAAGGCGAATACGCGTGTTCTGATAGTCAAGAGGCGAATGGGTATATACATTGATGAGCCCCCCGATGGTATTGCGTCCGTAAAGCGTGCCTTGCGGTCCTCTCAGTATTTCCATGTTGCTCACATCCGCCATATCTATATCGAAAGCCGAACGCTCGAAGTGGGGAACTCCGTCAATATACAAACCTACGGAAGGTGCATTGGTACGTGAGCCTATGCCACGAATGAAGATGGGTGCACCTTGCTTCGAGCCATAATCCGGCATAAAGAAATTGGGTAGCAGGGCACTGATTTCTTTGATACTGCGGATGTCGTTGTATCGTAGAAAACGATTATCGAGCGAGGTGACAGACATCGGGGAAGCTTTCCCGTAATCTTGCTTAAAGCCTGTTACGGTGACTTCCTCCATTTCTATTCTTTTGACGTACGAGGTGTCTACCTGTGGTTCTTTGTCTATTTTGGGTTGATATGTCAGTAAAGAAGCGAGCAGTAAATGTATCATTGTTTTTATTTCATATTTTTCTTTGTTGCAAAATTACCCTTGTCCTAAGGTTTCGGCAATCCTCATTTTTGAGGATTTTGGTTGCTTGTGTTCCCTTGATTGGAAAAGCTGTATGCAATACTGCTGCCTTAATTGTATATTAAAATGATATTTCGGGAGAATGTCTGTGTTTTTATCTTTATGAATGCTCGTTAGTTTCTGCATGAATATACACTCTCCTCCTTGTACCTCGTCAACTCAAAAACTTAGAACTTCAACTTGACTATATATTGCTGATTTGATAGCAACATGTTGTCAAGTCGATAGCATCATGTTGCTATCGCGATAAGAACATGTTGCTATCGCGATGACA
>JBGXXU010000014.1:0-5716 GCA_041814865.1 Phocaeicola sp. | reverse complement strand
TATCATCTTGAAACAGCTACGCAAACTCGGTGCTTCCTGCGACTGGGAGCGTACGGCTTTCACTATGGACGAAGAACGCAGCCAAAGCGTTATCGACGTATTCGTAGACCTTTACAACAAAGGATTGATTTATCGAGGTGTGCGCATGGTAAACTGGGACCCCAAAGCACTCACAGCCCTTTCGGACGAAGAAGTCATCTATAAAGAAGAAAACAGCAAACTCTACTATCTCCGTTATAAAGTAGAAGGCGATGCGGAAGGTCGCTACGCCATCGTGGCAACCACACGCCCCGAAACCATCATGGGCGATACCGCCATGTGTATCAATCCCAACGACCCGAAGAATGCGTGGTTGAAAGGAAAGCGTGTGATAGTTCCCCTTGTAGGTCGTTCCATTCCTGTGATAGAAGACGACTATGTAGACGTGGAATTCGGTACGGGCTGTCTGAAAGTAACGCCTGCGCACGATGTAAACGATTATATGCTGGGCGAGAAATACAATCTCGAAAGCATCGACATCTTCAACGACAACGGAACATTGAGCGAAGCTGCCACCCTGTACATCGGCATGGACAGATTCGATGTGCGTAAACAAATAGAAAAAGACCTTGCCGAAGCCGGACTTCTGGAAAAGGTAGAAGCATACACCAACAAAGTAGGCTATTCGGAACGTACCAACGTACCCATAGAACCGAAACTCTCCATGCAGTGGTTTCTCAAGATGCAACACTTTGCCGACTTGGCACTTCCTCCCGTCATGAACGACGAGTTGAAATTCTATCCTTCCAAGTACAAAAACACTTACAAGTATTGGATGGAGAATATAAAAGATTGGTGTATCAGTCGTCAGTTGTGGTGGGGACATCGTATTCCTGCTTATTTCTTGCCCGAAGGAGGTTTCGTAGTAGCATCTACAGAAGTCGAAGCCTTGCGCTTGGCGCAAGAAAAAACAGGCAATCCGACTTTGACCGTAAACGATTTGCGCCAAGACCCCGACTGTCTGGATACGTGGTTTTCCTCCTGGTTGTGGCCTATCTCATTGTTCAAAGGCTTCAGCCAACCGAACAACGAAGAAATGAAGTACTACTACCCTACCGCCGACCTCGTAACAGGACCGGATATTATCTTTTTCTGGGTGGCACGCATGATTATGGCAGGTTACGAATACACGGGCGAAATGCCTTTCCGCAATGTTTACTTCACCGGTATCGTTCGCGATAATCAGGGTCGCAAGATGTCTAAACAACTCGGTAACTCACCGGACCCACTCGACTTGATAGAACGTTACGGCGCCGATGGTGTACGCATGGGTATGATGCTCTCGGCACCGGCAGGCAACGACATTCTCTTCGACGATGCGTTGTGCGAACAAGGTCGCAACTTCAACAACAAGATATGGAATGCTTTCCGACTTGTGAAAGGATGGAACGTAGCCGATATGGAACAACCCGAATATGCTCGTTTGTCCACAGCCTGGTTCGATGCCATGCTTGCCAAAACTGCACAGGAAATGGAAGACCTCTTTGGCAAATACCGTCTAAGCGAGGCTTTGATGACCGTGTACAAACTCTTTTGGGACGAATTCTCCAGTTGGTATCTGGAAATGATAAAACCGGCTTACGGTCAGCCCATAGACAGAAAGACCTACGAACAGACCTTGCATTTCTTCGACAGTCTGCTCAAACTGCTGCATCCGTTCATGCCATTTATCACGGAAGAGTTGTGGCAACATCTCTACGAACGCAAAGCAGGCGAAAGCATCATGACACAAACCTATCTTGCACCGAAGACATACGACGAAACCATCGTAGCACAATTCGAATTGGTGAAAGAAGTTATCGGTGGCGTACGTACCATCCGTTTGCAGAAGAACATAGCACAGAAAGAAGCATTAAGCTTGCAAGTTACAGGCGAGAATCCCGTAGCAACTTACGACAGCATCATCGCCAAACTTTGTAATTTATCGGAAATCGTATCCGTAGAGAACAAGGCAGAAGGCGCAGTATCTTTCATGGTTGGTACTACGGAATACAATGTACCGTTGGGCGGTCTCATCAATGCCGAAGAAGAAATCAAGAAACTCGAAGCCGAACTGGCTTATCAAGAAGGCTTCCTCGCAACTGTGATGAAGAAACTTGGCAATGAAAGTTTCGTAGCAAAAGCACCTGCTCAAGTCATCGAACTGGAACGCAAGAAACAATCCGACGCTGAAACACGCATCGCCGCCATCAAAGAAAGCATTGCTTCTCTGAAAAAGTAAATCAAGACGCGGAAAATAAAAAAGCGACGTGGCAAAACCACGTCGCTTTTTTATTCACATAGAGAAAATTACCACACATTCGCACGCTTCTCGGGAGCAATGTAAAGCGGGTCTTTTTCTGTGATGTTGAATGCCTTGTACCAAGCATCAATATGAGGCAACGCACCGTTCACACGCCATCTACCCAATGAGTGCGGGTCTGTCTTGGTGAGAACACGGATTTGTTCGTCGCGTACGGAACCAGCCCAAAGTGCCGCATAAGCCAGGAAGAAACGCTGTTCGGGAGTAAAGCCTTCTTTCACACCGAGCGGAGCATCTTTTGTCGCATTCTGGAAAGCGAGGAATGATACTTTCAAACCGCCGTGGTCTGCCAAGTTCTCGCCTACGGTCAATGCACCGTTGGCTTTCAAACCGGGCAACACTTCTATTTGGTCGAAGAAGTCTATCATCACTTTGGCACGCTCGTTGAAACGGTCGCCATCGCCTTCTGCCCACCAGTCTTTCAAGTTGCCGTCTTTGTCGAATTGGCGACCTTGGTCATCAAAACCGTGTGTCATCTCGTGACCGATAACCACACCGATAGCACCATAGTTAAACGCGTCGTCGG
The DNA here is from genome assembly GCA_041814865.1 of Phocaeicola sp. Lineage (GTDB taxonomy): Bacteria > Bacteroidota > Bacteroidia > Bacteroidales > Bacteroidaceae > Phocaeicola. The sequence goes on along the minus strand of JBGXXU010000014.1, from coordinate 2,849 downwards.
CATCCATATCGAAGAAAGGATATTGCAGAATGGCAGCCGGGAAACAGATTTCGTTGGTTGCAGGATTATAGTACGCATTCACCGTTTGCGGTGTCATGAGCCATTCGTCTTTATCCACCGGTTTACCCAAACGGCCGAGATTGTCTGCCGTCATCCATTGTGCAGCACGACACACATTCGCCCAATAGCTGTCATTCTTGATTTCGAGTGCAGAGTAGTCTTTCCACTTGTCGGGATAACCGATTTTCACGTGGAAAGTATTCAGTTTCTCCTGTGCGCGTTGTTTGGTCTCTTCGCTCATCCATTCTTGTGCCTTGATTCTTTCGCCCAAAGCCAAACCAAGATTAGCCACCAATTTTTCCATACGTTCTTTTGCTGCCGCAGGGAAGTATTTCTCTACATACATTTGTCCAACCATTTCGCCCAAAACATTGTTCACCGTTTCTACGCTACGTTTCCAACGCGGACGATTGACTTCTTTACCGGACAGGACTTTGCCGTAGAAATCGAAAGATGCTGCCACGAAATCATCGCTCAGATAAGCGGCTGCACCATCTATCAAATGATACTCCAAATAAGCGATGTGTTTTTCGACCGGCAACTTATTGATAAGTTCCACCACGCCTTTGATGGCAAGTGGTTGTTCCACATTGAGTTCATCGAGTGATGCGATATTCAAACCTTTGAGATACAAATCCCAATCCAAGCCCGCAAACTCTTTCTTAAATGCTTCGTAAGTCATTTTGTTGTAGTTGGCTTCGGGATTGCGACGCTCCACGGCACTCTTTGAAACTTTTGCAATAGCGGTTTCTATTTCGAGTACATCTTTTGCTTTCTGCATGGCTTTTGCTTCGTCAAATCCTGCCAATGTAAAGAGTTTGCCTACGTATGCTTCGTATTTCTTACGAATGTCTTGTGTCAGGCTGTCTGTTGCCAAATAGTACTCTTTTTCTCCCAAGTTGATACCGCCTTGTGCCATTTGGAAGATGTTGAGTTTACTATTCTTCGGGTCTGCGTAGACATAAATGTTGAAGTAAGTACTTACACCATTCCTTGCCAATTGTGTTATCATGGGAACGATGTCTTCTTTCTTGCTCAACTTGGCAATGGCTGCCAACTGTTCTTTGATGGGCGTATAACCATCTGCATTGAGTTTTACGCTGTCCATCGAGAGATTGTACAAGTCGCCGATTTTCTGACCCGCCGTACCGGCTTGATGTTTTTCTTTAGCCAGGCTCTCGATAAGTTCTTTCACCTTCTTGTCGTTTTCCTCGCGCAACATATCGAAGGTTCCGTAACGTGCATGTTCGGCAGTAAGCGGATGTTTCGCAATCCATCCACCGCAAGCATACTGATAAAAATCCGTACCCGGCAATGCCGTGGTATCCAAAGAAGAGAGGTCTATGCCTGCAGTGTTCTTTGTTTCTTTCTGGCTGTTACAGCCCGCCAATGTAAGCAATGAAAGTGCTGCCATAGCGAAAAGATTAAATTTTTTCATACTGTTGTTTATTAAATAGGGATTATGATTGAAGTTCTTCCAATTCCATAGAAAGTATTTCCCACTCGTATTCCAAGCGTTGGATAGTGGATTTCAGTTGCCCGTGTTTTTCGTAAAGCGTTGTATCCGCAGCTCCTTCCGGAGTTGCCATCTGTGTTTCGAGTGCCGACAATTCTGTCTCTTTTCGGGCAATATCGGTTTCCAAATCCGCCACGAGTTTTTCTGTTTTCCGGATTTTCTTTTGCAACTCTTTGTGAGCTTCGTAGGACAATTTGTTTTCCGTAGCAACAACGAGCGGTTCTTTTTCGACTTCCGTCACAACAGGGCGTGCGGAAAGTTCATTCAGAGATTCCACATTCTTCTTGCGCAAGAAATCATAAATACCACCGAGATGTTCTTTCACCACACCCCCGCCGAACTCATATACTTTGGTGACAAGTCCGTCCAGGAATTCACGGTCGTGCGATACGACGATGACCGTGCCGTCAAATTCTTGTATGGCTTCTTTCAAAACATCTTTGGAACGCATATCGAGGTGGTTGGTCGGTTCATCGAGAATCAGGAAATTGACCGGTTCGAGCAAGAGTTTTATCATTGCCAGCCTACTGCGCTCTCCTCCCGACAGTACGCCCACTCGTTTCTCGGAGGCTTCTCCGCCAAACATGAATGCGCCCAGTATATCCCGTATTTTGGTCCGAATATCGCCTACTGCCACGCGGTCTATCGTATCGAAGACCGTCAGTTTTTCGTCCAACAACTGTGCTTGGTTTTGTGCGAAGTAACCTATCTGCACTTGATGCCCCAGCTCCAGTTTTCCGTCGAAAGGTATTTCCCCCATGATACATTTCACCAATGTGGACTTGCCTTCTCCGTTTTTTCCCACAAAAGCCACCTTCTCGCCTCTATGTATGGTGAGTGTGACATGGTCGAAAACCGTGTGCTCCCCATACACCTTGTGCACCTCTTCGCATATCACGGGATAACTGCCCGAACGCGTGGCAGGAGCAAACTTCAGTCGCAATGTACTGTTGTCTTCTTCGTCTATCTCGATGGGAACGATTTTCTCCAATTGTTTGATGCGGCTTTGTACTTGTACCGCTTTGGTCGCTTTATAGCGGAAGCGTTCGATGAAGTCTTCCGTGTCTTTTATTTCTTTTTGTTGATTCTCATACGCACGAAGTTGCTGTTCGCGCCTTTCTTTGCGCAGCACCACATACTCGTCGTACGCCACTTTATAGTCGTAAATACGTCCGCAAGAAATTTCTATGGTGCGATTGGTCACGTTGTTGATGAACGCACGGTCGTGACTTACCAGTATCACTGCTCCGGCTCCCGACTTCAAAAAAATTTT
>JBGXXU010000013.1:0-7853 GCA_041814865.1 Phocaeicola sp. | reverse complement strand
TTCTCGATGCGATTATGATGTTAACATTCTTTGACGCTGTTGTCATCGCGATAGCAACATGTTCTTATCGCGATAGCAACATGATGCTATCGACTTGACAACATGTTGTTATCAAATCAGCAATATATAGTTTGTTTGAAGAGACGAGTTCTTGAGTTGACGAAGTACGGGGAGAAGTGTACAACAGCGCGCAACAAAGGAGCGTTTATCGCTTCCCTCACCTTTTTCATACCGTGCTTACGTAAGAATAGGAAATTCTTCATAAAAAAAGGTAAGTATTTCCGTTTTATTTCCTCCCGATTTGTTAAAACGTGGGTGAGTAAATAATTTTGCGCCTTACTTACAATAATAAAAGCCAAAGGCTTACGAAAAATATGATTAAACAGATTCTATTGTTGCTCATGTGCAGCTTGAATATCGTTTCGGCAATGGCACAGGCAAATACTTACCCTCGCATACATGGTATCGTAACAGATGTAGAAACCGGCGAACCTATCCCCTATGTCAATGTATTCTACGACGGAAAAGGTGTAGGCACCATCACGGACATCAATGGGAAATATACGTTGGAAAACCGCGTTTCGAGCGGATGGAGCAAGTTATCGTTCTCCAGCGTGGGCTATACGATGCAAGTGGCAAACATCAATGCCTCGACACGGGAACTGAATGTAAAGATGCGTGCGGACCTGGTCTTGTCCGAAGTGATAGTCAAACCCAAGAAAGAGAAGTACTCGCGCAAAAACAATCCTGCCGTAGAGCTGATGAAGAAAGTCGTCAACGCACGAAAAGCCAACGACCTAAGCGAAAAAGACTTTTACCACTACGACAAATACCGCAAACTGACACTCTCGCTGGACAATGTCATGTCCAACGATACGGTAATGAGCAATATGTTCAAAAAATATCCTTTCCTGCTGAAACAAGTGGAAGTGAGCGATATCACGGGAAAAAAGATACTGCCCGTCTCGGTCGAAGAAACTGCTTCGGAAATACTCTACCGCAAAGACCCGCAAGACATGAAGACCATCATCAAAGGCGTGAACAGCAGTGGTGTCAACGAGCTGCTCAATACCGGCGACATGCTCAACACAATGATGGCAGACGTATTCCAAGACATCAACATCTATCAAGAGAAATTCCGTTTCCTGCAATATCCTTTCGACAGTCCCGTGTCGAAAGCAGGCATCGGCTTCTACCAATACTATATCATGGATACGGTATATGTAGACACGGACAAGTGTTTTCATCTGACTTTCGTACCCAACAACTCGCAAGACTTCGGCTTTACGGGACATTTGTATGTGTTGTCGGATTCTACGTATAGGGTGAAGAAATGCGTGCTCAACCTACCGAGGAAATCGGATATCAACTTTATCAACAACCTGATTGTAACACAAGAGTTCGGCGAACTTCCTACGGGCGAATGGGTGTTGCGCAGCGACGACATGATGTGCGAAATAGCTTATCTGAAATCGCTCAATGCCGTACAGGTACGACGCATCACGAAATACAACAACTTCGGTTTCGAGCCTATTCCTGCAAAGATTTTTGCTCGAAAAGGAAAAGAAATCAAGGACGTGAATGCCATGATGCGCGACGATAAGTTCTGGGAAGAATATCGTCCCGAAAAACTGACGGGAGCAGAAAGCAGGATGAACCAGTTTGTCAGCAGTCTGAGTCAGATAAAAGGCTTCAAATACATCATTTTCGCAGGAAAGGCGTTGATAGAAAACTTTGTGGAAACGGGAACAAAAGACAAACCGAGCAAAATAGACATTGGACCCATCAACACCATTGTGTCGAGCAATTACATCGACGGATTGCGTCTGCGTGCTTCCGCTCAAACCACAGCCAATCTGCATCCCAACCTTTTCTTGAAAGGCTATTACGCTTACGGTTTCAAAGACAAAAAGTTCAAATACAATGCCGAATTGGAATACTCTTTCAAGAAAAAAGAATACCTCCCGCGCGAATACCCCATCCACTCCATATCGGCATCGTATATGTACGACAACATGTCGCCGTCGGACAAGTTTTTGGCAACGGACAAAGACAACGTTTTCACTTCATTCAAGACAGTGAAAGTAGACCAGTTCAACTATGCTCGCATAGCCAAGCTCAAGTATCAATGGGAACAGGAAAACGGTTTGAAAACCACCGTTACATTCGCGCACTCCAATTACGAAGCCACAGGACGATTGTTCTATCGCACATTGGAAGGGCAACAGACATTCGAGAAAAATTTCGCTTCGCTCACACCTGCACAATGGGAACGCTCTCCCTACGATGTGCGCGACTATACCACGACGGAAATATCTTTGGGTATCCGTTATGCACCAGGAGAGACATTTATCAATACCAAACAACGACGTGTGCCGATAAATCTTGATGCACCCATTTTCACATTGCAACATACTATGGGAATGAAAGCATTGGGAGCAGACTATGCTTATCATTTCACGGAAGCAAGTTTGTACAAACGCCTTTGGCTCGGCTCATGGGGAAGCGTCGACACACAACTGAAAGGTGGTATTCAGTGGAGCAAAGTTCCTTTTCCTCTCTTGATAATGCCGGCAGCCAACTTATCCTATATCTTACAGGACGGCTCGTTCAATCTTATCAACAATATGGAGTTTCTGAACGACAAATATGCGTCGCTCGATGTGGAATGGAACTTACAGGGTAAGTTGCTCAATCGCATTCCTCTCCTTCGTAAACTGAAATGGAGAGAACATCTCGGTGTAAAAATGCTTTGGGGTACTTTGAGCGACAAGAACAATCCCTTCCTGGCACAAAACGCAGGAGATAAAGATTTGATGATGTTCCCCGGACATTACAATGAAGCAGGAGTGTACGAATACTCCAGTTATGTAATGGATAAAAAACGACCTTATGTGGAAGTTTCCGTAGGGTTACACAATATCTTCAAACTGTTGCATGTGGAGTATGTACGCCGATTGAATTACAACGAACTGCCCACTGCCAGCAAATGGGGTATTCGTTTCATGGTGCGCACCGTTTTCTGAAAAGAGTGATACAGGAAGAGAGTATCTCTCTTTCGTAAAGTCGTATTCGGAAGCAAACTTTATTCGGCAGGGCAAACAGACAAGAAGTCAACCCATCGCTTCCGCATAAAAATCGAATGCTTCGTATATTTTTTGCTTTCCCGGTATTTGGTCTATGCAGACGTTTCCGATACCGGACAGCAACGTGAAATTCACATTCTCGACAGACTGATTTTTTTTGTCCTGTGTCATCAATGCATACATTCGTTCATAGTCCTTGCAAGAAAGATGAGATGTCCCGTAATGCTCTTTGACAAAACGAGTCGTCTGATACAAAACTTCCGACGAAAGCCCGCATTCTATATGCGAGAGATAGAGTTCACAAACCAATCCCCAAGCCACAGCATATCCATGCAGTACCGACTCTCCTCTTTCCAAAGCCATGCTCTCGAAAGCATGCCCTATGGTATGCCCCAAATTGAGTGATTTTCGTATATCGCGCTCGTACGGGTCTTGTTTCACTATTCGCTGTTTCACATCAATGGAATAAGCGATGAGTGTTTGCAAAGACTGTAAATCTTTCGTATTCCAATCATAAAGCATCAAGTCGCGCCAATGTTCCACATCGCTGATTAAGCCGTGTTTTATCATCTCTGCATAACCGGAGAAAAGATTGGGCATATCGAGCGTCTGCAAAAAAGAACTGTCTATCAACACTGCCGTTGCCGGATGAAAAGCACCGATTTGATTTTTCAATCCGCCGAAGTTTATCCCGGTTTTACCGCCTACCGCCGCATCCACCATCCCCAACAAAGTAGTAGGTATATTGATGCAACGTATCCCTCGCTTGAAAGATGCAGCGGCAAATCCTCCCAAATCCGTCACCATACCGCCTCCCACATTGACAAGCAAAGAACGACGTGTCGCACCTTTGTCTGTCAATTCTGCCCAAACATGCGCCAGCGTATTCAAGTCTTTGTGAATATCTCCCTGTGGAATACAGATATGTTCGGCAACAGGGAAATCTTTAGCCAACAGGGGCAAACAGTGGTGAGCCGTCGTAGCATCCGTGAGAAAAAACAGTTTATCGTGCCTCTGCATATCTGTCAAAGACTTCAACTCTTTTCTTATTTCTTTGCAGATAACAATTGTTTGTTCAATCATAATTGTCTTTCTTTGTGAACAAAAGTAGGATATTTCATTCTGTAAGAGATATGATAGCCTGCTTTTAACGCTTTCATTTCAAACATACCTTTTGAAGATATGAAACATTTATTTCCCACATACGGACGCACCTTAGGCTACGTTGTATTATTATCAAGCATTTTCCTCCCCATGTTTTTATTCTTGCTCGGAACCATCGATAAAGAAACTTTCTACATCCTGAACCGATGGGGAAAAGCCGTAATGCTGTTGTCACTATTCGTTGTATTCTTCTCCCGACAAACGAAAGAAGAGATTTCAGAACACAGATTGCGCAGGTCGGCATTGATGTGGGGTATCATAGCCGGTATTTTCTTCTATTTATTATTGCTATTGATACGTTCGTTGGGAAACGAAGCCTTTTTGTCCAACCTTACGCTGGGATGGATACTTTTGATTTCGTGGGTGCTCTGCCTGGAATTCTTCTGTCAGAAAGCTTTGATTGAGAAAAGGATGAGAGAACGTAAATAAACTTCTAACTAATAACTACTAACTTGACAAATGACTAATTTATTACGAAAATGGGGAGGCACACTTTGTTTCCTTCTACTGCCTTTTATGGCAATGGCTCAGCAGACGAGTATTACCGGAAAAGTATTGGACAAAACAGACAATTCGCCCGTAATGCAAGCTTCTGTGCTATTGCTCAGCTTGCCGGATAGCACCATGGTTACCGGAGTGGTAACCGATAACAACGGGATATTCTCGCTCAAAGCAAAACCCGGCAACTATGTCCTCAAACTGTCTTTCGTAGGATACGTTCCCTACATCAAACCGCTGACATTGGTCAAAAACAAACCGGTAAACTTAGGTACCATACAACTCGAAGAAGATGCAGTGGCACTGTCCGAAGCGTTGGTGACTGCCACTGTGGCACAAGTCGTAGCCAAAGGAGATACACTCGAATACAATTCCGCAGCTTTTCGTGTACCCGAAGGTTCCACACTCGAAGCTTTGATAAAGAAACTACCGGGAGCAGAAATAGACGAAAACGGGAAAGTCACCATCAATGGGAAAGAAGTAAAAAAAATCATGTTGGATGGTAAAGAATTCTTTGCCAACGACCCGTCGATAGCGATGAACAATCTACCCGTGAAAATGGTGGACAAAGTAAAAACCTACAATAAGAAATCAGACTTGGCACGTGTCACCGGCATAGATGACGGTGAAGACGAAACAGTCTTAGACCTGTCGGTAAAGCCCGGTATGAAAAAAGGCTGGTTCGGCAATATAGACCTCGCAGGAGGTACGGATGACAGATACAATCTGAAAACAATGCTCAATCGCTTTACCGAAAATCAACAATACTCTTTCGTAGCCGGAATGAACAACGTCAACGACAACAATTTCGGCAATAGAGGATTTCGCTCGTGGGGACGTCCCATGGGACTCAACACCATCAAGACCATAGGCTTCAACATGGCGACAACTTCCGATAAGCTCGAAATGGGAGGAAGTAGCAAAATCACACACAGAATAGGCGACGTTTGGAGCAAAACCGCTTCGGAAACATTCATCTCTTCGCAAACGAGTTCTTACGGACGCGCCCTTTCACAGGCATACAACAAATCTTTTTCCATAGAAGGAGATTTCAGTTTGGAATGGAGACCCGATACTCTGACCAACATAATTTTCCGCCCCAACTTCTCGCACGGAACTACCAACAATCGCTCGAATTCCCGTTCTTATACTTTCAATCAAGACCCTGAAATGGATATTGATGCGTTAATCATTGCACACGATGCGGGTGCCATCAATACAGCTTCTTGGGTCAATTCGCTCATCAATGCGGCAAAGACATTGAGCAATAACACCACAGTAGACGGAAGATTGCAAATCAATCGCAACTTGGGAAAACCCGGACGCAATCTGACACTGAGCCTGAGAGGAGGTTATACGGACAATGACAACGAACAATTCTCCACCTCGCTGCGTACCTACTATCAAATTTCAGGAGGTGGAGCACTTGTACAAGACTTGAACAGATATATCCTATCTCCCACTACTTCTTATTACTATTCCGCGCGCTTGATGTATAGCGAACCCATAGCACGCGCCTTATTCTTGCAGTTGAGCTATCAGTATTACTACAAAAACTCCACATTGAACAACAAGATATACGATATGCCTGCCACATGGCGCATAGAAGAAGGATGGAACGAGGCTTTCGCATCGGGATACAATACCCGACTGAGCAAAAATGCAGATTACGACTACCACAACAATCAAGTGGACTTGCAATTAAGGTGGGTAAACAAGAAAGTAAGAATGAGTACAGGTATTTCTTTCCAACCACAACACACGCTCTTGTCTTACAAACACATCAGCGTAGATACGGTGGTAAAACGCAAAGTATTCAACTTCACACCGACATTGGATTTCCAATACTCGTTCTCCAACAGCACCAGACTGTTTGTAAATTACAGAGGCAGAAGTTCGCAACCCTCCATGACAGACTTGCTGGAAATACGAGACGACACAAATCCGCTGAACGTACGCATCGGTAATTCCGGATTGAAGCCCGTATTTACCAATACGTTGAGTGCTTTCTTCAATATGTTCAATCCGGAGCGACAACAAGGTTTGGCACTGAATATGCACTATCGCAACGAGTTGAACAGCATCACCACACGTCGCAGTTACGATGCCACAACAGGGGGATATACTTCCAAACCGGAAAACATCAACGGTAACTGGAGCCTTTTCGGTATGATAGGTTTCAATACGCCTGTGGTGGACAAACGCCTCACACTGCATTCCTCGACTTTCACCACTTACAACAACATCAACAGCTACATGAGCACCACCACCGTAGAACAAGGTGCCCAAAACAGCACACGCCAATTGGGTTTGTCTGAGCGTCTGAACCTGACGTTTCGCAACGACTGGATAGAGATAGGTACAACAGGAGGTATCAATTATACACGCTCAACGAACAGTTTGCAACCGCAATACAACATGGATACATATCAATTCTCCTACGGAATGAATACGAACATACAGCTCCCATGGAAGATTTCCATCTCTACGGATATCACACAAAACTCTCGCAGAGGATATTCGGACAGCAGTATGAACCGCAATGAACTGATATGGAATGCGCAACTCGCCAAGAATTTTCTGAAAGGAGATGCAGCTACCATCAGCTTGCAAATGTTCGATATATTGCGCCGTCAAAGCAATGTAAGCCGAAGCATTTCCGCAGCCATGCGACAGGATATGGAATACAACGGTATTTTCCACTACGGCATGATACATTTCATCTATCGTTTGAATGTTTTCGGGGGAAGCAACAATGCACCACATTTTCCGGGCGAAGGCAGAAGATACGGTGAAGGAAGAGGCTCGCGCGGCGGTTTCTAAGCAGTCATTTTTCATCGGTTGAAAATAAGAGTTTCACAAGTGGTTTCGAGAGAGGAGCACTCGTGAAACTCTTTTTTTATGCACTCTCCTCAAGATAGTTCGCTTGTGCAAAAAGTGTATTTCTTGTAACTCGCCAACTCCCAAACTTAGAACTTCAAACTGATAACATATTGCCGATTTGATAACAACATGTTGTCAAGTCGATAGCATCATGTTGCTATCGCGATAAGAACATGTTGCTATCGCGATGACAACAGCGTCAAAGAATGTTAACATCATAAT
>JBGXXU010000012.1:0-12995 GCA_041814865.1 Phocaeicola sp. | reverse complement strand
GATTAAAGAATGTGGAGATTTTCTGTTACGACTCATTTCAGGCAACTATGCTGCGTGAAGAACTAAAAGGCACACAATGGGAAGATGTCGTTACAGAAGGCAAGTCCCTTTACGAAAGAACGAACAAAGAGTTATTCTTCAATGATTCTTCTGAATCTATCAGGATAAGTACAGACTATCTTGATTCTTTTGAATTTAAAGTTTCCTATACAGGTGATGATCCGACAATTGTAAACAAAAACAATGTTACACGACAACGTGGAAATAGTATATACGTGTCTTCAATGGTAGAAATAAAAAAAGATGTGCCATTTGAAGTGTTTTTTGAAGTTAATAACCCAAGTGTTGGTAGTTGGTTAATTTATAAAAATGGAAATTACGATGAATAATGTAACTATAATAAATGGTAATATATTTAATACCAAAACACAAACTATTGTTAATACGGTAAACTGTGTTGGTGTCATGGGAAAAGGTATTGCCTTGGTGTTCAAACTGAGGTATCCTCAAATGTTTGACATCTATAAACAGCATTGTGCAGCACATCTCATAGATATAGGGAAGCTATGGTTATATAAGGGGGAAGACAATGCTCCTTGGGTATTAAACTTCCCGACCAAAACTCACTGGAAACTCCCAAGTGAATATGCATATATTGAGACAGGTTTGCGAAAGTTTGTTGATTCATACAAGGAAAAAGGTATAACATCTGTGGCATTTCCATTGTTAGGTGCTAATAATGGAGGACTGGATAAAAATATTGTTATGGACATCATGCTTGACCATCTAAAGGAATGTGATATTCCTATAGAGATTTATCAGTATGACCCGAATGCTCCTGATGATTTGTTTGAAACATTCAAATCTAATTGGTTAAGAATATCATATGAACAAAAGAAGCAGATGTTAAAGACAAACAAAAGAATAGAAACAATAGATACTGCTGTGGCTTCAGAAATTGTACATTCAATGATTGCGCTTATCGATTATCCTGGTATTGGTATTAAATCAATGGAAAGCTGTTTTGGCTTTGTTATGAATTTGAAGGAGGAACCTTCTTTGTTTTGACTGTAAATAAACGATGAAATAGTATGTTAGAACGACCAAGAATCATCGATGTAGAGCGTAAACCGACCAAATGCCCGGTGTGCGGGGAGCGTGTCGTGGATATTATCTACGGCACAGGTGACATGACTGAGATTGACTTCATGTTGGAATACCGCAAGGAAGGTATCATGGGAGGCGACAATATACCTCGTCGTCCACCCATCTGGGCTTGTTCTTGTGGATGTAAACGCTTCCGCAAAGTTAATCCTGACGGCACGGATGCGCCAGTCAAGGTGAAACTACTGAAGAATATCCACAAAGCTCCTGCTGACAAAATCAATTGGGAAACGCCGATGGTGGAGAGGGCATTGCAAAGCAACAGACATGAAGTCATCCACCACTATAAGGTAGAGATTGGGACAGAACTTGGAGAAAAAGAGACTTTAAGCATCACGGCTGTCTGCGGAACGGATGCAGAAGACCAAGCAATGGAACTGGTTGCTAAAGGCGTTCTTGGTCTTAAAGGAACCAAGTGTGTTTCTGCAGAGGTGTTTGATGCGCCAGATATAAACGAATAACTTATGTCGGATTGTTAAATTGCAAGGAATATGATTAAGATGTTTGTAATGCAGACCTGCCCCGACTGTGAGTATGTGGAGAAGCAGGTTGAAGGTAATCCAAACTTTGAGGTGATTGACATTGGCAAGCACGTCAGAAACCTGAAGCAGTTTCTCAAACTCCGCGACACTCATCCAGCTTTCGACGAAGCGAAGGCTGTAGATGACTTGGGTATTCCATGTTATGTGCTGGAGGATGGCACTGTCACGCTCTATTCAAAGGATGTAGGGCTGGAGCCAAGACCACAGGAGGAAGGTGCAGCATGTAGTATTGACGGAAGAGGGTGTTAAGCGATAATAGAACAGGAAATCTTTCCTGAGAATTAAAGCATATCGATAAAAATGACGTTATTAGAAGCGATTGAAGCACGCCATAGCGTGCGAGCATACAAGGAACAGCCGTTGGCAGAAGACACTGCCAATCTGTTGGAAGCAAAGATTGCCGAACTGAACCAAGTCGGCAACCTGCACATCCAACTTATCAAGAATGAGCCGAAAGCATTTCAGGGAACGCTGGCTAAATACGGGAAGTTCCGTGGCGTGACCAACTATTTCGTGATGGTAGGCAAGAAAGCCGATGACCTTGATGAACGAGTAGGCTATTTTGGAGAACAGCTGGTGCTATACGCCCAGACTTTGGGTTTGAACACTTGCTGGGTAGGTCTCAGTTATAAGAAAGTTGCAGACACATACGTTCTTGACGAAGGCGAGAAGGTAGTTTGCTATATTGCTGTCGGCTATGGTGAGACACAGGGTGTCAGTCATAAGATAAAGACTATCGAACAGGTGAGCAATGCCAGTGACATCACTCCTGCATGGTTCAAGAAAGGTGTAGAAACAGCTTTGCTTGCACCTACAGCCGTCAATCAGCAGAAGTTCTCCTTTGAGCATGTAGGAGTCAAGAATGGCAAGCACTTGGTTCATGCCAAGAAAGGCTTTTCGATGATTGGCTATACACAAATGGATTTGGGCATAACCAAGTATCATTTCGAGATTGGTGCTGGAAAGGATAACTTTGAGTGGGTATGAAGCAAATTGACGAGCATAAGTGCAGTTGGTGTCAGGACGGAGGCAAGTTGGAGCATTACCACGACACAGAATGGGGCATCCCCTGCCACGATGACAAGATGTTCTTCGAGTACCTGATGCTCGAAGCGATGTCGTGTGGACTCAGTTGGATGCTCATGCTTCAGAAGCGAGAGATGTTCCATGCTTGCTTTGCAGACTTCGAATATAGGAAGGTTGCAGAGTTCACGGAAGCAGACATTGACAGAGCAATGGAATATCCTGGCATGATACGTTCTCGCAGGAAGATAGAGGCGATTATCAATAATGCCAAGTGCTTCATGCAGATACAGAAGGAGTTCGGAAGTTTCGACAAGTATCTCTGGGGCTACTCTGAAGGAAAGACTTTCATTTACCAGCGTCACCTCGACGGCGAGTGGCTGACGAAGAACGAACTTTCCGATAGGATAGCAGCGGACTTGAAGAAGCGAGGCTTTAAGTTCCTCGGCTCTACGCTGATATACTCCTATCTGCAAGATGTAGGCATTATCAACGACCATGCTTCAGAGTGCTGGATGTTTGAGAAAATTGGTGGAATAATAGTATAACAGTGGCAATACTTCGTGTTAGCCACAACAGAAAAAAATAAAACAAATATGATATTCAAAGAGAACTACACATTGGCAAATGGTGTACTTATTCCCAAACTGGGACTGGGTACATGGATGATTCCTGACAGCGGGACTGCTGAGGCCGTCCGTCAGGCCGTAAGTATTGGCTACCGTCACATTGACACGGCACAAGCGTATCAGAATGAACGGGGAGTGGGCGAAGGTGTACGCACTTGCGGCATTGACAGAAGGGAACTATTCGTCACGACAAAAGTGGCAGCGGAGCATAAGGGTTATGATGTGGCAGCGGCATCCATCGACGAATCGTTGAAGAAAATGGAACTTGACTACATTGACCTCGTCATTATCCATGCCCCACAGCCTTGGAACGAATTTCGTGGAGAGAAACGTTATTTTGCAGAGAACCGCGAGGTATGGAAAGCCTTGGAAGATGCCTACGAAGCAGGAAAGGTGCGAGCAATCGGAGTAAGCAACTTCCTCACCAGCGACCTTCAGAACATTCTTGATGGGTGCAAAATTCGCCCGATGGTAAACCAGATTCTGCTCCACATCGGCGAGACCCCATCGGCATTGGTGTCCTTCTGCCAGAAGAACGACATCCGTTTGGAAGCATACTCACCGATAGCTCACGGTGCAGCACTCAGAAGCCAGCCTGTAGCCGAAGTTGCAAAGAAATATGGCGTGAGCGTCGCCCAGCTCTGCATACAATACACCCTGCAACTTGGAGCCGTGTCGCTACCTAAATCTTCCAATCCCGACCATATCCGCAGCAATGCGCAGTTGGATTTCACAATATCAGACAGCGACATGCAGAAACTTGAATCCATCGGACAAGATTACGGCAGCGACAGCCGCTTCCCTGTGTTCAGCGAAAGAAGATACCATAAACAATAACGACTATGCGACAGTTCTTAATAGCAGTTCTTATGGCAACAACGCTTACTGCCTTTGCTCAGGCTGACCAAGCACACAAGGTGAAAATTTCGTTTGTAAGGAACGGTGAACCTCAGACAATAACGGCAACTTTCGATGACAATGCAACCTCACGCGCTCTGATAAGTAAGATGCCGATGACATTATCCATGCTCGACCTCTATGGCGACGAAATGTGCTATCGCTTTGAAGAGGCTTTGCCTACTGATAACGTGGAGTATTACCTTCACAAGAAAGGCGAAATCTTCTATTGGCCACCCCGCCACAGCTTCGTTATCCGCTACATTGCAACGGACGAATGGCTCGACATCCAACATATTGGGCAGATTGACAACAATGTGGATTTGCTGAACGGCATAGGTGACATCAACATGAAGTTTGAACTTATTGATGACGCTGCCAATATTGGCACAGTTAAAGCAGCCCCAAAAAGTTCTACTATCCATACGAGCCATATGGAACGTGATACGCTTCGTTATGCCTGCTTTTTTGAGCCATGCTTTCAATGGTTTTTGAGCCATGACGATTTCAAATCCTTCAAACACCTGGCCGTGTATGCTTGTCCTGCCTTCAGAGATAAGTTTGTATGCCTCTTCGCTGATGGGGATGATATTACGTGCTTTCGTCTTTTGAGCGTAGAACTCGACGTATCTACCTCCATCAGCGTATGTCTTGATTTGTTCCCATCTGAGATTGATGATGTCGCTGCGACGCATACCTGTTAGGCAAGCGAAGATGGATGCACGTTTGAGTACATCTATATCGCATGGGGTGTGATAGAGTGTGCGTAACTCCTCCAGAGACAGGCTTTCTTTGTTTACAGGGACTGTAGGAATCTTCTCCAGATAGTCATTAGGATTCGTGCGAATCATCTTATCCCTGAAGGCGAGGTTGAGAAATCCTCGGAATGTTGACCAATATCCTGCAACAGAGTTGATGAACATGGGCTTGCCGTTTCTCATATTCTTGGCTGTCAGCAAGTAGTCACGGAACTTATTGCAGAGGTCGAAATCAACCTCATCGCATCTGCACTTGCCTCCTACAAAGTACTCAAAGTGTTCGTACACGAATTTCCACTTTGGGTCTTTGTCCTGTAGAACCCTTTTAAAGTAGGCGAGGAAATCGCTGTTCATCTTCGACTTGTCAAAGAACTCATAGCGTTCATTGATGACACTCTCAAATCGGCGGCAGCGGATGGCTTCAGCCTTTTCTGTCATGGATTTGTTAAAAGTCTTTTCTCTCTTGTTCTGTGGGTCGGCATAGATGTAAATGCCTAATGACTCACGGCGAATCGTCTTCATCGTCACCGTGTCACGATAACCTGGATAGTAATCCAGATAGTAGGACAGCATGCCGTTCTTTACAGGGCGTGTCCGAAGTGTTACTTTTTTACAATACTGCATAGTCTTAATCTTTTAATTTGGTTGCAAATGTCTTGAATTACTTGATACTGCAATATGTCATTTTAAGATAATTGGATAACCGCATGGAATAAGTCTGAATAAGTCATCAGCCCTTATTGTACTTCTCGTGCAATGTCCTGATGACATCCTCTTTGAGGAACAAAGCGAATCGTCCGACTTGGACTTTTCGGATGTCGTTATAGCGTACCATACTGTAAACTTTGTCTCTATCCATATTAAACTTTTCCATTATTTGTTCAACCGTGAAGTACAAGTCGCCATAGATGGCCAATACATTATTTGTATTCTCGATAGCCGACCTTAGATAATAGGTGATGCCGTGTTCCTTCTTGGAAGGAATCTTATGACGAGAGACAAAGCTTCGTCTGGCACAAGTCGTGATACCCATCATATCCTCAATCTCCATTCCTGTTATCCATTCCGATTCTTCTCTATCTTTCAGTTCTGCGTCGGCTTCATTCTTAGCAAACAGTTCCTCTATGGCTCTCAGTTCATAGAAGTTCACATGTTTAATGGTTATCTTTGGCACATTGGCTTCACGGGTTCTGCCATGAACATGGTGGACGGTCACTTTGAATCGTTTTGCAATATTCTGTGCCGTGATATAGTCTTCAGGTACATCGAATGTGTCTGGGTCTCTGCTGAACAGTTTTTCAATGGCTGCCTCATTATAGTAGTTCATGTTTTTGATGTGCAGCTTTGGTATTTTCGCTTCTCTTGTTTTTGCTTGCACATGCTTGACAGTCACACCATACTTCTCGGCAATCTGAGTTGTGGTGACATAGCCATCTGGGATAGCCGTGACTTTTGGCTGTTTCTTCCTGCGTTTAACTTCCTGGGCGAGGGAGTTCGTTTCCATGCGCTCTTTGATGATGCGGTCAAACTCCTTGCGGCTGATGACGGTAAAGCGACCTTGCTTATGGTTTTCTATATCATAGTTGTGTACATAGTATGAAACTTGGTCTTTGGTGAAATGATATTTCTCCATGACCTCTGCATAGGTGTAGTAGTTTGGGTCAACAGACTCACGTTCCCCTTTAATGGTGTCGATGTGAGCTTTGGAGTAGTACACGGTTCTGCCTTGTGTGATGCGAGGTATCTTGTTCCTCTGTACAAAGGACAACACGGCCTGATGGCTCATGTTGTACTTCTCTTCCAGCTGTGCTATAGTGTAGTAGTCATGCAAGTCAATCTCCGCAATAAGTTGAGCAAAATGAACATCAACAAGGGCACGGTCAAAGAAGCAATTCCGACCTTGATACACCTTCGGGATATTGAATTTCTCAACTCTGGTCATAATTGCCTTCTTTGAGCATTTGAACTTCTCCATAATCTGCCTGAAGGTATAATATTCACGCTTTTCCTGCTTTTTCTCCGAATGAGTTTGGTATGCAGGGGGATTGTCGAACAATCGCTCTATATCCTTTCTGCGTATCAAGGTTTTGCCTTTCATTTGTACCACCTTAATCAAACCGCTGGCAAGCTCTCGGTAAACAGAGGATTTGCCAATCCCCAACACCTTTGCAGCTTCCCTTGGTGTAAGGAATGCTTTATCCTGAAGCACATCTCTTGTAGGTTGTTCCTTGTCCTCGGGATGTGACTCGTAATACTCGGCAATCTGTTTTTCTCGGATTGCTCTCTTGTAGTCCTTATTATTGCACGAAGGTGAGCAATAGATAGTGGTCATCTTATGCGCAATAAAGGATCTCCCACAGTACTTACAGCGTTTCTGAATCTCCATATAGTGTTACACTCATTAGTGAATTTTCGCCTGCTAAAGTGTCCCACAGTGTCCCACCACGTCCCAGGGTGTCCCAACTGGTATCCTCAATGTCATTTTGGCTTTGTCCCAGGGTGTCCCAAGGTTGTGCCTAAGATGTCATTTTGGTGTGAATTTTACTTTCTGTTTTACACTCGCGGTACAACTTTGATACAAAGATAGCTCGAAAAACTGGTACAAACAAATATGCAACTTGAAGTGTTAAAATGCAAAAAGTCCCTCAAAATAAGGGACTTACTTCAAATTGCTCCAAGTTGTTCAGAGTTGCTTATAAGGCATCATTTGCCGATGCAAAAATGCTTGAAGATATTTCCTAAAATTTCGTCGGTAGTGACTTCTCCGATGATGTCACCGAGGTGGAGGAGGCATTCGCGAAGGTCTTGTGAGATGAAGTCGCCGGAAAGTCCGTGTGTCAAACCTTGTTGTACGCGTTCTATGGAAGTGAAGGCGCGTAATAAGGCTTCATAATGGCGAGTGTTGGTAATCACAATATCGTCTTGTGCGATAGCGGGAAGAGCGGCAACGGATATCAAAAGTTCTTGTAAAGCATCGATATGTAAGCCTTCGCGCGCGGAGATACTGATATGTTCCACTTCGTAAGGAGCAAGAGAAGCCGGGAGTTCTGTGTGTGCTTCGGCTTCGTCGCACTTGTTCTGAATCACAATGATTTTCTTTCCCGACAAATAAGAAACAACCTCTGTACAGAAACGCTCGAAATCTTTCGGGGGACGTGTCAAGTCTTGCATCAAGAGAATGATGCGAGCTTGTTCCAAAGCTTTGAAACTACGTTGTATCCCAATGTTTTCTATCACATCGTTGGTTTGTCGGATGCCGGCAGTATCTATAAATCTAAATTTTACTCCTTTGATGTTGATGGTATCTTCTATCACATCTCGCGTGGTACCGTGTATATTGCTGATAATGGCTTTCTCTTCGTTGAGTAAGGCATTGAGGAGTGTGGATTTACCGGTGTTCGTTTCGCCGATGATGGCTACCGGCACTCCTTCTTTGATGGCATTGCCTACGCTGAACGACTGTATCAGACGAGTTAATACCCGATGTATTTCTGCGGTAAGTGCTGTCAATTCACTACGGTCGGCAAACTCGAGGTCTTCGTGGTCGCTGAAATCCAGTTCCAACTCCATTAGTGAAGTCAGGTGTAGGAGTTTATCGCGCAGGTGTCGCAATTCTTTGCTGAAACCTCCGCGCATCTGACTGAGTGCCAGACGGTGCGATGCTTGAGAGGAAGAAGCAATAAGGTCTGCCACCGCTTCGGCTTGACTTAAGTCCATCTTCCCGTTGAGAAAAGCACGTTGTGTAAATTCGCCCGGTGTGGCTGTGCGACAACCGTGTTGCAC
Source organism: Phocaeicola sp. (assembly GCA_041814865.1). GTDB lineage: Bacteria > Bacteroidota > Bacteroidia > Bacteroidales > Bacteroidaceae > Phocaeicola. The sequence goes on along the minus strand of JBGXXU010000012.1, from coordinate 4,199 downwards.
CAAAAGTTGCATTGTCTGTCCCAATATATAGGAGGAACCGTGACAGGAAATTTCCACACTGTTTTCGCCTGTATACGAATGAGGAGCTCGGAATACACCGACCAAAACTTCATCGAGTATCTCGCCTTCTGTTGTCCGAATGTTGCCGAATGCAAGTGTATGCGAAGCTCTTTCCGCAAGTGGCGTTTGCTTGTTGCCCGATGGGCTGAAAATGCGGTCTGCTATTGTGAAAGCATCGTTTCCCGATATGCGTATGATGCCGATGGCTCCTCCTTGTGCTGTGGCAATGGCGCAGATGGTATCTGTCGGTAGTGTGTGCATGATGGTCTTATATGATGGTAAAACGTGCGTATTTCAGTAATAATTGTTTTTGTCCTGCTTCGTCGAATGCGACGGTGGCTTTCATATCGTTTCCGCTTCCTTCCACACGGATTACCGTACCATTGCCGAAACGTTCGTGACAGATACGTGTACCCTCGTTCAATTCGCTGGAGAGGGAAAGAGAAGCTGTCGACGGGGCGAAAGTTTCTTCGGCAGCCGGAAGAGTGGTTTGAACAGGTTTCAGTCGGGCGGTGAAGTCTGGCGTTTTGAAACTCTTGGCGCGTTCCGTTATGCTTTGTTCCAACTTGTGTTGATTGCCTATGGTAAGGAAACGAGCATCTATGTCTTTCAGAAAACGGCTGGGAGGATTGTATTCCAAACGTCCGTACAATTGTCTGCACTTGGCGTAGGAGAGGAAACAACTTTCTTCCGCACGGGTGACGGCAACGTAAAACAAGCGTCGTTCTTCTTCCAGTTCGCGCAGGGAGAAAGTGCATTGAGGGGAGGGAAAGAGGTTTTCTTCCAATCCCACGACGAAGACATGGCGAAACTCCAAACCTTTGGCAGAGTGTATTGTCATGAGTGTAACGCGTGGCGTATCTTCGTCTTTGTTGTCCTCCTGTTCTGCCAATAGCGAAACTTCGGAAAGATAGTCGGAAAGCAAGATGTTCGTATCTCCTTCTTCCAAACGGTTGGTGCAGAAGAGTTCCACGCCATTGACCAATTCGTAAATGTTTTCCCTGCGACTGATATCTTCGGGTGCATTGCTCGTGATGTATTCGTTCATCACCTGAGAGCGTCCTACTATATAATTGGCTGCTTCGGCAGCGTTCTTTTCTTTCGCTTTGTCTATCATCCCCTCGATGATTTCGCGAAAAGTTAGCAACTTATTGAGCGTGCCTTTATTGATGTCCAATGTCGAGATATAATCGGGCGAAAGCACTTCCCACATGCTGATGGAGTTCATCGTGGCGGAAGCTCTCACTTTCGATATGGTTGCATCTCCGATACCTCTGCCCGGTGTGTTGATGATACGTTTGAAGGCTTCTTCGTCGTTGGGATTGACAGCCATGCGAAAATACGCGATGACATCCTTTATTTCTTTGCGTTGATAAAAGGAGAGTCCTCCGTAGATGACATAGGGAATCTCTTTGCGACGCAATACTTCCTCGAAAACACGGCTTTGTGCATTGGTACGGTAGAGGATGGCAAAGTCGTCGTAAGTTCCGCGTTCATCTTTTTTCATCTTGGCGATGAGGTTTACTACGTTTTCACTCTCTTCGGTGGCGGTGACGGAAGTCAGGATGCGCAGAGGTTCTCCTTCTGCATTTTCGGAAAACACTTCTTTGGGTATTTGTCCTCTGTTCTTGGCTATCAAACTGTTTGCCGCATTGACAATGTTTTGTGTGGAGCGGTAGTTTTGTTCCAGTTTGAACAGGCGCGTGTTGTCGAACAGTTTCGAAAACTTCAGTATGTTGTCTATATTGGCTCCGCGAAACGAATAGATGCTTTGCGCATCATCGCCTACCACACATACGCGTTGATGTGCGGACGATAGTTGGAGTACGATGCAGTGTTGTGCATGGTTCGTATCTTGATACTCGTCCACGAGGATGTACTTGAATTGTTCTGCATACCGGGCACAAACATCGGGATGTTGTTTGAAGAGGAGATAAGTATTCAGCAAGAGGTCGTCGAAATCCATTGCTCCGCTTTGTTTGCAACGCTCATTGTATTTTTTGTAAATGGCGTGTATCAAAGGCATCTTGGCATTCTTGTCGGCTTCTCGAATGCTTGCGCTTTGTTCGTACATCTCGGGTGTGACCAGCATGTTCTTGGCGTGACTGATGTGGCGTTGTACGCTTCCCGGTTTGTATTCTTTGTCGCTCAAATTCATTTCCTTGAGCAATGTTTTTATCAGGCTTTTGGAGTCTGCCGAGTCGTAAATGGTAAAGTTGGAAGGATATCCCAACAGTGCGGATTCCATGCGTAGGATGCGGGAAAAGACGGAGTGAAATGTCCCCATCCAAATGTATTTGGCGAGTTCTTCTCCCACTTTTTGTCCGACACGGTGTTTCATTTCCCGTGCGGCTTTGTTGGTGAAAGTCAGTGCCAATATGCTCCACGGCTCCAGTCCTTGTTCCAACAGGTAAGCTATTTTGTAGGTCAGCACGCGTGTTTTGCCCGAACCGGCACCGGCTATGACCAACGCAGGTCCTTCGTTGTACAATACAGCCGCACGCTGACTCTCGTTCAGTTCGTCTAAGTAGTTTGTTTTCATCTTTGTTCTTTGCTATCTGCAAAGATAAGGCTTTCGTGCCTGACTTCTTTTCTCTGCTCTCGACAGATTTGCTTTGTTGAACAAAGGATTTGTTGTTCTTCTTTATAACTCAAAAACTCGTCCCTTCAAATTGACTATATATTGCCGATTTGATAACAACATGTTGTCAAGTCGATAGCATCATGTTGCTATCGCGATAAGAACATGTTGCTATCCCGATGACAACAGCGTCAAAGAATGTTAACTTCATAATCGCATCGAGAAGCCGTCGTAGAGGCGTTTCCATTTCAACGAAAGCAGAGATTTTCGGCACTTTTTGCAACTGTGAGAGGCGTGATATTATCACCGTTTTGGGTATGAACGCATCCTCTTTCGTAAACGAAAGATTGTATAAAAACAGGTTTTGTTTCTGTCCGGAATACGACTTGAAAGCGGTCTTTGTCTGTGAATAGCGAGAAAAATAGGAAACGAAGGCTTGGCGGATTGAAAAGAATGTGCTACTTTTGCCGAGCAAAAAGATGAATGAAGGATGGTTCCGTAGCTCAGCTGGATAGAGCAACAGCCTTCTAAGCTGTGGGTCCTGCGTTCGAATCGCAGCGGAATCACGAAAAAAGGACTGCCAAAGCAGTCCTTTTTTGTTTTTCTTCTTTTGTCGGAGTAATATGAGATTGTCTATGCCAACTTTATACCGTCTTCTTCCAATACGATTTGTCTTTTCTTGTACAAGTCGCCTACGGCTTTCTTGAATGTCTTTTTGCTGACACCAAAGGTTTGATAGATTGTTTCGGCATCGGATTTGTCGTGCAGGGCGATGCGTCCGCTATGCTCTTGAATATATGCCAATAGTGTGGTGGAAAAATCTGTTGTGTGCTGCATGCCGTCGCGTTGCAATTGGAGGTCTATTTTTCCATCGGGGCGTATTTGTTTGATGTAAGCAGTCATTTGCATACCCGGCGTGAGTGTGCGGAAGATTTCGTTGGCATACAACATACCGCTGTGAGAATGTTCGATGATGGCTTTATAGCCTAATTCTGTTTTTTGCCAAATCTGTATGTTTACCTCATCTCCTTTGCGGTAGGAGGGAGATGTTTTGTTGAGGTGTTTCTCTATCTTGGCAGTAGCCATGATACGATAACTCTCTTCGTCGATGTGTACATACACCATATACCTGCGTCCTTTTTCCATTTTTTGCTTTTGCTCTCGGAAAGGCACGAAGAGGTCTTTCATCAAACCCCAGTTCAGAAATGCTCCGTATTGATTGACCCAAGCAACTTCGAGGTAAGCGAATTGTCCCACTTGTGCCAAAGGAATAAGCGTGGTGGCGATAAGCCGTTCGTCTATGTCCAGATAAATGAAAACATCCAGATAATCGTCCGGTGCGATGCCTTCGGGTACATAACGGGAGGGTAGGAGTATTTCACCGTCTTCGCATCCATCGAGATATAGACCGAAGTCTACTTCTTTTACTACGCGCAGGCGATTGAATTTGCCCAATTCTATATGGTTCATAAGCAAGATTGTTAAAGAGTTAAAGTCGAACTTGTCGTATTGCAGACGCGTCCGTCCAGCAAATGTATGGTGCGGTCTGTTTGTGCTG
>JBGXXU010000011.1:0-14363 GCA_041814865.1 Phocaeicola sp. | reverse complement strand
TAGCAACATGTACGCAAGTCGATAGCATCATGTTGTCATCGCGATAAGAACATGTTGCTATCGCGATGACAACAGCGTCAAAGAATGTTAACATCATAATCGCATCGAGAGGGTGTTGTAGAGGCATTTTCTTCGCATCAAAAAAGCGACTTTTCGCGGTTTTTTCGGGTCGAAAAAAACTTGCGCAGCGACTGTTTTTTGTGCAAATCGGGAAGGTCTTTTCTGCATAAATATGCAAGAAAAGGAGTGTTTCCCGTATATTTATGCATGTCGTGCGTGTCGGTGTTCGTGTCCCCCTCGTTTTTCTTGTTTTACTCCTATTATATATAGGTAGAATGTTTTCGATATGTGATTAAGATTTTTCTTTTTGTTTTCGATTTGAAAATGAAAACCTGCCTTATATTTGCAGTGTCATTAAGCTTAAGACAAGAGATAACACGAATTTATTAACACGTAAAATCTAACATTATGGCAGTATTTTTTAAGCCTCAGAGAAGAGTAAATCCGCGAGACAAGAGGGAAGCTAAGTTTTATCCGCAAGCGGTAGTTATCAACAACGTGGACACCGACACGGTGGCTCGGGAAATAGCCGGGTTGTCTTCTCTCTCGACAGGCGATGTAAAAAACACGATAGACAATCTGGTAACCGTGATGAATCGCCACTTGTGCAACTCGCACAGCGTGACACTCAATGGCTTCGGTACGTTCCGCCTGTCCCTTCGCTCGCCTAAAAACGGTGTGGAGAAAGAAGAGGATGTGAACACGGGAAAGACGAAGATTTATGTACGTTTCGTACCGGCAGGCACACGCAATGCCAATCGTACCATTGCCTCGCGCAATCTCTTTGCAGGTGTGAAATGCCTGCGCTATGGCACGACGGACAAGCCTGCGAGCGGCGGAACCGTACCCGGTGCCTGACGAAGTTCGTTTTCAGCCTTAGTATTAACCCTTTAATAAACGAAAACTATGAAAAAATCACGTATCAATGTTTTGTTGAAAGTTCTGATTGCTGTTGCTTCAGCCATTCTTGGCGCCTTAGGTGGAGCAGCTACGGGCATCTGATGTAAACTTTCGCCATGGCACACCGGGAGCATCGGCTCACGGTGTGCTTCTTTTTTTGTGGGTGCGAAAACAATGACAGACTTATCCGAAAAGCCGTTTTGCTTGTCTACCACAACAAAACTTCGTACTTTTGAAACCCGATGACCGAAGTGTGGGCGACAGACAAAACCATCGTGGCACCGGCATCTCCCGAAAGACTGTGATGATATGGCTAAATACAAGGCACTGAAAAACTTTATGCGCATCTCGATATTGACGTTTTTGGCGTTGTATATCGGCGTGATAGGGTTGTTGCGTATCCCTTACATACAGCGACAGGTGTCGGGCATAGTTGCCGATGAGTTGAGTCGACGATTGAAAACGACGGTCGGCATAGAGCAGGTAGACTTGGGACTGCTGAACCGTGTCATCATTCGCAATCTGTCGATAAAAGACCGCACGGGAAAGAAACTATTGCAGGCTTCGCGTTTGTCGGCAAAGGTGGATTTGTCTGCTTTGTTCAATGGCAAGATACGCATCAACAGTACACAGTTGTTCGGTTTACAGGCATATCTGCGTCGTTCCGATGCGAATAGTCCCGGCAATTATGAATTTCTGCTGGATGCTTTTGCGTCGGACAACAAAGGCACGTCTTCTCCCCTCGATTTGAAAATCAATACCGTGCTGATACGACGCGGACAAATACATTACGATGTGGAGAATATGCCGGAAACGGCGGAACGTCTGAACCTTCATCACCTTGCCGTCAAGAACCTTTCGGCTACACTGTCGCTCAAGACACTGACGGCAGACTCGCTCCATCTGCACGTGCGTCGTATGAGTTTTCAGGAAAAAAGCGGTTTACAACTGCGCAAACTTTCTTTCAAACTCTCTGCCAATAAAAAACAATTTCGTCTGGACAAGTTCGAGATGGCATTGCCGCATTCCGAAGTATTTATTCCCGAACTGACTGCCGACTATACGCTTCCGTTGAAAAAAGAAAACCTGCTCCGACACATGAGTATCGAGAGCCGGGTGGTTTCGCATCTGGATTTTCGGGATTTGGCATTTCTTGCTCCGCAACTGAAACAGATGGATATACCTTTGGACGTGTCTTTCGAATTCGTGGGCAAGAGAGGCAAGCTTCTGAGCGAAGACATCAGGATAGAAAATCCCGACGAGGGAATTTCTATGCGCGCAGAAGCCATGATAGACGGCAATATAGAGCGAGGACCCTATATCTTCGGCAAAATAGAAGAGTTGCAACTCTCGCAAAAGGCAGTGAACAATCTGTATCGCACTTGGGTAAATCGTACGGACAGCACTTCGCCGCTTACGCGTGTCGAGCACGTTCGTTTTTCGGGAGATATCTCCGGTTATCTGCATCGTATGACTACGCAGGGACACTTGCAAACCGGTTTTGGTAATTTGGAAGCCAATGTGACCTTGCACACGGATACTGTGACGCGTGGACATACTTTTTCCGGTGTGTTGCACAGCGAAAGCATACATCTGGGCAAACTCTTGGGACAGGAGAAGTGGGGAGAAACGGCTTTCAATATCGAAGTGAAAGATTTGAAACTGAATTCCAAACTCACGGAAAGCTATATCAAAGGCACCGTCTCCAAGTTGGAATACAATAAATATACGTACGAAAACATCAGCTTGGACGGAACTTATCGACAAGGAGGCTTCGATGGACAATTGGCTTTGGAAGACCCTAATGGTATCATCCGCATAGACGGACGTTTCAACACGCAGGGCAAACAGCCGTATTACAATCTGCACGCATCCGTGAAAAACTTCAATCCTCACCGTTTGCAGTTGACACGAGAGTACGAGGGGACAGATATTTCGGGCAGTCTCACAGCCGATTTTTCGGGGAAAAACATCGACGACCTGGTGGGCGAGATACGCATAGACAGCTTGTATCTGCTGAATGCAGACCCCGAAAAGAACTTCGCTTTGCGCGAGTTTTCCGTCACCGCGACACAACGAGAGGACAAACAAAAGGAGATACGCGTGACTTCTTCGTTTCTCAATGGAACCATTACGGGTTATTACTCTTATCAATCGTTGCTCAATAGCATGAAGTCTACCGCACAGCAATATCTTCCCACCTTGTTTGCAGAAAAACGACAAAAGGATACCGGGCTGTGCAACAACTTCTCGTTTGCCTTGACGGTTACGAATGCGGAAATCTTCAGAAAGATATTTCATTTCCCACTTGAGTTGGGCGCACCTGCACGACTGAATGGCTTTTTCGACGACAACGATAAAAAACTTTACCTGAAAGGCGATGCGGCGAAGTTCAAGTATAAAGGCAGCAAGTACGAAGACGGTATGTTGCTTTGCGAGAACAAGTCGGGACATATCGCGGTAGATATCAGTACGAAAGCTTTGTTGAAAGAAGACAATTATTTCCTGCTGTCTCTGCATGGAAAGGCGCAAAACGATAGTCTGTTTACGGCATTGAAGTGGAGCAATAAGGCTTCGTCTTATAGCGGAAAAGTAGAAGCCACAGCCACTTTCGACCGTGCGGAAAAGGCGCAGGAACTTCTTACGAACATTGCGTTTCATCCCGGCAATATAGTGTTGAACGACACGTTGTGGAGTATACATCCGTCGCATGTGCGACTTTCGCCCGACCGTTACGAGATTTCCAATTTCCTGATAGACCACGGCGAACAGTATTTGCGCATCAATGGTAAAATAGGAAAGCAGAGCGACGACTTGTGCGAGATTGATTTGAAGAAACTGAATGTGTCGTATATCATCGACATGCTCAAGTTCGATGCGGTAGAATTTGCCGGTATGGCAAGCGGTAATGTGCGATTGCAGCGGGCGTTGGCTACGCCGATATTGGATGCCGCTCTTTTTGTGAAAGACTTCCGTTTCAATAAAGGCTACATGGGAGATGCGCAAATTACGGCAGAATGGGACGAAGAAGTCAAAGGGATAAGACTCAATGCGCTCATGTACGAAAAGGAGAAACTTCTCACAACGGTGACAGGTTTTGTCTCGCCGGCTATGGATGGTTTGGATTTGCATATCGGCGCAGATGGCACGGAGTTGGCTTTCATGGAGTCGTTTGTCGGTAATATCTTCAGTGGAATAAAAGGAAGAGGTTACGGACAGGTGCGTTTGTTTGGTCCTTTCTCACATCTCGACTTGGAAGGAAGACTGAAAGCCGATGCCAATGTGCTCGTCAATGTATTGAAAACGCGTTTCGATGCGCACGGCGAAGAAATCGTCTTTACGCCCGGACGTATGGAATTCAATAAAATCACCTTGTCGGATGGGAAAAATCATACGGGTACGGCGCAAGGTGTCTTGTTGCATACGAAATTGCGCAATATGTCTTACGATTTCAAATTCGCATCGAACGGTATGCTCGTCTACAATACGAAAGAAGCTACGGTGGATTTTCCCTTTTACGGCAAGATATTTGCTACAGGCAACATGCGTCTAAGAGGCGAGGGCAATCGTATGTCGATAGACGGTTCTATCCGTTCGGAACGAAATACGGAGTTTACATATGTCTTGGGCGGTATCACACAAGCCATCAGCAACAAATTCATCACTTTTGTGGACAAAACACCACAACCTCTCGATACCCTACCTCGACACGACTACGATAGTTCCGCACTGTATCCGGGCAAGAAAGAAAACACAAGCAGTACCGATATTCATATCAATATGCAGGTGGAAGCAACGCCCGAAGCACACGTGAAAATCATCATGGACCCTATAACAGGCGACAATATCAGCAGTACAGGTAGCGGAACCTTGCGTATCAATTATTTCAACAAGGGCGCGATGCAGATGTACGGTACTTATCAGATAGCCGGAGGATTGTACAAGATGAGTATGCAAAACGTGATACGCAAAGACTTCTCTCTACGTCCGGGCGGTGTGGTGAGTTTCAACGGTGACCCGATGGCTGCCAACTTAAACTTGCAAGCGGTGTACACAGTCAGCTCGGCTTCGTTGAACGACTTGGTGGCAGCAACGACTACTTCTCGAACCGTGCGTGTGAACTGTATTGCCAACCTGACGGGAAAAATGACCGACCCCGAAATAAAATTCGACCTCGAATTGCCGGGAGTGAACGAAGAAGACAAGGAGTTGGTGCGCAGTCTTACCGCCACGCAGGAACAAATGAACACGCAAATCATTTATTTGTTGGGAATCGGAAAGTTCTACTCAGCTAATGCAACAGAAGGTTACACACAATCCAATGCTACCAGCTCACTGGCTTTCAATACGCTGAGCGGACAACTCAACAATTTGCTAAGCAATGCCATCAACAATCAGAATTGGAATTTCGGTGCCAACATCAGTACAGGGCAAAACGGATGGACCGATGTGGAAGCCGAAGCTGTGTTGTCGGGACGCTTGCTCAATAACCGTTTATTGCTCAATGGAAACTTCGGTTATCGTGAAAATACTTTGCGCAACACCAACTTCGTGGGCGACTTCGAAGCTGTATGGCTGCTCACACGCAATGGAGATTTCCGTGTAAAAGGTTACAACAAGACGAACGACCGTTATTTCACCAAATCCACACTGACTACACAGGGGATAGGTTTCATGTATCAGAAAGATTTCACGTCTTGGAAAAATCTTTTCAATTGGTTTTCGCGCAAAAAGAAAGAAAACAGAAAGCCTTCTACTTCCGACAATAAACAGAAATAGATATGAACACGTTCACATTACCCGCAGAATGGGAAAAACAGAGCTACATACAGCTCACTTGGCCACATGCAGGCACAGATTGGGCAGATATGCTCGATGAAGCAGAAGATTGTTTTTATGCATTGGCGGAAGCCATTGCTAAGCGTCAGCCTTTGCTTGTGGTGGCACCGGAATATCCCGAACGACTGAAAGACGTACCTTTCGCAGACAAAATAACTTTCTTTGCCTGCGATACCAATGACACATGGGCACGCGACCATGCTTTCCTTACTATGTTGGATTCCTCGAATAATGCAAGACTGTTGGATTTCCAATTCAATGGTTGGGGGATGAAGTTCGCAGCTGATAAAGACAATAAAATCAACAAAGCTTTGTACACAGCAGGCATCTTGAATGGGGAATACGAAAACCATTTGGATTTTGTACTCGAAGGCGGTTCGATAGAAAGCGATGGCGAAGGCACGTTGCTTACCACTTCGCACTGCTTGCTTGCTCCCAACAGAAACGAAGGGCTTGGTCGTGATACAATAGAGGAGACACTCAAAACCGTATTCGACATGAAGCAAGTACTGTGGATAGACCACGGTTATTTGGCAGGCGACGATACGGACAGTCATGTGGATACGTTGGTACGTATGTGTCCGAACAATACCCTCGTGTATGTACAGTGCTCGGACGAGAAAGACGAACATTTCGCCGAGTTGCAACGGATGGAAATACAGTTGCACGAATTTCGTACACTGGAAGGAGAGCCTTACCGCTTATTGCCTTTGCCTATGGCAGATGCGATTTACGATGAAAACGGCGAACGTCTTCCCGCGACTTATGCCAACTTTCTCATCATGAACGACGCCATACTGTATCCTACTTATGGACAACCTCATCACGAACTTGTGGTGGTAGATGTGTTACGTAGTGCTTTCCCTCATAAAGAGATTGTAGGTATAGATTGTCGTGCTCTGATTAAGCAACACGGCTCTTTGCACTGTGTCACGATGCAATATCCTTATACTGTGAAACCTTCGAAAAAAGACAAGCAATGAAAAGAAATATCCGTGTGGGTATCGTACAACAATCGTGTACACCCGACTTGAAACAAAACCTTGCGAAACTGCATCACAACATAGCTACGCTGGCAAAAGATGGAGCACAACTCATCGTACTGCAAGAATTGCACAATACGCCTTACTTCTGTCAGACGGAGGATACGACACTCTTCGATTTGGCAGAACCTATACCGGGACCTTCGACCGGTTTCTTTGGCGAATTGGCGAAAGAATACGGCGTGGTGCTGGTGACTTCGCTTTTCGAACGTCGTGCGCCCGGGCTTTATCACAACACAGCAGTGGTTTTTGATAGCGACGGCAGTATGGCAGGCAAATACAGAAAGATGCACATTCCCGATGACCCGGCTTACTACGAAAAGTTTTACTTTACACCCGGCGATATAGGTTTCGAACCGATACAAACGTCTATCGGTAAATTGGGTGTGCAGGTGTGTTGGGACCAGTGGTACCCCGAAGGCGCAAGACTTATGGCACTCAAGGGAGCAGAACTGTTGATTTATCCTACGGCAATAGGATGGGAGAGCACAGACACGGAAGAAGAAAAACAACGACAATTGGGGGCATGGGTCACGGTACAACGAGGACATGCTGTCGCCAACGGATTGCCTGTGATTGCGGTCAACAGAGTAGGTTTCGAACCCGACCCGTCAGGAGCGACGAATGGTATACAGTTTTGGGGAAACAGTTTCGTGGCAGGACCGCAAGGCGAATTCCTTGTGCAGGCAGATAATCATCGGGAGCAAAATATCATCGTAGAAGTGGATATGGCGCGCAGTGAGAATGTGCGTCGCTGGTGGCCCTTCCTGCGAGACAGACGCATAGATGAGTTCCGACAACTAACCAAGCGTTTTATAGACTGAATGTTCCCTCGCACGGAGAGGATGTAAATAAGCGAGGTTCACCGTCGACGGTGAACCTCGCTGTTTTTGTTTTTCTCGATGTCAATTCGCCAAAGGTGCGGTACATTCGTCCACAAGATAAGCGATGGACAGATAAGATATGCCGGCATTGGTCGTCAGACCTATTTCGCAGGTACGGCTGTTGGAGTAACCCGTTTTCACGCCTTTTGCCACTAACTGCGGACGCAGATTGCGCAGTGCATAACTGTTGAGTTCCGGCTGTGTGAAACCTTTGTCACCGGCAAATCCGCAACAGCCCACGCCTTCGGGTACAACCACTTGTGTAGAGCAGCGTTTTGCCAATGCGATGATGGTGTTTGCCAATCCCATCTTGCGTGTAGAGCAAGTCACGTGTACGGCTATCGGTTCGTGTTTGGGGGTGAATACCAGCTTGTCCACGAGGAAAGTTTCGATAAATTCTGCCGGTTCGTACAGTTTTATGTTCTTTATTGTCGCACGCATTCTGTGCAAACACGGACTTTGGTCGCACAATACGGGATACTTTCCTCCTTCGCTTGCCAGCAAAAGTGCTCGTCCCAGTTCGGCGGACTTTTCGTTGGCGATGTCTTCCATGCCTTTGCTTTCCCAGATGGTTCCGCAACAGAGTTTATCCATGTCTTTCGGGAAAATAATCTCGTAACCGGCTTTGTGCAGCAGAGATACCATCTTGTTTACGAGCGGTTCTGTGGCAGGACTGTTTTTTGCCAATCCCATGGTTTGATTGATACAGCTGGGGAAGTAAACCACTTTTCGCTCTGTTTCTCCGCGTTGATTGTGGAGTAAGTTGCCGGGTACTTTGTAAGGTTTCGGCATAGCCGGTGTCCACAACGGCATACCCATGCGATGCATGCCTTTGGCTACTGTTTGCATCATATTCGTACCCAATACGGAGTGCCCGAAATCGGCTAATCCCAACACGGGGCGCAAAGCTCCTTTGACACCGGCAAAGTGTCCTGCCGCGAAAGCACCTGCTTTGTATGCCCAGCTGCCGTGCGGTGTTTTCTGTTCGCGCACGAAGTGGGTCAAGTCGCCTACATTGATACCCATAGGGCACGACATGGAGCAAAGTCCGTCGCCTGCGCAGGTAGCGTCGCCTTCGTATCGATAAAGACGGTCGAGCAACTTCAGACGGTCGGGATTTTCGCCGCTTTGGAGCAATCGGGTTATTTCGCGTTGCAACACGATGCGCTGACGAGAAGACAAGGTGAAACCGCAGGACAAACAGTTCACTTCGCAGAAACCGCATTCGATACACTTGTTTACATTGTTGGCAGGATGATGTTCGTCTATCGGTATGTGCGGCAAGGGTTTGAAGTTCTTGATATGACACTTGGGGTCGTCGTTGAATATCACACCGGGGTTCAGCAAGCCTTTGGGGTCGAATATGTCTTTCAATTCTTTCATGCAGGCAAAGGCTTCTTCGCCCCACTCGTCTTTTACGAAAGGTGCCATATTGCGTCCTGTACCGTGTTCGGCTTTTAGCGAACCGTCGTATTTGTTTACCACCAACACTTTTACATCATCCATCAGGCGTTCGTAGCGCAGTACTTCTTCGTTTGTGTGGAAAGACTGATTGATGATGAAGTGATAGTTGCCCTCCAGCGCGTGACCATAGATGCAGGCATCATCGTATCCATGCTTGGCGATGAGTTCCTGCAATTCTGCGGTGGCTTGGGGAAGGTCTTCGATATGAAAAGCTACGTCTTCGATGAGACAGGTAGTACCTTGTTTTCGGGTTCCGCCTACGGATGGGAAGATACCGGAGCGGATAGCCCAATACTGTGAGTATTCCGCCGGGTCGTCCGTAAAGTGTACGGGTACGTAGGTGTCGAAGGCTTTGAGGTGTTCCACGATGACGGAGATATTGCGGTGCAGTTCTTCGTGTGTATGTCCGAAGGCTTCTGTCAATACCGCTGTAAGTCCGCCCGTAGGAAGTCCTGCTTTTTCCTGTTCGCTGCGGAACCGGAGATATACGGGGTCTTCTACCGAAGCCAGCGACTTCCAGTCCAGCAGTTCCGCGCTTTTAACCAACCAGTCGCCATCGGTATCCACAATTTTTTTCATGACCACTACGGCTTTGCACGCTTCTTCTATGGTGCGGAAGTAAAGCATGGCGCTTGCCTTGTACGGATAGTTGTAAGCTGTTTCCATTGTGACTTCGGAGAGGAAAGCCAATGTTCCTTCGGAGCCTACCATGCAGTGCGCGATGATGTCGAACGGGTCTTCGTATTCCACAAAAGGACGCAGGTTCAGCCCCGTAACGTTCTTGATGGAATACTTGTAACGGATGCGTTGTGTCAGTGCTTCGTTTGCCAGTATCTTGTCGCGCAGGGCTGCGATACGTTTCACGAAGTTGCCGTGAGTTTGCATGAAAGCATCGCGCGACTTCGGGTCGCCTGTGTCCAATACGGTTCCGTCGGTGAGTACGATGCGTGCCGAAATCATCACTTTGTCGCTATTGGCGTGTGTACCGCAGTTCATGCCCGAGGCATTGTTCATCACGATACCGCCTACCATGGCGGATTTGATGGAAGCGGGGTCGGGCGGAAATTTCAAACCCAGCGGAGCCAATATCTCATTGACGCGTTGCCCTATCAAACCGGGTTGAAGCGTGATGCTTTTTTGGTCCGGGCTGATGCTGTATTTCTCCCAGTGCTTGCCCGCTACGATAAGAATGGAGTCGCTGATGGATTGTCCGGAAAGGCTGGTGCCTGCTGCACGGAAAGTAACAGGCAATTCGTACTTGTCCGATAATTTCAGCAGGCGGGAAACTTCTTCTTCGTTCATCGAACGAATGACGACTTGCGGTATCTGACGGTAGAAACTGGCATCGGTACCCCAAGCCAAGCGGCGTAATTCGTCGGTGTACACTCTCTCGCGCGGAATAAAGCGCATTGCCTCCTCGAGGAATGACGCATAAGCATGTGCTTTCATGATGGAGTTAGTTAATAGTTGGTGAGTTTATGAGTTAATAGTTATTAGTTCTGAGTTCCGAGTTCTGAGTTCCGAGTTATTAGTTAGTTGGTGCAAGTTAGGATGTTTTTCTTGCTTCGTCAAGTAAAAAGGTGGAAATCTTGTCTTTGTGTCTTTCGTAGCGATGTTTTTGTGATAAATGACTTGTCGGTAAACGATACGAGATAAAAAAAGACAGACGCGCAGGTCTGTCTTCGATATTTGCGGGGCGAAGTGCGAAGCTTCGTCTTTGTGTTTTTGCGGAGCGAAGGCGGTCAAAGGTGCGCAACCAGCTGTACCAGTTTCATACTGTTGGAACCTTTGATGAGGATGTAACTACCGGAGACGGGTGCATGGTCGAGGGCAGTGATGAGTGTTTCCGCATCGGGGTAATGTGCGAAGGTGTGGCGCGTGGCACCGAATGCTTCGCCTACGAGTACGACGTGCTCGAAGTGACACGTAGCCAGAAAGTCCACGATGCGCTGATGTTCTTCAGCACTGCTATCGCCCAACTCTTTCATGTCGCCCAGTATCACGGTCTTGTGTGGTACGTCCATGTGTTCGAAGTTTTGCAAGGCTGCCATCATGCTGGTGGGATTGGCGTTGTACGCATCCACGATGAGACGATTGCGCCCGGTGTCTTCCAGTTGCGAACGGTGGTTGCGGGGGATGTAGCTTTCCAGTGCACGGCAAATCTGCTGTGGCGCGATACCGAAGTGCAGTCCTACGGCGATGGCTGCCAACGCGTTGTCCAGATTGTAAGTACCGATGAGGTGTGTGGATACGTGGTAGCTTTGCTCCGCGTGTGTCCAGCGAAAGTCCAGACAAGGAGTGCATGCGCCCGGTGTGCCACTCACGAACAGTCCTTCCGTTTGCCCGTAGTACACGCATTGCAAACCGTGTGTCATGGCATGGAGATGGGAATTTTCTTTCGGAACAAAAACCGTGTGCGTGCCGTGCAGACGCAAGTAGTCGTAGAGTTCGCCTTTGGTGCGTACCACGCCCTCGAAAGAGCCGAAGCCTTCGAGGTGTGCTTTGCCTACATTGGTTATCAAACCGCAATCGGGTTCGGCGATGTGTGCCAGTGTGTCTATTTCGCCGGGATGATTGGCACCCATTTCTATCACGGCAAGTTCGTGCTCGGGGCGCAGGTTCAGCAGAGTGAGCGGTACACCGATGTGGTTGTTCAGGTTGCCCTGCGTATAGAGCAGATTGTATCGTTGTTCCAATACGGTGGCGATGAGTTCTTTGGTCGTGGTCTTACCGTTGGTGCCGGTGATGCCTATCACCGTCTTGCCCCATAGACGGCGGTGGTGACGTGCCAGGGCTTGCAGGGCTTCCAGCGCATTGTCCACGAGAAGCAGGCGCGGTTCTTCGGCATCGGCATATGCGGGGTTGTCGATAACGGCGTAGCGACAGCCGTTTGCCAATGCCTGACGGGCGAATGCGTTGCCATCGAAAGTTGCACCTTGCAGGGCGACGAACATGGCACCTTCCGTACAACGGCGGGTATCGGTGGTGAGGCTGTGGCATTCCGCGAAGTAGCGGTACAGAGTAGTTATATCCATACTGCAAAGGTAAGGGAGTTTTTTGAGTTTTTTAGTTCAGAGTTTGTGAGTTCTAAGTTTTGTGAGTTTGTGAGTTCTAAGTTTTGTGAGTTTTTGAGTTCGGAGTTCGGAGTTTTTGAGTTCGGAGTGCTTTGTAAAGAAACTCCTCGAGTGTCGCACAGCCACGACACTCGAGGAGTTTCCTTGTCTTTTTCTGAAGAGACGATGTTATTTTCCCCAAGTCAGGGAGGTACCGCCATTGTATTTCAAGTAGAGGTGGTACACTTTGGCTGTTGTTACTCCGCTTTTTTCCTGCGTATAATCGGGTGTTTCAACCTTGTTGCCATTAAACACACTTTCTGCTCTCATGGGTTTGACGAGCGGTGTGCTCACCACCCAGCGGTAGTATGTGATACTTTCGCCTGCTGCCAGTGTTTTACCGTAGTATGGGAGCCAATTATATTCGCTGATGGTATAAACAATACTGGAAACAAAGCTCCAGTTTATATCATTTTCTTTTTTATTCACAATCTCGAGAGTCTCCATGTTGCATTCCACTCCCTCGGGATCTCGCCCATTGTAAATTTTCGAGTTCTCATCCGGTCTGTTATATATTAACGTTATACGCCGGGGCATGTTTATCTCTGCCGTTGTGTTGTTCTTGAGGTGAAGTGCCATAATCCAGCCCATGTGTTCGAGAGGGAAATTGCCGAGTGCAGACTTGTCGACGTTTTTCAACCTGTGATACAGTACAGGGCGTATCTTACCGGCACCGCTTGACCCTGACTTGTCCAGCGTGGTACCTTGTGTTTCGTCTTGTTCGAACATATAGGTCGCTGTGCCGGGCAGGAAATAACCGCCGTTGTATGCGGTCCTTAAATTTTCTCTCTGATAGACTATGTAGCAGTCGAACTTGGCATTCGCAGGGATTTCTGTGGGGAGGGCGATAGTGAATTTTGCCAGCCTGCCATCTCCGGAGATACTGCCTGCTTCGATGGGTGCTTCGACGTGGTAGTAGTTGGTGTTGTATCGGAAGCAGAGCTTCAGTTTGTCGTCTGTTTCCCATTTCAGCCGGATGCCGTGCGGTGTTTTCCCGTCGCTTTCGTAGGTCGTACGGCTGTCGGTATCGTTTGGCAACGATGCGCTGATGGTGATGGTACGTTCTTCGCCGGCAGGTGCTTCTATCTCTGTTTTGTTGCAGCTCACCGTTGCTACGGCAAGCAATGCGAGGATAAATAATTTTTTCATTGTTCTGTGATTTGTGATTTCTCTTTTGGAATGTGCGAAAATGTTTGTTTTCTCTCTGCGTGTGTGCACACACGAGAGAGAGACTTGCTCGTGGCAGGCACATGGACAGCTGCTGCTATCCGATTGCGTATATATATAAATGTACGCGTGCGTGCGCGCGAGCGTCAGCCGAGTGTTTTACCAGTTTTCTCCCGGCATCTCGGGGATACTTCCTTGCAATACACTTTGTGTGGTTTCCAATTCGACGATTTCCACTTGTGGCGCGATGTACTGTGCTTCCATAGCCACGTGTTCTGTTTTCTGACTGTTCATGTTTTTCTTTTTTTTATTGTTTGTAGTTTTTAAGCGCATATGAAATTCCATGCAAAAGAAATCAATTAAAACGAATAAAACATAATTACCCCCCCCATGTTTGTATTTTTTAACATATGTAAGGAGCATTGGCTCCGGGTTTCTGTATGCGGAGTTTTCGGCGACGAGTTTGCGGGTTGATAAATTGCGTGGAGAAATGTTTTTTTCACACGAGAGCCGGTGGTTTTTGCGGTGCGGTTTTTCCTTTCTCCTCTATGCGATAAGGAATAGAGATACGCCGCTCCTTACCCCCTCAGGAAGCTGTTCTGATGGCGTTTTGTTGTTAACGTTCTTTGACGCTGTTGCTATCGCGATAGCAACATGTTCTTATCGCGATAGCAACATGATGCTATCGACTTGACAACATGTTGTTATCAAATTGGCAACACGTTGCCAATTTGAAGAGACGAGTTTTTGAGTTGACGAGTTACGAGGAGGATACTTTTTCTTATATATAATAAGGAGTAAAAAGGCACGTTGCCAATTTGAAGAGACGAGTTTTTGAGTTGACGAGTTACGAGGAGGATACTTTTTCTTATATATAATAAGGAGTAAAAAGG
>JBGXXU010000010.1:0-10053 GCA_041814865.1 Phocaeicola sp. | reverse complement strand
TCAAAAAAGCTGTTTTTCGCGACTCTTTCGTACCGGAAAACCATTGCGTAGCGACCTGATTTTTCGCCTGAATATGCAGCGACATTGCATAAATATACAGGAGAGGTGCGTGTATTTCTGAATGCTTATGCAGTATGTTTTCTCTGTTCATGCGTTCGTTCGGTTTTCTTTTTGCATCGCTTGCCAAATCGGCAAAGAGAAAGCACGGAGTGCCTATTTACTGCGCATCTTCCTATAAAACGGGCTTTCGCCGTGTTTTGTCGATGAAAATACCGGAGCAGACAGTCGTGTTTGCTTTTTCAAGCCGATGTACACCCGTTCCTGCGGCGAAAAAAGGTATGGTGCATACCGTGCAGGATGGAAAAAGTCGTACTTTCGCATGATACTAACAATGAAACGGATGAAGCGATATATACAGTGGATGTGCGGAGCAATGTTGCTCGCAGGATGGACGGCATGCGGCAATGCAGACCGCTTTACAGTAAAAGGAGAGATGAAAAACATGGACGGCGATACCTTGTTTGTTTTGTTGGACGAACCCAAAACGGATATGGATACGCTTTACGTCGTGGATGGTAAATTTTCTTACGAGATACCAGCAGACACACCCGTAGCCATGCGCATATTGAATACCAAAGGAGAAACCCTCTTTCTCTTCGGTAAGAACGGAGAAACAGTGGAGCTAAAAGGCGACTTCGGGCAACCGCAAATGAAAACAAAAGGCGAAAACGAAGCGTATGCCGCTTTCCTGAATGAGCTGTCCGGCAGAAAAACCCAAGAACAGCAAGAGCAAGCGGCAGAAGCCTTCATCCGCAGCCATCCCACCACGAAAACATCGGCTTATATACTCGACAAATACTTTCTCGAAACTTCCGCACCCGTTGCTGCGAAAATCAGAGAGCTGTATGCCCTGTTGGACGGCGAAGTGAAAGACAGCCGCATACTGAAAGGCATAGAAGACAAACTGAAAAGACTGCAGGAAGGAGGTCAGACATTGGCTTACTTCCCATTGAAAGACAGAAACGGCACAACACAGAATTGGGATTCGGAAGACAAAAAGTTTCTATTGATAGCTTTTTGGGCAAGCTGGGACAAGAATAGCGTAGCCGAACACGATTCGCTCTACACCGCCATCAAAAACATTCCCGAGAAACACTTGAAAGTCATCAGCGTTTCGCTCGACGTAGACCCTGCCACATGGCGCAAAGCCTGCAAACCCGACAGTAAGAAATGGCTGGAAGTCTGCGATTTTCAAAGCTGGGAAAACGTCGCCGTTCGCCAACAAAACATCGGTTCTCTTCCTTACAACTTCCTTTTAGACCGTTATCGCAGTATTTTGGGTACCAACATCCATCGCAAAGACCTCAAAGCACAAATAGATACCCTTCTCGCTCGTTAATTCACCTTAAAGAAAAACACATCATGCTGGTAAAAGTTTTCGGTGCCGCTGTACAAGGCATAGACGCAACGATAGTGACCATCGAAGTAAACAGTTCGCGCGGAGTAAAGTTTTTTCTCGTGGGACTTCCAGACTCTGCCGTCAAAGAAAGTCACGAACGTGTCATGTCCGCCCTGCAAGTGGGCGGTTACCGTGTCCCCGTAAGTCAGATAGTTGTCAATCTGGCACCTGCCGACATCAAGAAAGAAGGCTCCGCTTACGACTTGCCCATCGCAATAGGAATACTTGCCGCGACGGGAACAGTCTCGGACCGACAACTCTACAAATACCTTATTATAGGAGAACTGGGACTCGACGGCGTGTTGCAACCCATACGCGGTGCACTGCCCGTCGCCATTGAAGCACGTAGCAAAGGTTACGAGGGTATTATTCTTCCTCGACAAAATGCGCGCGAAGCTGCTGTGGTAAACAACCTGAAAGTGTATGGCGTGGACAAACTGTCGGAAGTGGTGGATTTCCTCAACGGTCGCACCGATTTGCAACAGGTGGAAGTGAACACGCGCGAAGAGTTTTATCGCAATCAGAGTAGGTTCCCTTTCGATTTCTCCGATGTAAAAGGACAGGAAAATGTAAAGCGGGCTTTGGAAGTTGCGGCGGCAGGCGGACACAACATTATCATGATAGGCGCACCGGGCAGCGGGAAATCCATGATGGCAAAACGTTTGCCGGGTATATTGCCACCGCTTTCTCTGGCAGAAAGTTTGGAAACGACGAAGATACATTCCGTTGCCGGCAAGTTGGGCAAAGACGTTTCGCTCATTGCCACACGTCCGTTTCGCAGTCCGCATCACACCATTTCGCAAGTGGCGATGGTAGGTGGCGGTACTCATCCGCAACCGGGAGAAATCAGTTTGGCACACAACGGAGTTTTGTTTCTCGACGAGCTGGCAGAGTTCTCGCGCACTACGCTGGAAGTCTTGCGTCAGCCTTTGGAAGACAGACACATCACCATCTCGAGAGCCAAATACACGTTGGATTATCCCGCAGGTTTTATGCTTGTGGCTTCCATGAACCCTTGTCCATGCGGCTTCTACAATCATCCCGCGCGCAAGTGTGTTTGTGCGCCGGGACAAGTACAGCGTTATCTCAACAAGATATCGGGACCTCTCTTGGACCGTATAGACATACAAGTGGAAATCGTGCCCGTACCATTCGAGAAAATCTCCGTTCCACAACCTTCCGAACCAAGCGATGCGATACGTCAACGTGTCATTCGTGCCCGTGAGATACAAGCGTTGCGTTATCGGGACGTGGCAGGTGTTTACTGCAATGCGCAGATGACTTCCAAGTTGATGAACCAATATGCGCTACCGGAACAGAAAGACTTGGAAATCCTGAAAACCGCGATGAACAGGTTTCATCTTTCCGCACGCGCTTACGACCGTATACTGAAAGTGGCACGTACCATAGCCGACCTCGACGCATCGGAACGCGTACAGGCGCAACACCTTGCCGAAGCCGTCGGTTATCGCAACTTGGACCGCGACAACTGGGCAGGATAATCTTCCGTCCCCTTGAAAAACGTTGTAAATTTTCAAGCCGACAATCGTCGGCTTTTTCTGTATAAAAATACATTCTCATTTGTATCTCGTCAACTTATAAACTCATCTCTTCAAATTGGCAACATGTAGTCAATTTGATAACAACATGTACGCAAGTTGATAGCATCATGTTGCTATCGCGATGAGAACATGTTGCTATCACGATAGCAACAGCATCAAAGAATGTTAACAACATAATCTCATCGAGAAGGCATCGTAGAGGCGTTTTTTTACAAGCAAAAAGCAGCTTTTTCGGGACTTGTTCGGAGCAGTAAAACGTGCCGAATCCACCGTTTTTCGTAAGAGTATAGACATATTGCTCTGCATATTTATGCAGAAAAGAGGGCTGTTTCTGTATATTTATACATCGGCATTTCGTCTCGGGAAATCGGTCTTACGCTTCTGTTCGTGTCTCTAAATTTTGCATTTGCAGATGCTCTTTTCATATTCGGCGAAGCCCGAAAAACAGTCTTTTCTTCACACTACGCTACCATCGGCGGAAAGAAAAAATTGTAGGGAAAAAGAATTGAAATCATTGTAAAACCGTAAACTTTTTTGTCTACTCGTATGGCAAAAAGGTTTATCTTTGTCCGCCGAAATACAACACACCGTCGCCAAGTGATACGGTGACAAAAACAACAAAAACTTATTGCTAAAATGAAGATTATCAAGCGCGACCTTCGACTTGAAGAGTTCACTTTCGAAAAAATAAAGCTCGCCATCAACAGAGCTTTTATAGCCTGTCATGAGGTTATCGGTACAGAATCACTCAATTTGATTTGCGACCACATTGCCGAACAGCTGGGCGAAGAAGAATCCGTGTCGGTGGAGACAATACAAGACATGGTGGAAACCGAATTGATGAAACTGGGTTATTACAGAGTGGCGAAAGCCTACATCCTTTATCGTGACAAGCGAAGTGAATTCAGAGCCATCGTGGAACGCTTCCGAAAACTGGTTCCGGACGACGAAATCATCAGCTTGCTGAAAGACCTGCAAGCCACTTACAGCGGAAGACTGTACACATTGGAGTTGCTGCTTGTGAAATTCCAATCTTTCTATAAAGAAGATGTAAACATCCTCGACACGCTCATCAAAGCATCGGTGGAACTCATCACTCCCGAAGCACCCAATTGGGAATTCGTGGCGGCACGCCTGCTCTTGCTGAAAGCGGAACGTAGCATCGCAGCGAAAGAGCAGGAACTGGGACTGGGTTGTCTGTACGACAAACTCTGCTACTTGAGAGACGAAGGACTGTACGGCAAATACATGTTGGATGCATACAGTTTCGAAGACGTGAAAGAACTGGAAGCATACATAGACCCTACGCGCAATCACTTGCTTACGTACAGCGGACTCCATCTGTTATATAAACGTTACCTGATAACAGACCACCATCACAACCTGTTGGAACGTCCGCAGGAAATGTTCATGGGCATCGCCATGCACCTTGCCATCCCCGAAGGAAAACAGCGCGTATCGTGGGCAAAACGCATCTACGACATATTGAGCAAACTGAAAGTCACAATGGCAACGCCCACCATGAGCAACGGACGCAAACCGCTCAGTCAGTTGTCGAGTTGTTTCGAAGATGTGATGCCCGACAGTTTGATAGGTATCTATCGCACCATCAACAACTTTGCACAAGTATCCAAGTTCGGCGGCGGCATGGGTATTTACATGGGCAAGGTACGTGCCGTAGGCAGTGACATTCGCGGCTTCAAGGGAGTGGCAGGCGGTGTCTTGAAATGGATAAAACTCTGCAACGACACAGCGATTGCCGTAGACCAGTTGGGAGTTCGACAAGGCTCGGTAGCCATTTATCTCGATATTTGGCACAAAGACATGCCCGAATTCTTGCAAATCCGTACCAACAACGGCGACGACCGCATGAAAGCACACGACGTATTTCCCGGCGTATGTATCCCCGACTTGTTTTGGAAAATGGTACAGGAAGACATCAACGGCACATGGTATATGATGTGTCCGCACGAAATAGAAACCGCACGCGGTTATTGTCTGGAAGACTTCTATGGCGAGGAGTGGGAAGCCCGTTATCACGAGTGTCTGCAAGACAATCGCATATCGAAACGCGCCATCTCCGTCAAAGAAATGGTACGACTCATCATCAAATCGGCAGTGGAAACCGGTACGCCGTTTATTTTCAACCGCGACACGGTGAACCTGCGCAATCCGAACAAGCATCAAGGCATCATCTATTGTTCCAATCTCTGTACGGAAATCGCCCAAAACCAAAAAGAAATACAAACCAAAAAGATATTTGTCAAGAACGAAGAAGGACAGGAAATCGTGGTGGAAGAAACTGTTCCCGGCGATTTTGTGGTATGTAACTTGGCTTCTCTCGTCTTGGGCAATATTGATGTACAGGACGATGCGGAAATGCGAGAAGTCATCGGCACCATCGTACGTGCATTGGACAATGTCATCGACTTGAATTTCTATCCCATCCCTTACGCACGTCTTACCAATCAACGTATGCGTCCCATCGGATTGGGAACAAGCGGCTATCATCACTTATTGGCAAAGAACGGCATCAAGTGGGAAAGCGAAGAACACCTGGATTTCATGGACAAAGTCTTCGAGAAAATCAATTATTACGCCATCGAAGCATCGTGTCGTTTGGCAGAAGAGAAAGGTAAATACAGCTATTTCGAAGGTAGCGATTGGGACAACGGACACTATTTCACCGATAGAAAATATACGGACGACAAGTGGACTAAATTGGCGGCAGAAGTACATCGGCACGGTTTGCGCAACGGTTATTTGATGGCTGTGGCTCCCACAAGTTCTACATCCGTCATTGCAGGTACGACAGCAGGAACAGACCCCGTAATGAACCGTTATTTCCTTGAAGAGAAAAAAGGAAGTATCGTTCCGCGTGTGGCTCCTCAGCTTACGGACCAGACATATTGGCTGTACAAGACTGCACATCAAATGGAACAAAAGTGGCTGGTGGATGCGGCTGCCGTTCGTCAGCGTCACCTCGACCAATCGCAATCCGTCAATCTTTTTATAGACCAAACCATCACATTCAGAGGACTGCTCGACCTCTACCTGCGTGCATGGAGCAAAGGTGTGAAGACACTGTATTACGTGCGCAGCAAGTCGCTCGAAGTGGAGGCTTGCGAAAGCTGTTCCGCATAACACAATACGACATCAACTCAACACATACACAAATCAACTCAATATCGGCTTATGGAAGAACTCAAGAGAAAAGCCCTCTTCAACGAACACGGCGATGTGGAAGTAAACAAGCGTCGCCTCATCAACG
This sequence comes from Phocaeicola sp., assembly GCA_041814865.1. Classification (GTDB taxonomy): domain Bacteria; phylum Bacteroidota; class Bacteroidia; order Bacteroidales; family Bacteroidaceae; genus Phocaeicola. Next base: position 3,761 of record JBGXXU010000010.1, on the reverse strand, counting down.
GAAACACAACCAATCTCAACGACTTCAATAACATGAAGTACAGTTGGGCTTCTGCATGGTATCGTCAAGCCATGAACAACTTCTGGATACCCGAAGAAATCAACATGAGTCAAGACGTGAAAGATTACCGTGCGCTCTCTCCTCAAGAGAAAACTGCTTACGACAAGATACTTTCTTTCCTTATATTCCTGGATAGTATTCAGACAGCCAACCTTCCTTACGTAGGCGAGTACATTACGGCAAACGAAGTGAACCTTTGCTTGACGATACAAGCGTTTCAGGAAGCGGTGCACTCGCAATCGTACAGTTATATGCTGGATACGATTTGCTCACCCGAAGAGCGTACCACCATTCTCTATCAGTGGAAAGACGACGAACACTTGCTCAATCGCAATCGCTTCATCGGCGATATATACAATGAGTTTCAAGAGAAGAAAGACCCCGAACAACTGCTCAAAACGATGGTGGCAAACTACATCCTCGAAGGCGTGTACTTCTATTCGGGTTTCATGTTCTTTTATAACTTGGGACGCAACGGAAAGATGCCGGGTTCGGTACAGGAAATACGTTATATCAATCGAGACGAGAATACGCACCTTTGGTTGTTCCGCTCGATGATAATGGAGTTGCAAAAAGAAATGCCCGAACTCTTCACGCCCGAAAACAAAGAAGTCTATCGCAACATGATACGCGAAGGCGCAGAACAGGAAATGACGTGGGGAGAATACGTGATTGGCGACGAAATAGAAGGACTCAACAAACAAATGGTACGCGACTACATCATGTATCTTGCCAACTTGCGTGCGCGTAGTATCGGACTCGACACCATTTACGAAGGACACGAAGAAGAACCTGCCAGCATGAAATGGGTATCGCAATACAGCAATGCCAATCTCATCAAAACAGACTTCTTCGAAGCGAAACCGAGTGCGTATGCGAAATCGACAGCCATCGTCGACGACTTGTAATCGAGCGACAGAAGAATAACAATAAAAAAACTCCGCGACCTGCACGGGTCGCGGAGTTTTTTTATCGAGTCGAACGAGGGGGTTATTGTGCATTCAATTCGAAAACATGGCTCGTACCGCTCCAAGGCGAAAGGATATGCAAGCCAGCTTTCATCAGATAATCGCCACTGTACACCTTGTCGTGATGTTGCGAGTGCGAAGAAGCACCGGTAGGCAGGTTGATTTCCGTGACTTTGTACAGTTTTTCGGGGTCGAGTCCCTGCAAACGAACCACCGGTGGATGTGCCAGATAGCGAGGATGCAAGTCGTAACCGAAGAGTACCGCCCGACGTTTGTCCGCAGATACGTAATTGACAGCCATGTGCGCCGTTTCGTAAGGAGAGATGAGACGATACTGTTCGCCATCGAGGATGACAGGTTTCAGGCGATGGAAGTTTTGCACGGCTTGACGTACGTATTGCATATCTTTCTCGTCGATGTCGCGCAAATTGATGTCGAAACCCAACTTACACATGCTTGCCACATCGGTGCGGAACTTCACGGAAGTCTTGCTGTTCCAACTCGTCACGTGGGCAGCCATCGACTTGGCAGGAAAGAACTTGGACATACTCCATTGTATATACAAGCGTTCGAACGGGTCTGTGTCGTCCGAACACCAAAACTCGGTGAAATACGACAACGCACCGTAATCGCAACGTCCGCCACCGCCGGCACAAAGCATCATCGGCAAGTCGGGATAATTGCGTTTCACGCGTTCGAGCACATTGTACAAGCCACGTACATAGTCCACGTACAGATGGCTTTGTTTGTCTTTGAGAAAAGGCGAATGTACGTTGGTGATGGGGCTATTGCAGTCCCATTTGAAATATGCCACATCGGGATTTTCTTTCATGATACGTTCCACCACGCCGTAAACATAGTCTTGCACTGCGGGATTGGAGAGGTCGAGTACCAATTGATGACGATGATAGTATGGTTTGCGTTGGGCATCCTGTATCACCCAGTCGGGATGTTGCTCGTACAGTTCGCTTTTCGGATTGACCATTTCGGGCTCTATCCAGATTCCGAATTTCACGCCTGCTTTTTCGGCACTTTTCACAAGTGCGGGAATGCCGCCGGGCAGTTTGTCGCGTGTGGCTTCCCAATCGCCCAAGCCTGCGCGGTCGTTCGTTCGCGGATATTTATTGCCGAACCAACCATCGTCCAAGAGAAACATATCCACGCCCAAGTCTTTGGCTTCGCCGCAGAGTTTTGCAATGAGGTTTTGGTCGAAGTTGAAATACGTGTTTTCCCAATTATTGAGCAATGTCATGCGGTCGCCCATACCGTTTTTCAGTTGGTGACGGCGCGCCCAAGCCTGCAAGTTGCGACTTGCCGTGCCGATGCCGTCGTAACTGCGCGTGAAGATAAACTCGGGTGTGGTAAAGACTTCGCCCGCAGGCAGTTTGTAATCGGAAGAATAAGGATTGATGCCGGGCAGAATGCGCAGTACACCTACGTTGTCTACTTCGAACGTAAAGCGGAAGTTGCCCGTCCAAGCGATGGTACCCAACAATACATCGCCTTTCGTCTCGTGACTGTCGCCGCCGATGCCCAATTCGAAGAAAGGTTCTGCGTGCATGGCGGCACGTGTTCCCAATTTGGTATCTATGATTTTCTTGCCGAAGCGAAGCGGTTGTTTTGCCGGTTGTCCTTCTCTTGCCCAGTCGCTATGATATTCCGTGAGGATATAATCGTCGGCACGCAGGTAGAGCATCGCCGAAGCATAACGCCACAGTGTAACGGGCTTTTTCTCTCTGTGACGAATTTCGCTCCACGTCTTGATGACGTTTTCCTGCTCGTAAGCCACATAGTGCAGCGTCACTTCCACAGGATAGCGGTCGTCTGCCAGCTGAATAGCTGTGTGTGTACCACCTTGCACAGGCTTTTGCGTATGCGACTTGTAATACAGATACGTACGCATATTGCCGTCGGCATGTGTCACGGCAAGTGCAGGTTCGAACAAATCTTCGTTGCCCGATGTGGAATACACCTCGTGACCACGCGGAGCATACGCGCCGTCCGTACCGGGATAAACACGCCAGTCGAAATGTGCAAAATCGCTCGTGTGCAACAGGCGTTTGCCGAAATATACTTGATACAAGCGATTGTTGTCTCCCACTTGCAGGAGTAAGTCCGTGTTCGCAGTTCCGATGCGGATTTGTGTAGCCGCTTGCGTAGCGAGCGCACACCAAAGCGACAGAATGAGAAATAGTCGTTTCATTGTTTTGTATAAGGATTTGACAATAATGCGTGAGATTCGACGAAGGGGGGGCGGTTGCGCCTGCTCTTGCTCTACAAAGCATTTGTTTCACAAAGAAATCTTTCCGTATGCCCGATTCACGTCGAAAACACAGGGGCAAAAATACGGATAACTTCCATAACTCCGTGTTGCGCAGGCAAAGAAGAGAGCAAACTCGTCGATGCCCTCCTTCTTTATATATGGGAGAAAAGAATATCCTCCTCGTACCTCGTCAACTCAAAAGCTCGTCCCTCATAGACATGTATAAATATACACTTCCCCTCGTACTTCGTCAACTTATAAACTCGCCCCTTCAAATTGGCAACACGTTGCCAATTTGATAGCAACATGTACACAACTTGATAGCATCATGTTGCTATCGCGATAAGAACATGTTGCTATCGCGATGACAACAGCGTCAAAGAATGTTAATATCATAATCGTGTCGAGAGGGTGTTGTAGAGGCGTTTTCTCGTGAACAAAAAAGGGACTTTTCGAGGCTTTTTCGTACC
>JBGXXU010000009.1:0-11337 GCA_041814865.1 Phocaeicola sp. | reverse complement strand
AGAAAAAGCATTCTCCTCGTAACTCATCAACTCATAAACTTAGAACTTCAAACTAATAATATATTGCCGATTTGTTATCAACATGTTGTCAAGTCGATAGCATCATGTTGCTATCGCGATAAGAACATGTTGCTATCGCGATGACAACAGCGTCAAAGAATGTTAACATCATAATCCCATCGAGAAGGCATTGTAGAGGCATTTTTCTCTTGTCACAAATACGACTTTTCAAGGATTTTTCGAACCGGGAAGACACCGCATAGCGAGAGCTTTTCCTGCAAAAAATACGCCCGACATCGCATAAATATACAGAAAACGGAGGCAGTTCTGCATAAATACTCATGATGAGATGATGGTGAGACGGGATAGTTCAAGTATATTTGCACCATCTTCAAAACAACACATATATGAAAGGAATAGTTCTTGCAGGTGGTTCGGGCACACGCTTATATCCAATCACCAAAGGAGTATCGAAACAATTGCTCCCGATATTCGACAAACCCATGATTTACTACCCCGTTTCCGTTTTGATGCTGGCAGGTATCAAGGAAATCCTGATTATATCCACTCCGCACGACTTGCCGGGTTTCAGACGTCTGTTGGGCGATGGTAGCGATTTGGGCGTACGTTTCGAATATGCAGAACAACCCTCTCCCGACGGTTTGGCACAGGCTTTCATCATAGGCGAAAAGTTTGTGGGCAAGGACGATGCCTGTCTCATTTTGGGAGACAATATCTTTCACGGCAACGGTTTTACACATATGTTGAAAGAAGCCGTACGCAGAGCGGAAGAAGAGCGCAAAGCCACCGTTTTCGGTTATTGGGTCAGCGACCCGGAGCGTTACGGCGTGGCTGAGTTCGACAAAGACGGCAATTGCCTGTCCATAGAAGAAAAACCCGAACATCCGAAGTCCAATTATGCCGTGACAGGCCTATACTTCTATCCGAACAAAGTTTTGGAAGTAGCCAAAAACATCAAACCATCGGCAAGAGGAGAATTGGAAATCACCACAGTAAATCAACGTTTTTTGGAAGACGGCGAATTGTCCGTACAAACGCTCGGCAGAGGATTTGCCTGGTTGGACACCGGAACACACGACTCTCTGGCAGAAGCTTCGACCTATATCGAAGTGATAGAGAAACGACAAGGTTTGAAAGTGGCTTGTCTGGAAGGCATCGCTTTCAAGCAAGGATGGATAGACGATGCCAAGATAAGAGAGTTGGCGCAACCCATGTTGAAAAATCAATACGGACAGTATTTGCTCCGTCTCATCGCAGACACAAAAAAGTAATACACACTTATGAATATCATCAGTACAGAGATACCCGAAGTCGTTATAGTGGAACCGCGCATCTTTGAAGATGACAGAGGATATTTTTTCGAGTCCTACTCACAGAGTCTGTTCGACAAAGCGGTCAGAGAAGTACGTTTCGTGCAGGACAACGAGAGCAAATCTTCGTATGGTGTGTTGAGGGGACTCCACTTCCAACTCCCGCCTTTCGCACAAAGTAAGCTGGTACGTGTCATCAAAGGCAAAGTGTTGGACGTAGCCGTAGACATCAGAAGAGGCTCTCCTACTTTCGGGCAACACGTGGCAGTGGAACTGACGGCAGAGAATCGTCGTCAATTGTTTATACCGAGAGGCTTTGCACATGGTTTCAGCGTATTGTCCGACGAAGTCATCTTTCAATACAAATGCGACAACTTCTATTCTCCCACACACGAAGGTGCCATCGCCTGGAACGACCCCGACTTAGGCATAGACTGGAAATTGCCCGAAGATAAAATCATACTGTCGGAAAAAGACAAGAAACACAAACGCCTGAAAGATGTGGAATTGCTATTCCATTACGACACACCTCTTTACTGAGACGAGGCTATGGCAGACAACTATTTGGAAAAACAATACGAGAACTACCAAGCACGAAAACAGTCGACAGGTTTGCGCAAGACACCTAACAAATTTCCTGCAAAGCGTATTTTCATAGCAGGAACAAGTCATGCTGCGACACATCTTGCCGACAGCCTTTCCATGCACAGAACACACGTTTGTCTCTCTCCGGCTGAACAATGCTCCGAACAACTCTCCCTTTGCCTGAAAGAATGGAAAGACATAGACGCCCTGATAATAATATCGGAACAGTCGCTTTCTTTTTATGAACATTTGATGGACCGGTTGCTGCAACATCGTATGCAACAAACCATTCCCATACACGATGGCAGAATACTGCTACTTTATTTCGCGGAAAACAGAGAAAAATTTATCCGTACGTATCGAGAACTTCAACACAAGCGAGAGAAGGACTCACAATTCGGTATTTCGCTCAATGCTATTGTAGCAAAGGAATTCCGTCATCTGTCCGACATGTGCGAGTTGTTGCTTTCTTCCGCCAACAGCTTTCATTCCGGTGAGTGTTTTGTTATCGATTAGATATTTTTCATAAGACAAAATCCAAATTTCGGTATATATATTTCTACCTTTGTGAATGCAAAGGTAGTAAGTCGGTCTGTCGCCGGTATATTTTATACAGGAGGAAAGTCCGGGCAACACAGAGCATCCTACTTCCTAACAGAAAGCTATCCGCAAGGGTGGAGTAATGTAGAAGAAAAGAACCGCCTGCCCGTCAGGTAAGGGTGAGAAGGTGAGGTAAGAGCTCACCAGTCGCATGGCGATATGCGAGCTGTACATCTTAGGAGTTGTAAGGTCATGTAAACCGGCGTTAAGAGGGTTGCTCGCCCCATGTCGGAGGGTAGACCGCTAAAGCACCATTGGTGACAATGTGCGTAGATAAATGACAGACGTTTCAGGTGTGAAAAACAGAACCCGGCTTATAGACTTGCTACCTTTGCTTTTCAAGAGAAATAACAAGAAGATGAAATACAAAAACCTCAAGCTCTTCTTCGAGCAAAAGATTTGGACGCTCCGTCCTTCGCAAGTCAATCCTTGGTTATGGCGTTTCTATTGTGTGATAAAAGTCATCCTGCTTTCCATCAAGCAGTCGGGACGTGACAAACTCTTTATTCGCGCTTCGGCATTGACGTACAACACCGCACTTTCCAGTATTCCTTTCTTGGCAATACTTTTTGCCATCGCTCGTGGGTTCGGTGTGGAAAAAATGCTCGAAGACCGTTTCAGAGCAGAAATTTCTTCGCAAGAAGCAGACATCATTTTGAACTGGGTAAACTCTTATCTCCTGCATGCACAAAGCGGTATATTCGTTGGTGCAGGTTTTTTGGTCTTGATTTGGGCTTTGTTCATGTTGATAAGCAGCATCGAATCGAATTTCAACGATATGTGGCAAGTACAATCGGCACGCTCCATTTATAGGAAGATAACAGATTATTTTTCGATGTTTCTGCTTTTGCCGCTTTTGCTTGTCATTTATAGCGGTGTCACCATTCTCATGACTTCTTACATGCGCGATATACTCGGCTTCGAACTGCTTGCTCCTCTATTGCAGTTCGGTTTGAAACTCGTACCCACATTACTGATTTGTGCCATATTTCTCGGTATCTACGTTTTTATTCCCAACACTACGGTCAAAGTACGTTATGCCATACTGCCGGCTATCGTGGCAGGACTTTCTTTTCAGCTTTTCCAATACTTTTATATCAATACGCAGATATGGTTTTCGAGTTACAACGCCATTTACGGTAGTTTCGCAGCCATTCCGCTGTTTCTGTTATTCACACAGATATCGTGGACTATTTGTTTATTCGGCGTTGTGCTTTGTTTTTCTTCGCAAAATCTGTCTTACTACAATTACAAGACAGAAACCGACCACATCAGCCGACAGGAATACGATTTCTGTTGCGCACTTGTATTGAGCGATATTTGCAAACGTTTCTCCGAAGGAAAGCCCGCTCCTTCCGCCGAAAGTTTAAGTTTGGCTCATGGCATGCCTATCCGTCTGACAAATAACATATTGAGAAAACTGATGGAAATAGAATTGATTTCTCCGATAGCCACCAATGACAAACAGGAGGCACAAAGCTTTCTACCCGCGATGGATATACACCTCGTGACGCTCGGACTTTTGCTGCAAAGGCTGGACGAATCGGGAACAAGCAGCATCGGTATCGAAAAAGGACATGGCATATCATTGAAGAAGCATTTGCGCGATGCCCGAAAGCTATCGATAGAACACGCTGAGCATGTTTTATTGAAAGACTTTCAATAAAGCTTCGGACTCGTTGGAAAAAGCTCTCCGAGAGAAAAACACTCTACAATGCTTTCCTGATGCGATTATGTTGTTAGCATTCTTTAACGCTGTTGTCATCGCGATAGCAACATGTTCTTATCGCGATAGCAACATGATGCTATCGACTTGACAACATGTTGTTATCAAATCGGCAATATATTATCAGTTTGAAGTTCTAAGTTTGAGAGTTGACGAGGTATAAGGAATAAACTTTTGCGTAAGAAAAAGAGAGCGTAAGTCAAACATTTACTCCCAAAAGATATGGGACATTCTTTTCTCCGCATGGAGTGAAGAATGTCCCACTATTTATTCGTTTGTTGTTTTCTCCGGACAGATTATTTCTCTTTTGGCGGAAAAGGGGCTACCAATTTCATCAAACGCAAAATCTGCCTTTGTCTTTTCAACATATAGCCACCCGGATTGGCTGAATTGTATTTACGGGGATTGGGCAAACTTGCAGCAATCAGTGCCGACTGCGCCGCAGTAAGTCTCTTTGCCGTAGTATGAAAATGCGCTTTTGCCACAGCTTCCGCACCGTAAATCCCTTTCCCCATTTCTATACTGTTGAGATACACCTCCATGATACGCTCTTTGCTCCAAAAGAGTTCTATCAGAAATGTGAAGTAAACTTCCAGCCCCTTTCTTACCCATGAAGATTGCGGATAAAGGAATACATTTTTAGCCGTTTGTTGCGAAATGGTACTCGCCCCTCTTGGTCTTTTTCTTGTTTTGTTTTCCTTTTGAGCTTTCTCTATCTCTTTCCAGTCGAAACCGTTGTGTTCTTGAAATCTATTGTCTTCCGAAGCAATGACAGCCATGGCGAGGTGTCGGGAAATCTCTTCTCGCGGAACCCATCGGTGCTCCAACTTCATTTTTTCTCCGTCAAAAACCTGCTCCACACATCGTATCAACATCAACGGCGTGATATAAACAGGTATAAAACGATAAGCTATCACCGCTATAATACTGGATATAAAAAAGAAAAGCACAATGTTTCTCAGATACTTCCAAACCTTTTTCATGTCTGTCGGGATTAAAAGAAATGCATCACTCTTCCATGAAGAAATGATGCATTTCCGTATTGTTAGATTTACTTATCTCAATGTACCGTTTTCCGCTTGTTGAATCATTTTTGAACTGGCATAGAGATATACTTCTACGCGACGATTCTCTTTACGACCTTCTGCAGTGCTGTTACTTGCTACGGGATTGGCTTCTCCATATCCTTCTACGGATTTGATTTGTGCACCGGATACTCCCACATTACGCAAATAAGTAGATACACTTTGAGCACGTTGTTGAGAAAGGTCCAAGTTTTTCTGAACACTTTGCTCAGCAGTAGCATTTCTCCAACCTTGATTGTCCGTATATCCATAAATCGCAACATCCATATCTTTGTTCTGGTTCAAAACTTCATTGGCAAATTTACTCAAAGATGCTTTGGCAGAACCGCTCAACATCGAACTACCCGTACTGAAAAGAATACCCGATTCGAAAGTTACCTTAACAGCTTGCAGACCGTTATTGTCCGTTACCTGTTCCACTTGTGCACCTTCGATATTTTTAGCTGCTTCCGCCGCTTTGTCCATCTTCTTACCGATAAGAACACCGGCACCGGTTCCTACAGCTGTTCCGATTGCTGCACCGATAACAGCTCCTTTTCCCTTACCTGCAATAGCACCGATTACACCGCCTAATACAGCTCCGCCACCGGCACCGATAATACCACCTTTAGTTGTATTATTCATGTTTCCACATCCACTCAGCAACAAACTTACACTCAATACTGCTGCCATTAACTTAGTTCTCTTCATAATTAGTTTTTGTTTAATTGTTATAATCCTGTTGAGAAGTTTTCCGGATACTTCCCCTTAAAGTCTTTGAAATAGTTTTTTATCTCTATCATATCTCTTTCGATATCCCCACTGGGATAAAGAAATTTTCCTGCAGTCACACATTTCTTTTCATAATCTATCCCTATCAATACAATAGGAATTTTCGCTCCGTATGCTATATGGTAAAATCCCTTTTTCCAATTAGGATTGGCAGAACGTGTTCCTTCCGGTGTTATAGCCAAGTGAAACTCTTCGCTCGAATTTATTCTCTCAATCAGCTGCTCTACCAGTGAAGTACGTTTATTTCTATGTACAGGAATACCTCCCATCCAACGAAATATAATGCCAAGTGGGAAAAAGAACCATTCTTTTTTCATCAAAAAGCCGGATTTTCTCCCCACCGTATTGATAAACAATTTACCAATGAATAAATCGAGATTCGAGGTATGAGGTGCCGCACAGATTATCACCTTCTTGAAATCCGGAACAGAAACCTCCGCTTTCCAACCTAATACCTTCAGATAGATAAATCGGGCTATCTTTTGTCCTAAACTCATGCGTCAATCTCTGGCAAAACAACTCCTTCCAATGCTGCTTTGAAGTCTTTTTTCAAACGTTGATAATACTTCTTCGCATTCCCGGGTTCGGTGTGATTTACTCTGCTGATAAATTCATGATGTATTTGCGAAAGTTTTGCAATGGTTGTGGCAACGGCTTCTCCCGATTGCTTTTCCGCATTACAGTCGTTGATTGCAAGATAACAATATCCAATGTTCAGGATACGACGACTGATTTCTTTCTTCAATGTTCTTCTGTTTGCCATAATTCTTTTGTTTTGTTGATTGAAAGGCTGAGAACCCAATCTCATTTTGCCAAGTATTCCGTAGTGAATGAAAGAGGAAGTAAATTTTTCACTCCTTCCATTACATAAATTTCTTTTTTTCCGAATAATAAGATACGCATAGTCGTACCAAAGCGTTTCTCTGTTTCCAACAAGACTTGTCGACATGCCCCGCAAGGAGGAATAGGAGTTTCCAAGAAATCGCCTTCCGTCCATGCAACCACAGCAAGAGCACGTACGGCACTATCCGGATATTGCGAATTGGCATAAAATAAAGTGGTACGTTCCGCACAAATACCCGAAGGATAAGCTGCATTTTCCTGATTAGAACCTGTCACTATCACATCATTATCTAATAAAGCTGCCGCGCCTACCGAGAAATGAGAATACGGTGCATAGCTGTTTTTTGTTGCATCTTTGGCAGCATTTATGAGTTGTTGCTCTTTCGCAGACAGCTCATCGTAAGTGACAGAACTTATGCGGATATCTATCTGTACATCTTTCATTCAGAAAAGTGTGATTATTTGTTGACAAAAGTAAGGCTAAAAGTCTATATACACTCTCCATTTAACCGTAAAAGTTGTTTATCTCCTACTTTTAGCGCAATAAGTCAGGACGCAACTTTAGAGTACGTTCGATGGATTGTTGCAATTCCCACTCTTTTATCTTTGCTTCGTGTCCGGATAAAAGAATATCGGGTACGCGCCAACCTTTGTATTCTGCCGGTCGGGTATAAACGGGCGGTGCCAACAAATTGTCTTGAAAAGAATCCGACAGAGCCGACTGTTCATCCGAAATCACACCGGGGATAATACGTACCACCGCATCGGCAATAACTGCAGCCGCCAACTCTCCTCCCGTCAATACATAATCTCCGATGCTTATTTCTTTCGTAATAAGATGCTCACGAATACGGAAGTCTATGCCTTTGAAATGTCCGCAAAGTATAATCAGATTTTCATACAGAGAAAGACTGTTCGCCATAGGTTGCGTAAACGGTTCTCCATCCGGTGAAGTGAAAATCACCTCATCATAACTCCGTTCTTCTTTCAACATCGAAATACAACGGTCGATAGGTTCTATCTTCATGACCATACCGGCACAACCGCCAAAAGGGTAATCGTCTACTCTTCGATGTTTGTCCTGTGTATAATCCCGTAGATTATGAATATGAAATTCGGCAAGACCTTTCTTTTGTGCTCTACTCATGATAGAGTGTTCGAAGAAGCCTTGTATCATTTCGGGTAAAACAGTAATGATGTCTATTCTCATCGGTATTCAAGAAACGGTGAAACTATCGGCATCATTGAGAACAGGAAACTTCTCGCGGAACTTTCGCAATTTATCCAGTGTCAAGTCATAAGTCAGCACTCCGCAAACATCATCTTCACAAGTAGCCAATCTGTTCCCATAAAAGTCGACAACTGTTGTATGCCCGTTATATCTTCCCCATTGGTCTGCCCCTATGCGATTTACAGCAAACACATAACACTGGTTCTCAATAGCCCGTGCTTGCGTCAAAGTATCCCAAACACTGATTCTTCCTTCGGGCCAAGCTGCGATATAAATAGCAGCATCATAATCACTGCGATTGCGCGACCAAACAGGGAAACGCAAGTCGTAACAGATTTGCAAAAGAAAGCGAATGCCTTTGTACTCCACAACATGACGTTCTTTACCGGCTGTGTACTTCAAATGTTCATTTCCATAAGTGAACAAGTGCCGCTTGTCGTACCAGGTCAGTGTACGGTCGGGTTTCACAAAAAACATACGATTGAAATATCTTCCGTCTTCTACAATCGGCATACTGCCTACAATGGCAGCCTGCCGACGATGCGACTGTTCTATCAGCCAGTTTACAGCTGTGCCGTTCATAGGCTGTGCCACATGTTCGGGTTCGATGGTACAACCGGTTGTAAACATTTCCGGAAATATATATAAGTCCACATCCGTGACTCTGTCCATAATTTTTTGGGCTGACGAAAGATTGGTATTCACATCTTCCCAAGATATATCTGCTTGTATAAGTGCAATCTTCATAACGTGCATAAATTCTTTGCCAAAGGTAGCAAAAAGGTTGGAGAAACGAGAAAGAGCACTTTCCTATACCATATTATATAAGACTGCGACAAAAAGAAAGAGAAAGAAGTCTTTGTTCGTTCTTTCTCTTCATATCAATCATCTAAAACTCTTGAGAGCTATTTCACTAAACTGCAACAAGAGATTTTTCCAATTCTTGCAGTTCGGTTTTGAATATCTTATCTACCTCTGCCTGTTCTTTTATCGTCTTACAAGCATGAATAACTGTGGCATAATTCTTACCACCTATCATTTTACCGATTTTTGCCATAGACAGAGTAGTATGTTTTTCAGCCAGGAACATAGCCATTTGGCGTGCTCTTACTACTTCGCGCTTTCTGCTGTTCTCGTGCAGTCTGTGCATATCTATATTATAGTAGGCACAAACTTTCTCTATAATCACTTCTATGGTGGCAGGCTTTAGTTCCGCTATTTTGACGACTTTCTTTACGATGCGTTGTGTCAACTCCAAATCTATTTCTCGCTTTAACAAGATAGAACGCGCCAACAAAGAATGGATAACTCCTTCCAATTCCCGCACTCCTTCGCTTACGTTCGTCGCAATGAATTCTATGACGTTTTCGGGTATTACCAAACCGTCTTGTCTGATTTTATTGCGCAAGATGTTTCTACGCAATTCCGTATCGGGACGTTCCAATTCGGCAACCAGCCCCCATTTGAAACGTGTGAGAAGACGCTCTTCTATTCCTTGCAATTCCGATGGCTCACGGTCGCAAGTCATTATCAACTGCTTGTTGTTCTGATGAAGATGGTTGAATATATGGAAGAAAGTATTTTGCGTTTTTGTCAAAGCCGTGAATTCCTGAATATCGTCGATAATCAAGACATCGATGGTCTGATAAAAGCTGATAAAATCATTCACCCGATTGTGTCTTACAGCATCTGTGTATTGATGCTGGAAGAGATTGGCAGAAACATAGAGTACACGCTTTTGCGGATGCAACTTTCTCACCTTGTCACCGATGGCATTCACGAGGTGCGTCTTGCCCACACCCGAGTGTCCGTATATAAAAAGAGGATTGAATGCTTGTTGTGCAGGATATTGCGCCACACTTTCTCCCACGGTGCACGCCAATTCGTTGCTCACTCCTTTGATGAAGTTATCAAAAGAGTAGCGTGCATTCAACTGAGGATTGAATTCCGTAACAGAACGCGAACTGTGAGGATTGGGAGTTTTATTCAAGTCCTTTTGTGGATACGGAGGTACAGAATCGACAGTTTGCGATGTACCCACAAGGTTCATTGCGATGTTGTTGCTTTGGTCTGTAATGACGGAATAAACCAGCGTTATACCCTCGCCTATTACTTTACTGAATGCAGCACCAATCAGACCTGCATAATGTTCCTCCAAATACTCATATATAAAAGGGCTTTTCACCCCCAAAATCATCTCATTGTTTTCAAACTTGAGTGGCTTGATGGGAAGAAACAAATGCTCAAAAGCCGACTGTGAATTCACCAAGTTGTCCTTGATAAATTCGAGGCATCGACTCCAATATAAGGCGGCTTTTGTAGTTTCTGACATGAGTGTTGTTTTAGTAATGCAAATTTCGTCAGTATATTTCAGACAGACAAGCAAAAAAATCTCATTCAATAATTTGTTTTTTTGCAAATACCTAATTCTTAGAAGCTAAGAAGTGATTTCTGTATTCGTTACAGATACCGATATTTGTTTTTACCATCCGCCTGGAAAAGAGGAAGTTATTTTTTCACCACAGGGATTTGCAGCTTCCTTTTATCGTCCAATAAAAAACTGATAATCAAACAGAAAATAAAAGATGAAACAACCATTCCGTTTATTCTTCTATTTAGAATTTTCTATTTAATGTTTCCGAAGCAAAAAAAACTGCTCACAAAAAAGAAGTTTTATCCGAGTGTTTTCCGTCTTTTTCCGGTACAGAAAAAGAAGCTGAAAGAAGAAGTCGGCTTCATTTGCAAAACTACATTTTTTCCGAGAAATCGCATCGTTTTTCAACCTCAGGTTAAAAATACAATCGCATCCAATACGTCTTTCCGGACGAAGTGTGGATATGTTTCTCTTGCCTATTCTATGTATAAATATACAGAAAAGCTCCTGTTTCTGTATGCTTATGCAATACTGGACATATATTCATACAGAAAAAACAGTCGTCACATCGGACTTTTTCAGTCCGAGAAAATCCCGAAAAGTCGTGTTTTTGATGAAAGAAAAACGCCTCTACGATGCCTTCTCGATGCGATTATAACGTTAACATTCTTTGACGCTGTTGTCATCGCGATAGCAACATGTTCTTATCGCGATAGCAACATGATGCTATCGACTTGACAACATGTTGTTATCAAATCGGCAATATATTATTAGTTTGAAGTTCTAAGTTT
>JBGXXU010000008.1:0-38273 GCA_041814865.1 Phocaeicola sp. | reverse complement strand
AAGTCGATAGCATCATGTTGCTATCGCGATAAGAACATGTTGCTATCGCGATGACAACAGCGTCAAAGAATGTTAACAACATAATCGCGTCAGGAAGGCATCGTAGAGGCGTTTTCATCTCTGCATTTTCGCCAAAAACAAGGCTCCACGAAGACAAGAGAAAACTCTTCGAAAGCTGCGACGGATATATGCCGACGGATGAAAAAGACTTATCTTTGCTACCCGATTGTTTTACAGTGAGTGCGAACCTGTTCGGACTTACCTTATTTACACCCAGCAACAATGAGACATTTATCGATACTTTTACTTTGTGCACTCCTTGGGCTTTCGGCTTGTCAGCCGATAACGAAACGCGAAGAAAAGCCCCTGGTGATGGTCAGCATAGAACCTCTCCGCTATTTCGCAGAGCAAATCGCCGGCGACCGGTTCGAGATTGTCAGCATGGTACCCAAAGGCAGTGCCCCCGAAACCTACGACCCGACACCGCAACAGATGGTGTATTTCTCGCAAGCAAAAGCCTTTCTTCGTATCGGCGATACGCCGTTCGAACGGATGTGGATAGAAAAACTGGAAGAAAATACGCCCGACCTGCACTTTTTCAGCTTGTCCGAAGGAATAAAATTATTGGAGATGGAGGGGCATTATCACCACATGGAAGACGGAACGGTGATACACCACGCAGACAGCGACCCGCATATCTGGTCGTCCGTAACGAATGCCGTCATCATAGCACGAAACATTGCCAAAACTTTTTGCAAGATAGACGCCGCGAATGCCGAGCTTTTTCGCCGAAATCTGGCAAGCCTGCTACGACAAATAGACACCACCAAGCAACAGGTGGACGGCTATATGGCAGAAGCCGACAGCACTTTCCTCATTTATCATCCCGCACTCACGTACTTTGCCAGAGATTACGGTATCCGCCAGCTGAGTCTCGAGTTCGACGGTAAGCAACCTTCTCCGGACAGACTTCGTTCGCTGGTACACGATTGTAAAGAAAAAGGTACTCGTATCTTATTCCTCCAAACGGAAATAGACGAACGCAATGCACAAGTATTGCAAAAGGAGTTGAACCTGGCAGTGTCACGCATCAACTTGCTCGACTACGACTGGCATACGGAAATGGTCAAAGTGGCAAAGGCATTGCATCGTTCCCACCGGGCGAAGTGACAGACATTTACTCCTTATTATATATAGGACATGGAAACTTCGACACAAACGCCCATCATGACGCTCTGCCATATCAGCGCGGGATATGAAGGGAAAACAGTGATAGAAAACGTAGACCTCACCGTGTACCAAAAAGATTTTCTCGGTATCATAGGACCCAACGGCGGAGGAAAGAGTACACTCGTCAAAGTGATGCTGGGACTGCTCAAGCCTCGCAAAGGACATATACACTTTTATGCAGACGGCGTGGACACGGACGAAATCAGCATGGGCTACTTGCCGCAATACAACCATATCGACAAGAAGTTTCCCATCTCCGTGTACGACACGGTTTTGTCGGGACTGAACAGAAAGAAAGCCCTGTGGCGTTCGTTTACGACGGAACACCACGCACAGACACGTGCAACGATTGCGCGCATGGGACTGGAAGGTCTGGAAGAACGCTCCATCGGACAACTGAGCGGCGGTCAGTTGCAACGTGTTTTGCTCGGACGCGCCCTGGTATCCAATCCTGAAGTCATCATCCTCGACGAACCGAATACCTACATCGACAAACGCTTCGAAGCCAAACTTTACTCTTTGTTGGAAGAAATCAATCGCGAGTGCGCCATTATTCTCGTCAGCCACGACATAGGCACCGTCGTCCGTCGTGCCAAAAACATCGCCTGCGTAGACGGCACACTCTCCTATCACCCCGATGGCAATATCCCTTCCGCATGGCTGGAAGAACATTTCGGTGTGAGTGAGGTGTAGCGCATCATAGCGACGATAAGTACGAATTTAGTCGAGGTATCACATCGCGTTTGATATAAACCATTACTTTTGCAGAAATATGCGATGTTTTGTATCTTGTACGAATTCATCGGGGAGACTAACATTATTATTAAGCTAAAGAGAACTTATATGCGGAAGAACTATACTTTCATCGGTCTTTTAACTCTTTTGTTTTTATGGCTGCCCATTACCTCGTTTGCGCAAATGAGCGACCAACAGGTGATGGAGACCGTACTGAAATATCAACAGTCGGGAATGTCACAGCAACAGATTTTATTGCAACTCAGCAAACAAGGCATCACTGCCACCCAATTGCAACGTATCCAAGAAAGAATAGGTAAAGGACTGGGTTCCTCCGAACAAATCACATCGAACATCGGTACTTCCAAAGGCTGGGAAAGAACTCCCGAAACGGAAATCGCTCCTGCCAAAGTCGCCAATGATACGATAGCTCCGGAAAACAAAATCTTCGGACAAGACTTTTTCTCCAAAGAAAATCTCAACTTCTCTCCCAACATGAATATGCCCACTCCTGCCAATTATGTATTGGGACCGGGCGATGAAGTTGTTATCGACGTATGGGGAGACTCCGAAATGAATGCACGTTACACCATCACCCCCGATGGCTACATTACGGTATCGGGCTTGGGACGTATCCAACTCAGCGGACTGAATACCAAACAGGCGGAAAGCAAAATCAAGAATGTATTTTCTTCTATTTTCTCAGGGCTGGACGCACCGCATCCGCGTACATTTTTAGGCGTATCCGTTGGCAACGTTCGTTCCATCAAAGTGAATGTAATGGGCGAGGTTGTGGCTCCGGGCACCTATACTCTGTCTTCCTTCTCTTCTGCTTTTCACGCGCTGTATGCTTCGGGAGGTCCCACTCAAATCGGTAGTTTGCGCAACATACATATCTTCCGCGGGGGAAACATCGTCGCAACCATCGACTTGTACGAATACTTGATGAAAGGAAGCAATGCGGGCGATATCACATTGCGCGATGGCGATATCGTGAAAGTAGAAGCCTATGGTATTTTGGCTAAAATTACCGGTCAGGTTAAACGTCCCATGCGATACGAAATGCGCCCCAACGAAACCATTCAAGACTTGATACGTTATGCCGGAGGTTTTACGGGAGATGCTTATCAAGGCAATCTCTTGGTTTATCGCAAAGGAAGCAGTGAGAAAGAAGTACACACTTTAAGCGAAACCAACTATGCGTCGTTCAAATTGAAAGACGGCGACCAAGTGTCTGTCGGTAATATATTGGATAAATACACCAATCTGGTAGAAATAACAGGCGCAGTTTATCGTCCCGGCAAATACGCCATAGGCAATCAGATAAATACCGTTCGAGATTTGATTTCCGTTGCTCAAGGTGTCAAGGGAGATGCCTATTTATATCGCGTATTACTCTATCGAGAACAGGAAGACCTGAAACAAATCATGCTTTCCTTCGACTTGGACGCCTTGTTGAACAATCGTATCTCCGACATCACTCTCCGCAAAAACGACCGTCTGCATATACCTTCTGTTTTCTCTCTTGAAGATGGTTTAACCGTATCTATTGGAGGCGAAGTACGAGCTCCGGGCAATTACCCTTACGCAGAAAATATGAAGCTCGAAGACATAATCCTCCAAGCAAACGGATTAAAAGAGTCTGCCTCTACCGCACGTATCGATGTGTTCAGAAGAATTAGAAATATGTCGGGTACCACCTTTTCCGATATTTCCGGACAAGCTTTCAGTTTTTCTTTGGTCGATGGTAAAATCATATCAAACGACCCGACATTCATTCTGCAACCATTCGACCAAGTTGTGGTACGTCGTTCTCCCGGATACGAGGAACAACAAAATGTAACCGTCAAAGGCGAAGTGCTCTTCGAAGGGAAGTATGCAAAACTCCAAAAAGACGAACGTCTTTCTTCCTTTATAAAGAGAGCGGGCGGATTGACAAAATATGCTTTCATAAAAGGTGCCAGATTGTTGCGTCAATTGACCGAAGCGGAAAAGAAAAGAACACGAGAGGCTCTTTTGGCGAAAAGCATGCTCGAAAAAGACTCTACTTATGTCGAAAAATTGGACTTCAGCGCACAGCCTGTCGGTATAGACTTGGAAGCTGCATTAAAAAATCCCGGTGGTGAAGAAGATTTGGTGTTGAAAGATGGAGACGAACTCTTGATACCTCATTATGAAGGAACCGTAAAAGTCTCCGGCGCGGTATTATATCCAAATACGGTAACTTACAACAAGCAAATGACTTTGAGACAGTACATCAAACAAGCCGGAGGCTATGACCGATTGGCAATGAAACGTAAGACTTTCGTGATTTACTTGAACGGACAAGTGGCAACCGGCAGAAATGCGAAGATAGAACCGGGTTGTGAAATTGTCGTTCCCGAAAGACCCGAGCGTGAGCCTGTAAGCTTGCAAAACATCTTAGGATTATCTACTACATTGGCTTCTCTTGCCCTTATTATCAGTAGATTTTTCTAACGTTCCTTTATTATTTGTAGAAAACACATTTATGGAAAATAAAGACCGCCCATATCCTTCCAAGGAAGAATTCGAGCAACACACTACTAAACGTGAAACATCAGACGAAATGGATTTGACAGAATTTCTTGCCAGGTTATGGGGAAGACGAAAATTCATAAGTATTGTTATCGGTATCTCTTTGTGCATAGGTGTATTCATTGCTTTTGCTTCTCCAACTCGTTATACAGCCGAATGCGTCATCTTCCCGCAAAGTAGCAAACAGGGAAGTTCCAATGCATTAAGTGGGGTAGCTTCGATGATGGGTATCAATTTGGGAACTACAGGAATGGAATCCGGTGGACTTCCTCCAAGCGTTTATCCACAAATTCTGAGTAGCTGGCCTTTTATAAAAGACATAATGAACACGCCTATCACTGTAGAAAAATCCGGAGGGAAAAGCATAACTCTTTATGACTACTATACCGATGAACGCTACAAAGAAGTGAACATTTTGGCTTCAATCAAAGAATACACTATTGGGTTACCGGGCATGCTTTTATCGGCTCTTCGTGACTCGGAGTCAGACTCTCTCTCTTCTGTGAACTCACTTTCGGATTCTATTGACATCATAAAACTATCTCGACAGAATCAGCGTGTTTATAACACCATATCCTCTTCTATCCTATTCGAGTTTGATAAAAAAGAAGGCATAATCACACTTGCCTACATCTTTCCTGAATCTTTGGCTGCAGCCCAAATAACCCAACACCTGCATCAAACCCTGGAAAGATATGTAATCAACTATAAGACGCAAAAAGTCAGAGAGAATCTGATTTTTGTAGAGAAGAGTTATGCCACTGCACGTAAAGACTTTTTGCAAAAGCAAGCCAATTTAGCTTCTTATCAAGATGCAAACAGGAGTTTGATTACCGCAACAGGACGTTCTATTGAGAATCGTTTACGTAGCGAATACGACATAGCTTTTACCGTTTATAGCGAATTAGCCAAACAAAGAGAGCAGGCACTTCTTGCACTAAAGGAAGAAAAGCCGATTCTAACTCTCCTAAAACCTGTAATAGTCCCTTTGGAGAAAAGCGAACCTCGTAAAGGATTTATCATAATAAACTTTTTGCTCATCGGTGCAATCTTATCTACAAGTTGGATTTTACTTGAGCCTTATATCAAGGAACTAAAAGAGAAGTCTGGAATAAAAAATAAAGACACAAGATAGTGCTCCGCGTCATTATAAATGCTCGGGAACGAATAATTATTGTCATACCAACTTCTGCTACCATAATTCTGTACCTCCGAGCATTGTCTGCAAGACCCGCTTCGTATACTCCTTTTCAAAAAACAATAAAACCATTCCAGAAGATTAAATCTCTTTCCGTCCCCTTAAAAAAACAGATGTAATGGTTAATGTTTCACACTTATCGATGCAGGTTAGGAGATTCGTTGTAAATTTGTGAATAATTAAAGTATTATTTGAGACATGTTAAACTTAACTGGAAAAAGCATTCTTATCACTGGCGGTACAGGCTCTTTGGGTAAAGCATTAACTAAAACCATATTTGAAAAATGGCCCGGCATAAAACGGCTGGTCATCTATTCGCGAGATGAACAAAAACAGTTCATAATGGATCAAGAGTATCCGCACTCCAAGTATCCCCAAATACGTTTTTTTGTTGGTGACGTACGTGATAAAGAACGTTTAGTTCGAGCATTGAATGGTATTGACTATGTGATTCATGCAGCTGCGATGAAGCATGTTCATATTGCTGAATACAATCCCACAGAGTGTGTAAAAACCAACATCGGTGGAGCACAAAACGTAATTGACGCCTGCTTGGTGACCGGTGTAAAAAGTGTTGTAGCACTATCTACCGACAAAGCCTGCGCCCCGATAAATTTATATGGTGCCACTAAATTGGCATCGGACAAATTATTTGTTGCGGCCAACAATATCAAGGGAAGCAACCCCATCAAATTCTCGGTGGTACGTTATGGTAATGTAATGGGTTCAAATGGCTCGGTTATTCCATTTTTCATTAACAAGAAGAAAGAAGGAGTATTGCCTATTACCTCTCCCGACATGACTCGTTTTAATATCCCAATCCAAGGAGGAGTAGACATGGTATTGTTTGCGTTGGAATATGCATGGGGGGGCGAAATTTTTATTCCTAAAATTCCATCCTACCGCATTATGGAATTGGCCGAAGCCATCGCGCCGGAATGTGAGCGCCGCATTATAGGCATCCGTCCCGGAGAAAAAATACACGAAGAGATGATTACACCGTCTGATTCTTTTCACACCTTTGATTTAGGAACATATTACACCATACTGCCACAAAAACCTGTTTGGAAAATGGACGATTACATCGCCCATTTCAATGCAAAGAAGGTTCCCGAAGGATTTAGCTACAACTCGGGAGACAATACCGAGTGGGAAACTATAGAGAGCATCCGTGCGAAAATAAAAGAACATGTCGACCCCAATTTTGAAGTATGAATATGAATAGTTTATACCCCATACCCTACGGACGACAACATATCACCGAAGAAGATATTGCTGCTGTCATCGAAGCTTTGCAGTCCGATTACCTTACACAAGGTCCTAAAATAGCCGAATTTGAAGAAAACTTTGCCAATTATATCGGCTGTAAATACGCTGTAGCAGTTTCGAACGGTACCGCCGCTCTTCATTTATGTGCTATGGCACTGAATGTAAAACCCGGCGATAAAGTTATCACAACACCGATTACTTTTGTGGCATCGGCAAATTGTGTCAGGTATTGTGGAGGCGAAGTGGTATTCGCGGATATTGACCCTGAAACATATCTTTTAGATATCCATTCCGTAAAAAAAAATGCTGGAGAGTGTGCCAAAAGGCACTTATAGAGGAATCATTCCTGTAGATTTTGCAGGAAGAGCTGTAAATTTAGATGCGTTCAGAAAACTTGCCGATGAATACGATTTATGGATAATTGAAGATGCCTGCCATGCGCCCGGTGGATATTTTACAGATTCATCCGGACGGAAACAAGCATGCGGTAACGGAAGTTTTGCCGATTTAGCTATATTCTCGTTTCATCCGGTAAAACATATCGCTTGTGGAGAGGGAGGTATGATTACCACCAACGACGAAGCGTTGTATAAAAAACTTCTCTTGCTGCGCACACACGGAATTACCAAAGGTGACGTGGCATTTCCGTATGAAAATCCGGTGCAGTGGGCTAATGGTGGATGCACCGACGAAACAAGCTATCCCGTTTGGTATATGGAAATGCAGCAATTGGGGTACAATTATCGCATTACCGATTTTCAGGCGGCGTTGGGCACAAGTCAACTAAAAAGAGCAGACGAAGGCTTAATGAGAAGAAAGGAAATAGCTCAAAACTATTTCGACGCATTCGACGGAAAAGCCTATATAAAAGGACAATCGGGCGTTGTAGATGGACATGCTTACCATCTGTATGTGATAGAAGTAGAAGACCGTTTGAATCTGTACAACTATTTGCGCAAACACAAAGTTTATGCGCAAATCCACTATATCCCCGCGCATTTGATGCCCTATTACCGCCAATTCGACTGGAAAGAAGGCGATTTACCTCGTGCGGAAAACTATTACAAACATTGCATCAGCCTGCCGATGTTCCCTACACTTACGGATAAGGAACAACAATTTGTGATACAGACGATTGATAAATTCTACAACAAGTGAAAAACCTAGCAATCATACCCGCGCGTGGTGGTAGCAAACGCATTCCCCGAAAAAACATAAAAGATTTCTTGGGGAAGCCTATTATCGCCTATTCTATTGAAGCCGCGCTAAATTCCGGTCTTTTCGACGAAGTAATGGTTTCTACGGACGACGAAGAAATTGCTGCCGTAGCAGTGCGATATGGGGCTAGCGTACCTTTTATGAGAAATGAAAAAACGGCGAATGATGTAGCTACGCTTTCAGATGTGGTGGAGGAAGTAATAAACGATTATCAGCAAGCAAACTTGATATTCGACAATATCTGTTGCATTCTACCTACGGCTGCCTTTGTTACAGCGGATATGCTGAGGAGGGGTTTTGATTTTCTTCTTGAAACAAAGGTCGACTCAGTACGTCCGGTGATACGTTTTTCCTACCCCATACAAAGAGCCTTTAGAATGGATGAGAAAGGTGCTGTATCAATGTTCCACCCTGAGTTTGCACAAGCGCGGTCTCAAGACTTAGAGGTGACTTATCACGATGCAGGTATGTTTTATTGGATGACAGTCGATAAAAGACTGAAAGGAGCAAACAAATACGGATTCGAGATCTCTGAAATGGAATGTCAGGATATTGATAACGAAACAGACTGGAAAATAGCAGAAATGAAATATAGATTATTGAACGGATAAAATGGATTCATTTTTTTTTATTCCAGGAGACAAGCTCCTTAATATAAATAAAATAAGGAGTTTAGGAGTTGATGAAATTATCATCGATTTAGAAGATGCCGTAAAAGCATCAGAAAGAGATTTCATTTTAACTCAATTGATTTCCAATAATGAATTCTATAAAGAGTTTTATATTCGTATCCCTTTGTATCATTCATCAACAAGAAAAGTTGATAATCAAATTCTTTTATTGTTACTGAAAAACGGCTTCCGAAAATTTGTTTTTCCTAAAGTTGTTTCCTCTGATGATTTTATCCTCTTAGAGGAGGACTTCAGAGAGTTCTATCCTAAAATTATTTTATTGATAGAGACGCCACGTTTATTATTGGAAGCAAAAGACTTGTTGTTAAAGTACAGAGATTGTTTTTCTGGTATAGCTGTAGGGAGTCATGACTTCATAAGTCTTGTAGGTGGTATTCACACCTTACAAAATTTGGAATTTCTTCGATTGCAAATACTTTATCTGGCACGCATGATAGATATTTTAGCAATTGATATTGCTTCTATGGAACTACAAGATACAGAAAGCTTGGCTATTGAGATAATGGATGGCGTATACAAAGGATTTGATGCAAAGATGTACATACACCCAAAGCAAATAGAAGTACTAAGAAGTATGAAACTTTACACAACCGAAGAGCAGATATGGGCTTGCAAAGTGAAGGATGCGTTTGGATATGTACAAGAGAATGAAGAGTTTATTCCTGTTGTCATCGATGGGAAAGTAATAGAAAAGCCCCACTTAAAACGTGCAGAAAAAATTTTAAACCATTTTAGAAATGAAGACGTCTAATTTAGGAAACTATTTTGAAGATTTTGAAGTTGGAGCTGTTATTGAACATGCTTTGTCAAAAACCATCTTTGAGAGTGATAATAATTTGTTCAGCCTCTTAACAATGAACCATCATCCTGTTCATACCAATGTTAATTACGCACAAGATAAACAACATGGTCAACTATTGGTTGTCGGAACTTTGGTTTTTAGCTTGGTGGTGGGTATGACAGTACCCGATATTAGCGGAAAAGCCATTGCAAATTTGGAATATGAATCCATAAATCATTTAGCACCTGTTTTTGTAAATGATACTATTTATGCACGAACGATGATACTTGATAAAAAAGAGTCTCAGTCGAAGAGTGATAGAGGTATTATTTACGTAGAAACAAGAGGTTACAACCAACACAAGCAAGATGTCTTGGTATTTAGAAGAAGAGTCTTGATTCCTAAAAAGAATAAAAAGCTATGAGTGATTTTTTAATGCGCAGCATGATGTTTGTTCCCGCGCATAACGAAAAGTTCATGCGCAGTGCTGCCAAATCCGAAGCTGATGTACTGTTGTTTGATATTGAAGACAGTGTGCAACCTGCTGAGAATAAGCAAATCGCTCGCGATATCGTTATTTCGCTTATTAAGGAAGGACTCTTTAAAAAAAGAATAATCTTTCCAAGAATAAACGACCGCGAAAGTGGGCATTTGCTTAAAGATGTAACACAATTGGCATTGGAAGGAATCACAGGTTTTATGTATCCGAAGGCAAAACGTGGAGAAGATATTTACTTTTTCGATAAACTTTTGGAAACTATTGAATATGAAAAAGGATTCAAGAAAGGGATGTTTAAGATAATACCCTTAATTGAAACTGCTTCTGCAGTAATGAACGTACAAGAAATATGTACATCCTCGCCTCGCGTTGTAGCAATAGCATACGGTTCTGAAGATTTTATCACTGATTTACAGGGAGTTCATGATATAGAACATCAAAGTTTATTTACACCACGCGCCATGATAGCTATGGCTGCACGGGCCCATCAGATCGAACCCATAGATACAGTACATGTTAGAGTTAAAGATTTACAAGATTTGGAAACCAATTTAATCCTATCTCGCAAATTAGGTTTTGGGGGTATGTTAGCGCTTAATCCAATCGAACTGCCTCTTATTCATCAATACTTTTCTCCTTCTGACATAGAAGTCGAAAATGCACGCGAAATGTTACGCCTTGATGAAGAAGCGAGAAAAGAAGGACGTGGAGTAGCCATTATGAATGGTAAGTTTATTGGACCTCCATTTGTCGAGAAAGCAAAAAAAATTTTAAGAAAACACGAACAAATAATCCATAAAGAAAGATGAAAAAACTGATTATAATCGGTGGCTATGGTAATGGAACAGTGGTACAATCAACCGTGGAAGATATTAACGCAATCAGTCCGCAGTGGGAAGTCATAGGTTTCTTAAATGACAGAGAAACTGAGCCCATTAACGGATGCCCTGTCTTGGGTAAAATTGATAAAGAAACGGTAGATCGCTTTTTATCTGATGAAGATATTTATTTCTTCTATACGCTTATTTCCGTGAAAATGAACCATAAGTTCCTGCATAAATTGCTTAACTTGCAGATTCCCGAAGAACGTTTTGCAACGATTATTCACCCTACGGCGGTTATCTCTAAATTTGCAAAAATTGGCTATGGAGTTTGTATACAACCTTTTGTTTCTGTAGGACCTAATACTGTGATTGGAAATCATGTGCAAATTTATGCTCAAGCGTTGATAGGTCATGGTGCAAAACTTGATAATTACAGCTATGTTGCCAATAATGCTTGCATCGGTGCTGATGTTCATCTCAAAGAGGGTGCTTATTTAGGAACAAATACGTCAACGCTGGAATTTATCACATTAGGAAAATGGTCTATTTGTGGCATTGGAGCAGTAGTGTTAAAGGATGTGCCGGATTTTGCTAAAATGGTTGGAAATCCCGCCCGCCAGATAGGCTGTGTTGAGTAAAAAATGAATGCAGCAAAAAAAATACTCTTTCGTGTTGATGCTGGTGGAAAAGTAGGATTAGGGCATTATTACCGCAGTTTGAACTTGGCTTCTGCGCTAAGTGAACGTGGACACATAGTTGTATTTTTACATCAACCATCTGTTTTTTGGAGTACACAAAAAGATTTTCCGTACAAACATTATTCTTTGTCACTAGATAATAGTGAACAAGATATGCTTTCTATTTGTGCAAGTGAAAATGCAGATATTTTTTATGTGGATGGAATTCTTCCTTTCACGCCCCAATTTATTCTTGAAATAAAGAAAAGGGCAAAAGTTGTTTTTTATCAGAACCTTTCCGATTCAAGATATCTTGCCGATGTATTTATTTTGCCATCCATTCATCAAACCGAAGATTTTTTTCTCCCTTTCCAAGATAGTGGAACAACTGTATATAGCGGGCTTGCATATTTTACATTCAACAAAGAAATAGAAAAATACACACCCAATTCTTTTACCGAAGAATCCAAAATTCAAAAAATAGCCGTTATTGCTGGGGGAAGCGACCCTCGGAATCTTTTACATACATTATATGAAAAATTAGACGAAGAGGCCTTGCTGAGAAACTTCAAATTTACGTTTTATTACGGGAATGATTATATGCATAAAGATACCATTCCTGCAGACTTAAAAAAGAACACTTCGTTTACATTGTATGATGTTGATGGAATTCTTTCACATGATGTACTCATTGCAGCTTTTGGTGTAAGCGCCTATGAATTTATGTGCTTAGGAATGCCAGTCATTGGTATTGGACATCAGAAGAGTAACGCTGATGCTTTAAAAATTGTTGCAGAGAAAACAGGAGCAATATACGACATGGGAGAGATTGATGATATGAACAAAGAGCGGTTTAATACAACCCTTGTTACTTTGTTCCAAAAGAAAAGGGATTTGGTCAAAATGACTCAAAGAGCTACGGAAATACTTGATAAGCATGGAGTTTCCAGAGTTGCCAATATATTAGAGTGTCTATAGTAATGAATGAATTAAAGAAAGATTTATTTATAGTGGCAGAGCTGTCAGCTAATCACAACAGAAATTTAGATTTGGCGATAAAAACCATAGAAGCTATTGCTCGTTCAGGAGCTGATGCCGTGAAAGTCCAAACATTCACTGCAGAATCTCTTACCCTTGATGTAGACAATGATTTCTTCGGTCCCCGAAAAGATGGGCTATGGAAAGGAAAGAGATTATTTGATTTGTACAGTGAAGGAGCATTACCTTTTCAATGGCACAGTATTTTACAAAGAGTAGCAACCGATAATGGGCTGATTTTTTTCTCAGCTCCTTTTGCTTGTAAGGATGTAGATTTTTTAGAAACATTGAATATTCCAATCTACAAAGTGGCCTCCCCTGAAATAACGGATATTCCATTGATAAACTATATAGCATCCAAACACAAACCAATGATTATCTCAACGGGAATGGCTTGCGTAGAAGATATTGAATTGGCGATTGATACTTGCCAAAAAGTGGGAAATACCGATATTACTTTGTTGAAATGCACGTCGGAATATCCGGCAACACCTGATATGGCTAATTTACTTACCATTCCTGATATGAAGAGCCGTTTTGGAGTGCGAGTCGGTTTATCCGACCATACCCTGGGTAGCACCGTTCCTATTGCAGCAATAGCATTGGGGGCAACGGTTATTGAAAAACATTTTATTTTGGATAGAAGCTTAAAGGGCATCGATTCTGCATTTTCTATGGAACCGGATGAATTTACCCAAATGGTAAAAGCGGCAAGGGAAGCTTATTCTGCATTAGGAAGAGTTAATTATGAGCTTACTGAAAGAAATCGCCTGAGACGACGTTCGCTATTTGCAGCAGAGGACATACAAGCGGGTGATGTTTTTACGGAGGAAAATGTGCGGTCTGTAAGACCGGGGCATGGGTTGCATCCAAAGTTTTATAGCAGGATGTTAGGTGAGAAAGCGCAAAAAGACTTTAAAAAAGGCGAACCTATACAATGAATGTAAAATGAGGAAACTCTTAGTTCTTATTAAAAAGATTCTTACCAATAAAGTTTTCTTTTACCTCGCAACTCGTTATTTTACGTATGCGATTCAGTTTACTATATCCTTTTTTGTTGCAGCAAAACTGGAACCCTATTATTTCGGGATATGGAGTTTTGTGTTATTGTTATTGAATTATTATTCACTGATAAATTTTGGAATTTCTAATTCTGTTAATGTGTTATTGGTCCAATACAAAGAGGATACACATAAAACCGACAACATCATTAAAACTTCTTTATTCTTGGTGGGAGGGGTTTGTGCGCTAATTGCATTGTTTACACTCTATTATTATGGGATTGGTGTTGCTTTCTTTGACAAATACTCGCTTAAGCCGTTTCTTTATTTAATATCTATAATAGGAATTCTAACTCATTACAATAACCTTTTATCTACCATAGTTAGGGTAAAAAATGACATTTTTAAAGTTGCATTCTTTCAGTCAATTATTCCTCTGTTTTGCTTCATTGCTCTTTTCTTAGCTAAAGAATCTACTTTAATGTTTTTGTTATTGTTTGCTTATATAATAGGTAATATAGCCTCGATTATTTTGTTTGTAACCGATAAGCGAATAAGTTATCAAGGGCGATGTAACAGAGAAGATGCCAAGTTGATATTAAATAAAGGAGCTTTTTTATTCATATATAATCTAGCATTTTACTTGATAATAATATCAACAAAAACTATAATCAGTTTCTATTTTAGTGTGGAGGAATACGGTCTTTTCGCTTTCTCATATACTTTGGCTAATACCGTATTGTTACTACTGAATGCTTTTTCTTTTATTATCTTTCCAAAACTCATTGATAAGTTGAGTTCTAAAAACATCAATGAAATACAATGCAATATTGATTTAATCCGAAACAACTATATTACTTTGGCTCATGGATTATTATACTGTGTGATAGCCTTATATCCTCTTTTTCTTTTGTTGCTACCTAAGTATGCAGGCACTATTCCACTTTTCCATTTTATTGCTTTAACAACACTGATGAGTGTTAATAGTTTTGGATTTTCGACTTATCTGTTGGCACAGAATAAAGAAAAACTAATGAGCATTCTTGCTTTCGGCGCATTGTTGACAAATATTGTTGGTGTGTTATTGATGGTGTTGGTAATGAAAAAATCGTATGAGTATGCTATTTTGGCAACACTTCTTACATATTGTATTTACACACTTCTAACCGTATATTTTGGTAAACGAATACTCTCGAAACGGGTCTTAATAAAGGATTTATTATCTGATTTTTTACCCTGGAATTTGTTCTTGCCTTTTCTTTTTTCGCTGTCTATTGCAATTATCGGGAACTATTCTATCGCGTTAAATATATTTTGCGCAGTTTTATTTCTGCTACTCAACCTGAAAGAAATAACAAAAATCAAAAACACTATCAAGAGGCTTATTAATGAGCCAAGTATTGTTAATATAAAATAAAAGAAAACCGACAGACATGAAGATTTTACTCTTAGGTTCGGGCGGACGTGAGCATGCGTTGGCTTGGAAAATAGCACAAAGCCCGAAAGTCACGCAGTTGTACATTGCACCGGGCAATGCGGGAACAAAAGAAGCTGGCATCAACGTGCCACTCAAAGCCGATGACTTCGACGGTATCCGCACTTTCGTATTGGAACAAGGTGTGGATATGGTAGTGGTAGGTCCCGAAGACCCGTTGGTGAAAGGTGTGTACGACTTCTTTCGTCACGACGAAGCGATAGCACATATTCCCGTCATAGGTCCCTCGCGCGAGGGAGCGGTGTTGGAAGGCAGCAAGGAATTTGCGAAAGCTTTCATGATGCGACACGGCATTCCTACGGCACGTTATCTCTCCGTGACGCAAGCCAACCTGGCGGAAGGCATAGGTTTCCTGCGTTCGTTGGAAGCACCTTATGTACTCAAAGCCGACGGACTTTGCGCCGGCAAAGGCGTGTTGATACTCCCCACACTCGAAGAAGCCGAAAGAGAATTGCGCAAGATGTTGGGCGGAATGTTCGGCGAGGCATCGGCAACGGTAGTTATCGAAGAGTTCTTGAGCGGTATCGAATGTTCGGTATTCGTGCTTACGGACGGCAAACACTACAAAATACTCCCCGAAGCGAAAGACTACAAACGTATAGGCGAAGGCGACAAAGGACTGAATACCGGCGGAATGGGTTCCATATCGCCCGTACCTTTTGCCGATGAAGCTTGGATGCGAAAGGTGGAAGACCGTATCATATGTCCCACAGTAGAAGGACTTGCCGGCGAAGGAATAGAATACAAAGGTTTCATCTTCTTCGGGCTTATCAATGTGAAAGGCGAACCTATGGTGATAGAATACAATGTACGCATGGGCGACCCCGAAACAGAGAGCGTGATGCTTCGTATCAAGAGCGACTTGGTAGACCTGTTCGAAGGCGTAGCTGCAGGCGACTTGCACACGCGTACGCTGGAAGTAGACCCGCGCAGTGCCGTGTGCGTGATGCTGGTGTCGGGCGGTTATCCCGAAGCGTACGACAAAGGTTTTCCCATCACGGGTATCGAAGCGGCAAAGGCAGACGGAAGCATCGTGTTTCATGCCGGTACGACGGAACAAGACGGCAAAGTGCTGACGGCAGGCGGTCGTGTCATAGCCGTTAGTTCGTACGGTGCGAACAAGGAGGAAGCCCTTGCGCGTTCTTTTGCCGCTGCGCAAAAAATCGATTTCGAGAAGAAGTATTTCCGTTCCGATATAGGTTTCGATTTATGATGGTCGGCTTGTCGAGATAGCCTCGATACGCAGATTTTGCAATAGGAGTTCGGGTATGTGCCCGGACTCCTATTGTTTTCGTTTGTTGGGTTATTTGCGTTTTTGTCGGAGGACGCATGTTCTTTTTTCTTGTCTCCCGCTTTGCAAAACATTCTTCCTCGTACCTCGTCAACTCAAAAACTCGCCCCTTAAAACTATCTATATATTGCCGATTTGATAACAACATGTTGTCAAGTTGATAGCATCATGTTGCTATCGCGATAAGAACATGTTGCTATCGCGATGACAACAGCGTCAAAGGATGTTAACAACAAAAGCCTACCAGAATACCTTGCCGACGGGGTGAGTCTGCGAAATGTGCAATAAGGATGAAAATAGTTTGTATTTTGCCCTCGTTGCCGACAAACAAAAGAACAAGTCAGCCGAGTTTATAAAGACAAAAGCAACTGTAAAACAGGACGCCCACACGTCCTGTTTTTGTTTTCAGCGAACGGCAATAAGCTTCCCTGCCGAAATGAAAAGAAAAACGGCTCTCAAAGTCGTTCCTTGAGAGCCGTGTGTGTTGAGTGTGCGGAATTATCGTTTGATGATATCGCCCGTTCCCGAGCTGTTCAATTCTTTTTCGGTAGGCGAGCCGTAATAAACGATGTCGCTCGTACCCGAAGTGTTTGCCACTAAGCGTTTGTTTGCGTAGCAAGAGACATTGCCTGTTCCGCTGGCGTGTATTTCTGCGCCGGAAGCATGGAAGTCGTGAGCTCTCACGTTGCCCGTTCCCGAATTGTGAAGAACGAAACTCTCCACTGTTCCTTTGAGATACAAATCGGCAGTGCCCGAATTGCTGACTGTACACTTCTCGTATGTGGCAAACAGATGCATATCGCCTGTTCCCGAGTTTTGAATATCCAGTATTACGCCTTTCAAGTTCAGCTTTATGTCGCTTGTTCCCGACGACATCAGGCGCAATTCTTTTCCCGACAAAACGTCTTGAGACGTGACATCGCCTGTTCCTCCCAATTCTATGGAACGCATGTCTGCCATGCCGATGCAGATTTTGGTATTTTTTCTGAGACGTTCGGGGAGATAGTTTTTATCCTGAATGATGAGAAGGTCTCCTTTTCGTTTTACGGTGATAAAGTCCAACACTTCTTTCGGTCCCTCTATTTCCAGAAAGAGATAATCGGGCGAGTGAACAAACTTGGCATCGAGTACTGTGTTCAGTTGCAGTTTCGTAAAAGGTGTTTGCGGTGTGACAAACTTTTGACGAGCGGAAATGCGTTTGATGTTTCTTTTGGGAGGCGTGCATCCGTTGAGCGAGAAAAGCAACAGAAAAGCCGTAAAGCATGCCGCCATGTAGAGCAGATAGGAGTTTGTTCTTTTCATATCACATAGGTATTTTATAGGTTTATGTGTCAAAATTAGGCAATTTCCTTTCGTCTTGTATCTTACAAAGATGCTTTTCTCCGGTCGGTCTGCGGTGAAAAACAGTATCTTCGCCTCGTGAAAGCTTTCTCTTGTATACCCGACGACGATTTCGGAACACTCTTTCTGGTGCGCAATGCGCGTGCCGGGCGTATGATTTACCGTTTAGTGGACAATGGCTTGCGCATCACTTTGCCACCGCACGTGGGAGTGAAAACGGCACTGGACGGGTTGGAAACTTTGCGCGAGCGACTGAAAGACCGGAAAGTGGAGAAGAGTCTTTCCACGCCTTTCGGTTTCGGTTATTGCATCGATACGCCTTTCTTTCGTTTGACGATGGAACCTGCTGGGGGCACACGTTTTCTGTTGAGTGGACATGACGCGCAATACACCATCGGATGCCCGCGCGATACCGATTTCTCTTCTTCCCAAGTGAAAGACATGCTTCGCAAAGCCATTGCGACGCGTCTGCGGAAAAGAGCGATGGAAGTCTTGCCGCAAAGGGTGGCAGAGATAGCCCGGCGTTATGGTTGGAAGTACGAGAGTGTACGTATCACCACGGCGCAGACGCGTTGGGGCAGTTGCGATATGTGCGGTCGCATTATGCTGTCGTGTTATGTTTTGTTGTTGCCCATTCATTTGGCGGATTATGTCATCAAACATGAGTTGGCGCACCTCAAGGAGATGAACCACAGCCCTGCCTTTTGGTCGGTGTTGGACAGTATGACGGACGGATATAGCAAACAGCTGCGCGAAGAACTGAAGCAACACCGTTGCGAAATATAAGGGTATGGCGTTTGTGCGTTTTACTTAGACGTATTCTAAAAAGAGCCGAGAATTCTTATCTTTCTCTTTCTTTTCTATATATTTGTTATCAAAGTTGCAAAGTATGAGATATTTCAATACCATCATACGACGCTTTTTACCCGGATATTGGTGGAAAGTTTTCGGTATCACGA
The DNA here is from genome assembly GCA_041814865.1 of Phocaeicola sp. Taxonomy (GTDB): domain Bacteria; phylum Bacteroidota; class Bacteroidia; order Bacteroidales; family Bacteroidaceae; genus Phocaeicola. The sequence continues at coordinate 19,469 of JBGXXU010000008.1, read as the reverse complement.
TTGCCGGTATGTTTTTCGGTGGCATCGCATTGTTTTTGTATTTACTTCGTGCGCACACTTATCTCGGCGACAGTCCCTCTGCTTGTATGAATTGCCATATCATGGCACCCTATTATGCCACATGGGCACACAGCGCGCATGCACGCAATACTACGTGCAACGATTGTCACGTTCCTCAAGACAATTTCTTCAGAAAATGGGCTTTCAAAGCCAAAGACGGAACTAATCACGTACGTGTATTTCTGCTCGATGCGCAACCGCAAGTCATTCAGGCACACGCACCCAGTTCTACCGTCATCATGGAAAACTGTATTCGCTGTCATACACAGTTGAACACGGAGTTTGTTTCGGCTGGCAAGATAGATTATATGATGGCGCAGGTAGGTAAAGGAAAAGCCTGCTGGGATTGCCATCGCGATGTGGCACATGGCGGACAAAACGCATTGTCGAGTACTCCTGCCGCTGTCGTTCCTTATCCCGATTCGCCTGTTCCTTCTTGGTTGAAGGCTTTGATAAACAAAGAAAAATAACGCAAAACATCTATTATATGGAAAAGAAACTGAAAACATGGCAAGGTTGGTTGTTGTTCGGAGCAGCTATGACCATCGTATTTGTTTTAGGACTTTGTGTGTCGTCCCTGATGGAAAGACGTGCGGAAGTGGCAAGCATATTCAATAATCGTAAAACACCCTTGAAAGGCATACAAGGCAGAAACGACCTTTTCAAGAGCGATTTTCCTCGCGAATACAAAACGTGGGAAGCTACGGCAGATACCTCTTTCAAGAGCGAATTTCATAGCAGTCAGGCAGTAGATGTCTTGGCTGAGCGTCCCAATATGGTTGTGCTTTGGGCGGGATATGCTTTCTCTCGCGAATATACCACGCCGAGAGGGCACATGCATGCTGTAAAAGATGTGACGCATACTTTGCGTACGGGTGCTCCGGGTGTAAACGGTAACACGGATATGCAACCGGCGACTTGTTGGGCTTGTAAAAGTCCCGATGTTCCGCGCATGATGGAAGAAGTTGGTGTGGCAGCTTTCTATAAAAGCAAATGGAGCGAAATGGGAGACCAAGTGGTGAATCCCATCGGCTGTTCGGATTGTCATGACTCGGAAACGATGGATTTGCACATCAGCCGCCCGGCGTTGATAGAAGCCTTCGAACGACAAGGGAAAGATATTACCAAAGCTACTCCGCAAGAGATGCGTTCATTGGTTTGTGCTCAGTGTCACGTGGAGTATTATTTCAAAGGAGAAGGCAAATACCTGACTTTCCCATGGGATAAAGGTATGAGCGTGGAAGCCATCGAACAGTATTATGATGAGTCCGAATACTTCGATTACAAACATACGTTGAGTCGTGCGCCTATATTGAAGGCACAACATCCCGACTTTGAAATAGCACAGATGGGTATTCATGGACAACGCGGAGTTTCCTGTGCAGATTGTCACATGCCTTATATGGTAGAAGGAGGCGTGAAATTCAGCGACCACCATATCCAAAGTCCTTTGGCGAAGATAGACCGTACTTGTCAGGTATGTCACAGAGAGAGCGAAGAAACTCTGCGCAACAATGTGTACGAACGTCAGCGCAAGGCAAACGAAATACGCAATCGTCTCGAAGTGGAACTTGCCAAAGCACACCTCGAAGCAGAGTTTGCATGGAAGAAAGGCGCAACGGAAGAACAAATGAAAGATGCTTTGCAGTTGATACGTCAGGCACAATGGCGTTGGGATTTTGCTGTGGCGTCGCACGGAGCTTCTTTCCATGCTCCGCAGGAAACACAGCGCATTCTTTCGCATGGTCTTGACAGAGCTTTGCAGGCACGCTTGTCTATTACGAAAGTTTTGGCGAAAAACGGTTATACGGACGAAGTTCCTTTGCCCGATGTTTCTACTAAGGCGAAAGCGCAAAAGTACATCGGTCTCGATATGGAAAAACTCGAAGCAGACAAAGAAAAGTTCTTGCACGAAATAGCACCCGAATGGCTGAAGAAAGCCAAAGCTAAAGGTCGCCTTGCCCAATTGTAATTCTCTATGTGGCAGAAACCTTGGGCGTATAAGGAGGGAATAGCCATTGGTGCAGGACTGCTCCTCATCGGTGCTTTGCTTCAATACACGGTAGGATATATTCGTTGGAGTGTTTTGGCTTATCCTGCCAATGTCGTGACAGCTATCGTTTATGTTGTCTTGCTGATGGGTATGCACAAACTTTCATCGCGGGTATATGTATTCAGATGGTTGGGCGGAATTACTTCTTCGATATCGGCTTTGGCTTGGACGGCGGGCGTGACCATTTTGATGGGATTGACACGTCAACATGCTCCCGGCACACCACCAACAGACAGTTGGGGTTTCACGCAACTGATAGCAGCCTGGTTTTTCGTTTTGCCTTATCTGTGGCTGATGACAGCTTTGGGCTTGGCTTTGTTGAGAGGACTTTTCCCTTTGCGTTGGAGAAGAGTTCCTTTTGCGCTCAATCACTTGGGACTTTTTGTTGCCATGCTCGGTGCTACATTGGGAAGTGCGGATATGCTGCGTTTGCGCATGACGGTTCGTATGGGACAGGCAGAATGGCGTGCAACAGACGACAGAGGAAAGATACACGAATTGCCTTTGGCGATAGAGTTACGCCAATTTACCATCGATGAATATCCTCCCAAACTCATGCTGATAGACAATAAAACAGGCAAGACGTTACCCGATAAACAACCCGTACATTTTTCGTTGGAAGCAGGAGTGCGACAAGGAGACTTGCTACATTGGCACATCGAGATATTAGAAGATATTCCGATGGCTGCGACATTCTTTACCAAAGACAGTGTGCGATATACTCGTTTCGAGTCGATGGGAGCAACATACGCCATCTATGCCAAAGCAACAGACAAACGCAACGGTCGGATGGTGGAGGGCTGGGTGAGTTGCGGAAGTTTCGCTTTTCCGCATAAGGCGCAACGTCTGGACGAGAAAGTGAGTTTGGTGATGCCGGCGCGCGAGCCGCAACGGTTTGCTTCTTCGGTGGATGTTTATACACAAACGGGCATATCGGATACGGCTACCATCGAAGTCAATAAGCCTTTGGAACTGGAAGGCTGGAAAATCTATCAATTGAGTTATGATGAAGCAAAAGGGCGTTGGAGCGATATAAGCACTTTCGAATTGGTGCGCGACCCTTGGCTACCGATTGTTTATACGGGTATCGGTTTGATGCTGTTGGGAGCTTTCGGTATGTTTGCCTTTGCGCAACGTCGCGAAAAAGAGGAAAACCATGACATGGGATGATTTCTTATACTTTGCACTTCCTGCCGTATTGTGTTGGGGAGTGGGCGCTTATTGGGCGTGGCAGGGATACAGTCGTGTACGAGTGCTGATAGTCACTTTGCTGGGTTTGGCGATATTCGCTGTGTTTGTCGGGGGAATGTGGGTTTCATTGGAGCGTCCGCCCATGCGTACCATGGGAGAAACGCGTTTGTGGTATTCTTTCTTCCTGCCTTTTGCCGGTCTCATTACTTATATGCGTTGGCGTTATAAATGGATACTTACTTTTTCCACGATTCTCTCCACTGTTTTTATCTGTATCAATCTGTTTCGCCCCGAAATACATAACAAGACACTGATGCCTGCTTTGCAGAGTCCTTGGTTTGCTCCTCATGTTATCGTGTATATGTTTGCTTATGCGGTGTTGGGTGCTGCCACGTTGATGGCTATTTATCTCTTGTGGTTCAAACGAAAACCTATCGAAGGGCGAGAGATGGATATGTGCGATAATCTGGTGCATGTAGGTGCTTCGTTCATGACATTCGGTTTGCTGACGGGAGCTTTGTGGGCAAAAGAAGCGTGGGGACACTATTGGGCATGGGACCCGAAAGAGACATGGGCAGCGGCAACATGGTTTTGTTATTTGGTGTATGTGCACCATCGCATCGGTTCTCCCCGTCGTTATAAATTCTCACTGGGTATTCTTGTTTTTGCATTTCTCTTATTGCAAATGTGCTGGTGGGGCATCAACTACTTGCCTTCTGCGCAAGGGACGAGTGTGCATACGTACAATTTGAGTTAGCAAAAGTCGCATCGACGACGTTACGACATGAAGAAAAAACCGCTTTTCATACGTTTCGGCTCTGCAATCACCGCTTTTCTCTTCTCGGCGAGTTTGCTTTGCTGTGTGCAGTGTCAGGAGAGAAAAGCCGTTTCCGCAGTACATCGTATAGATACCATTCCTCCCACATACCATCTGCATTTGCTTTTCACGGGCGATATCATGGCACATTTGCCGCAAGTTGCGGATGCGTGGGATGCCGTGGAGCAAAAGTACGACTTCGCGCCCGTGTTCGATGCCGTATTGCCTTATTTTCGGAATGCGGACTTTGTTGTCGGCAACTTGGAAACGACTTTCGGCGGAAAACCATATAGCGGTTATCCTATGTTCAGTACACCCGATGCTCTGGCTTATGACTTGAAAACCGTAGGCTTCGATGCACTGACCACAGCCAACAATCATGCTTGCGACAGAAAGAACAAAGGTGTTGTCCGAACGCTCGATGTGCTGGAACAGGCAGGCATCAGAAGCACGGGTACCTTCCGTTCGGAAGAAGACCGTCGCGAACGCTCTGTCTTGTGGATAGATACGTTGGGCGTGAAAGTTGCTTTGCTGGCATATACTTACGGTACGAACGGAATGCCTTTTTCTCCGCCCGTTCGTGTGAACCTGATAGATACTTTGCAAATGGGAGAGGATATAGACCGAGCGAAAGAAGGAGGGGCAGACTTTGTTGTCGTGTCCATGCATTGGGGCGAGGAATACCAACTGAAGCCCACGAAAATGCAACAACGACAAGCCCAATGGCTGGCAAATAGAGGAGCAGATGCCATCGTGGGCATGCATCCGCATGTGGTACAACCTTCGGATACGCTTGTTGCTGCTACGGGAAAGCAGGTACCGGTGGTTTATTCGCTCGGAAATTTTATCAGCAATCAATACCGTACTTATACGCAGCTGGGCAAGATGCTTGCCTTGCGTTTGAGTTTCCGCAAGGGAGAACGTCCTCTTGTCACGGAGTGGAAAGAGTATTATACTTTCGTGGCTCGTCGTATCGAGAATGCCCGTCGGCGTTATCTCATTGTCCCGACAGACAGTATGGACAAGTATCTTCCGCGCTTTTTCGAAGAGGACAAAGCGGCATGGAAACACTGCTCCGCCTTGATACGGTGAAGAAAAGACGAAAGCATACAATAAAGCGAAAAGGGTTGCAACAATGCAGTTGCAACCCTTTTCGCTTTATTATCTGTGAGTTCGTTAGAACTTGTAGATGAGACCTACTGAAGGAACCAGCTGATTGCTGTTGCTGATGATTTGGTATTTCAACTCACCGGTCAATGCCCATGAATCGTTGAGTTCGTACTGACCGCCTACACCGAGGTTAACGCCCAACTTACCGTCCGAAACAGTGTTGTTTGCGATAGTAGCAGATGCACGCATATAAGTAAGACCTGCCAACGGATATACTTGGAAAGAACTGCTCAACGGAAGTTGATAGTGCAAGTTTACGTTAGCATCCCACAAAGTGACATAGTCGCTCTTGAAAAAGTGGTTGAAAGAACCTTCCAAACGAAGGTGGTCGGTCAAACCGTACAATGCTTTCACACCGAAACCTACTCTTTCTGTTTCGCTACCATAGCTGAGTTGTGCTCCGAGAGAGAATTGCTTTTCCTGTGCGGAAGCTGTCAATGATACCAATGCTATAAAAGCGGCAAAAAATAATTTCTTCATACATCAATAGTTGTTAAGTTATACATGTGTTCTTCCGAGTTCGTTCGGAAAACCGTGACAAAGATATGGTATAAATTTATAAATAACCAAAACGAATACTCAAGAAAAAGATACTTCTTGATGTGTATCAAGGAGAAAGCCGTTTTTTCTCCTTGCAAAAAAAGCCATTTTGCCGGACAATGCCACAGGGCGGTTACTGTTTTCGGCAGTTCTTGGGCGGCAGCTCCTTTTCTTGCATAAATATGCACTCTCTCCTCGTACCTTATTAACTCCCGAACTTAGAACTTCAAATTGGCAACATGTTGCCAATTTGATAACAACATGTACGCAAGTTGATAGCATCATGTTGCTATCGCGATAAGAACATGTTGCTATCGCGATGACAACAGCGTCAAAGAATGTTAACGTCATAATCGCATCGAGAAGGCATCGTAGAGGCGTCTTTCTTTCATCAAAAACACGACTTTTCAAGGCTTTCCCGAGCCGGAAAATCATTGCGGGGCAACCGCTTTTCGCACAGAAACAGTGCGCACGACATTGTATATTTATACAGAGAAAGCACGTTTTTCTGTATAAATATACATTGCCATGTATCGTGTTGTGGTGCGTTGTACGGCGGGTGCATATTTGGCATCTCTCTGCTTTTGCTTTACCTTTGTGAGTTGTAAACATCAGGCGCATGGCATTAAATTATATTTGGGTCGGTTTCTTTGCTTTGGCTTTTGTCGTAGCTGTCGTTAGACTGGTCTTTTTCGGGGATATGGATATCTTCCCCAACATGGTAAACTCTACTTTCGCTTCTTCCAAAACAGCCTTCGAGATTTCGTTGGGCTTGACCGGCGTGCTTTCTTTGTGGATGGGCTTGATGCGTATCGGTGAAAAAGGCGGTCTTATTGCTGTGCTGTCGCGTATGATAAGCCCACTGTTCGAGAAGCTTTTTCCCGAAATACCGAAAGGTCATCCCGTCATGGGCAACTTGTTTATGAATGTGGCTGCCAATATGTTGGGTTTGGACAATGCCGCTACACCGTTGGGCTTGAAAGCTATGGAAGGTTTGCAGGAACTCAACCCGAAAAAAGATACAGCCAGCAATGCGATGATAATGTTTCTGGTGCTCAATACTTCGGGTCTGACGGTTATTCCCATCAGTGTGATGGTATATAGAGCACAGCTTGGTGCCGCTATGCCGACCGATGTATTTATTCCTATTCTGATAGCTACATTCGTTGCCACGCTGGCAGGTATCATCAGCGTAGCCATTTACCAGCGTATCAATCTGTTTAACAAAGCTGTGCTTTTCACGTTGGGCGGTATCAGTCTGTTGATAGCCGGACTTACCTACGGTATCGTCTCTTTGTCGCAAGCGGATATCGCTGTCTATTCTTCCACCGTAGCCAATGTAATTCTCTTTTGTGTCATCTTGCTGTTTGTGGCTTCCGGTGTACGCAAGAAACTCAATGTGTACGATGTCTTCGTGGAAGGTGCCAAAGAAGGATTTACCACTGCCGTTCGCATCATTCCTTATTTAGTGGCAATACTTGTGGCAGTCGGTGTTTTCAGAGCTGCCGGTTGCATAGACTTTCTTGTACAAGGCATGGTTGCTGTTGTGGAAATGTTGGGGTTCGACGGAGAGTTTGTACCTGCACTTCCCACCGCGTTGATGAAACCGCTTAGCGGAAGTGGCGCACGCGGCTTGATGATAGACACCATGACGACTTATGGTGCGGATTCTTTTGCCGGCAGACTTTCTTGCGTATTTCAAGGTGCTACGGATACTACGTTTTATATTCTTGCCGTTTACTTCGGCAGTGTCAGCGTGACACGTACCAGACATGCCGTGTCTTGCGGTTTGATAGCAGATATTGCCGGCGTTATAGCCGCTGTGTTTGTTTGCTATCTTTTCTTTTAATCAACAGATAACCAAAATGATAACTTATCAAACAGAGGGTGTTTCGATGCCTGCAATCAAGAAGCGTGAAATCACTGCATGGGTCAAATCCGTCGCAGAGTCGTATGGTAAAAAAGTAGGAGACATCGCTTATATTTTTTGTTCGGACGAGGAAATTCTGCGCATCAATCGTGAGTATTTGCAGCACGACTATTACACAGACATCATTACCTTTGATTATTGCGAAGGCAATCGGCTTTCGGGCGACTTGTTTATCAGCTTGGACACAGTGCATAGCAATGCCGAGCTCTTCGGACAAGACTACGACCGTGAATTACACCGCGTCATCATACACGGCGTATTGCACTTGTGCGGTATCAACGACAAGGCACCGGGAGAACGCGAACAGATGGAAGCTGCAGAGAACAAGGCTTTGGATTTGTTGCAGACTTCGCGCTAAAGACTTATCTTTGTCGGTTGGACTTTTTTAAGCGACTTTAATGGATTTCAAATACGATATCATTGTGGTAGGTGCCGGTCATGCCGGTTGCGAAGCGGCTGTTGCGGCTGCTCGTTTAGGCTCTAAAGTCTGTCTTATTACAATGGATATGAATAAGATTGCGCAGATGAGCTGCAATCCTGCCGTAGGCGGAATTGCCAAAGGGCAAATCGTGCGAGAAATAGATGCCTTGGGCGGCTATATGGGCATCGTCACCGATAAAACCGCCATACAATTCCGCATGCTCAACCGTTCCAAAGGTCCTGCCATGTGGAGTCCGCGAGCACAGTGCGACCGCGCCAAGTATATTACAGAATGGCGTGAAATCGTAGAGAATACACCCAATCTGCACATCTGGCAAGACACTGTCGAAGAACTTCTTGTGGAGAACGGTGCGGTTGTGGGGCTTGTTACTTGTTGGGGTGTTACTTTTCGTGCCAAATGTGTTGTGCTGACTACGGGCACGTTTCTCAATGGCTTGATGCATATCGGTAGCAAGATGCTGCCGGGTGGTCGCAGTGCAGAACCTGCATCTTACCACTTGACGGAGTCCATCGCTCGTCACGGGATTGTTTACGGTCGCATGAAAACAGGAACGCCCGTTAGAATAGATGGTCGCAGTGTGGATTATTCACTGATGGATATTCAGGAAGGCGAGAACGATTTTCATCGCTTCTCTTTCGTAAGCGAACCGCGCAAATTGAAACAGCTTTGTTGTTGGACTTGTTATACAAACGAAGAAGTGCACGAAGTTCTTCGTCAAGGATTGAACGCTTCCCCACTCTACAACGGGCAGATACAAAGTATCGGGCCGCGCTATTGTCCCAGCATCGAAACGAAAATCGTCACCTTTGCAGAGCGTCCGCAACACCAGCTCTTTCTCGAGCCCGAAGGGGAAACCACGCAAGAACTATATTTGAATGGCTTCTCCTCTTCTCTTCCGATGGAAACGCAACTGGAAGCTCTCAAACGTATTCCTTGTTTTCGTAATGTGGTGGCTTATCGTCCCGGTTATGCCATAGAATACGACTTTTTCGACCCCACGCAGCTGTTACATACTCTCGAAAGTAAGAAGGTAAGGAATCTCTTTTTTGCAGGACAAGTCAATGGCACGACAGGTTATGAAGAAGCTGCCGGGCAAGGGCTTGTTGCAGGCATCAATGCACACGTCAATTGTCATGGCGGTGAGCCTTTCGTCTTGCAGAGAGACGAAGCGTACATTGGCGTACTGATAGACGACCTCGTGACGAAAGGAGTGGATGAGCCGTACAGAATGTTTACATCTCGTGCGGAATATCGTATATTGCTTCGTCAAGATGATGCAGATATGCGCTTGACGGAAAAAGGTCGTGCTTTAGGGCTTGTGGACGAAGAGAGAATTTCATTGCTTCGTTATAAGAAAGAAGAGATAGCGCGCATCATCAATTTTGCCGAAAACTTCTCTATCAAACCGGACAGAATCAACGACGCGTTGGCACAATTAGGTACAGCTCCTTTGGCGCAAGGTTGCAAACTGATAGATATACTCAGCCGTCCGCAAATTACCATCGAGAATATTGCGCCACACATAGAGGCTTTCGCGCAACTATTGAGCGATATTACAACTCGCAAAGAAGAAATCATCGAAGCGGCAGAGATTCGTATCAAATACAAGGGGTATATCGACAGAGAAAGAATGGTGGCAGACAAAATACATCGTTTGGAAAGCATTCGTATTAAAGGGCGTTTCGACTATGACGCATTGCAATCACTTTCGACAGAAGCGCGCCAAAAACTCAAACATGTAGACCCGGAAACGCTGGCGCAGGCAAGTCGCATTCCCGGTATTTCTCCGAATGACATCAATGTATTGCTTGTTTTGCTTGGTAGATAACACGCTGTTCCACGTGAAACAAATAGTTTAACATACGGCATTAAAAACCTAAAGATGAAGAAAGAAACACTAAGAAAGAACCTTAGAGAAATTCCCGACTTCCCTATTTCGGGAATACTCTTTTACGACGTCACTACGCTGTTTAAGAATGCGGAGTGTGTGCAAATAATGATAGACGAACTCTACGATATATACAAAGACAAAGGGATAACGAAAGTCGTAGGTATAGAGTCGCGCGGATTTATATTGGGTGGAGCTTTGGCTGCGCGATTGGGAGCGGGTTTCGTTTTAGCGCGCAAACCGGGAAAGCTTCCGGCGGAAGTCGTAGAAGAGACGTATGAGAAAGAATATGGCACGGATACAATACAAATCCATAAAGATGCCATAACGAGCGAAGATGTGGTACTGCTCCACGACGATTTATTGGCGACGGGCGGAACGATGGCAGCCGCTTATCGTTTGGTGCAACGCTGTGGAGCGAAGCGGACATTTGTCAATTTCATTATAGAGCTGAATGCGCTCAACGGTAGAAACGCTTTCCCGAAAGAAGTAGATATTACTACGCTTCTTTCTCTCTAACTCTCAAGAGACGAAGTTATCAAGAGCAACAACAAGGCTGCGGCTTTCGTTGTTGCTCTTTTTATATACGGTGTATTCGTTTTGTAGCCGGGAGCGGTCAGCCGAACTTTTCTCTACCTTTGCTCATGAAAGCGACAACATGATATGGAAAGAGAAGAAAAGTTTACCAACGATTATCTGAAAGGAATCGTACTCAACTTGCCTGATAATCCCGGTATTTACCAATATCTCAACAAAGAGGGAGAAATCATATACGTCGGTAAAGCGAAAAATCTCAAAAGACGCGTTTACTCTTACTTCTCCAAAGAACACGATACGGCTAAAACACGTGTGCTTGTCAGTAAAATAGCAGATATTCGCTATATCGTGGTAAATAGCGAAGAAGATGCGTTGTTGCTCGAAAACAATCTCATCAAGCAATATAAGCCACGCTACAATGTCCTATTGAAGGACGACAAGACTTATCCTTCCATCTGTGTGACGAACGAGTACTTCCCTCGCGTCTTCAAAACAAGACAAATCGTCAAAAACGGCTCGTCGTATTTCGGTCCTTACAGTCATGTACCTTCCATGCAAGCTTTGCTTGAACTTATCCGTAAACTCTATCCTGTTCGCACTTGCCGTTTACCGCTTACACCGGAGAGTATCGCCAAGGGGAAATACTCCGTCTGTTTGGAATATCACATCAAGAATTGCAAAGCTCCGTGTGTCGGTAAGCAATCGCACGAGGAATACAGCCGTTACATTGCCGAAATTAAAGAGATACTGCGCGGTAATACGCAAGCCGTTAGTCGCGCATTGCTGGAAGAGATGAAGCGTTTGGCGGAGGAAATGCGTTTCGAAGAGGCGCAACAGGTAAAAGAGAAGTACACGCTCATCGAAAATTATAAGTCAAAAAGCGAAGTTGTCAGTTCTTTCAGGCACAAAACAGATGTCTTTTCCATAGAAACCGACGAAAAATCGGCTTTCGTCAATTATCTGCATGTTTCCGACGGTTGTATAACGCAGGCTTTCACGTTCGAATACAAAATACGTGTGGAAGAACGCCCCGAAGATATTTTGCAACTGGGGATAGCGGAAATGCGCGAACGCTACAAAAGTACGGCAAAGGAGATTATTGTTCCTTTCGACCTCGATATGGAGATGGAAGGAGTCACTTTTACGGTGCCACAGCGGGGAGAAAAGAAGCATTTGCTGAGTCTTTCGCAGCTCAACGTGAAGCAATACAAAGCCGACCGTATGAAACAAGCCGAAAAGCTGAATCCCGAACAGCGCAATACTCGTCTGATGAAAGAGATACAAGAGACATTGCACCTTGAGAAACTTCCGCGACACATCGAATGTTTCGACAATTCCAACATTCAAGGCAGCGATGCCGTGGCAGCTTGTGTGGTTTTCAAACAGGCGAAACCGAGTAAAAAAGATTACAGACACTTCAATATCAAGACAGTAGAGGGAGCAGACGACTATGCCTCCATGAAAGAAGTGGTGCGCAGACGCTATCGGCACATCGCGGAAGAAGGGGGAGATTTGCCCGATTTGATTTTGACAGACGGAGGAAAAGGGCAAATGGAAGCGGTACGACAAGTCATAGAGGACGAATTGCACCTGCAAATCCCTATTGCAGGGCTTGCCAAAGACAATCGACACCGCACATCCGAGTTGCTGTTTGGCTTTCCACCCGTTTCCGTAGGTATGAAACAAGGCACTCCCCTCTTCCATCTTATGGAACAAATACAGAACGAGGTGCATCGTTTTGCCATCTCTTTCCATCGCGACAAACGAAGCAAAAACCGGTTGCGCTCGGAGTTGGACGAGATTCCCGGCATCGGTACAAAGAGGAAGACAGCTCTTCTGAATGCTTTCAAGAGCGTCAAGCGTATTCGGGAGGCTTCTGTGGAAGAACTCTCTGTCGTCGTGGGCGAAAGTGTAGCGAAAGCTCTGAAAAACTATTTCGATAAGGAGTGAGTATCCTCGCACTCGGATTTACCGTTGTTTTACTCTATGAAAGACCTGTTCTTCGGCTGAAGTACGCAGGTTTCTCGCGCTTTTCACCGCCCGATATCATAGGCAAAAAAGCTTGTTTCTCGATGCTGTAAAACCGCTCTGCAATGCCTTCTCGATGCGATTTTGTTGTTAACATTCTTTGACGCTGTTGTCATCGCGATAGCAACATGTTCTTATCGCGATAGCAACATGATGCTATCAACTTGACAACATGTTGTTATCAAATCGGCTTGCGCAACGTATCTTGAACAGCATGGAAGAGTTCGTGAAACGGCGGGATTTCGATACGACGATATTGCACGAATGTGAAGAAACAAAACAAGCAAAAAAGTGTGTCGATAAGACGTATAATACTCTGTATCTGTCAGTAAAACAGTGTTATGCGATGGTGGAGCGATGCTAAGAGATGACAGACCAGTTTTGATTGCGTTTGCGATATTTGGCAAGCTGTTGCCAAACGATGAGGTTCTCCGGGCGATTGCATTCGGGGTCTGTGGCGATGAGTTCCTCCGCAATGCCTCGCACGTACTGCAAGAGTTGTCCGTCGCGCGCGATATTCGCTATTTTCAGGTCGAAAGCCACACCGCTCTGCTGTGTTCCCTCCAAATCGCCGGGACCGCGTAGTTGCAAGTCGGCTTCGGCTATCTCGAAACCATCGTTTGTCTGCACCATGATACCTATACGCTTTCGTGTATCTTCGGACAGCTTATACCCCGTCAGCAAGACGCAGTAAGACTGGTCTGCACCACGCCCTACCCTACCGCGCAATTGATGAAGTTGCGACAGTCCGAAACGTTCTGCGTTTTCTATTACCATCACCGAAGCGTTGGGCACATTCACACCCACTTCTATTACGGTTGTAGCTACCATGATTTGTGTTTCACGATGCAGGAAGCGTTGCATTTCTGCTTCTTTTTCCGAAGCCTTCATTTTGCCGTGTACTTTGGACACTTTGTACTGTGGAAAAGCTTCTACAACGTGTCGATACCCCTCTTCGAGGTTTTTCAAGTCTATTTTTTCACTCTCTTGTATCAAAGGATAAACGATATAAACCTGTCGACCTTCGCGTATCTGTTCGTGCAGGAATTCGTTCAGTCCTGCGCGTCGGGCATCGTACTGATGAATGGTTTTGACGGGTTTTCTGCCCGGTGGCAATTCGTCGATGACGGAAACGTCCAAATCACCGTAAAGTGTCATGGCGAGCGTACGCGGAATGGGTGTGGCTGTCATGACGAGGATGTGTGGCGGGCAAGTGTTTTTGTTCCACAATTTGGCGCGTTGTGCCACACCGAAACGGTGTTGTTCGTCTATTACCACCATTCCCAGTGCAGAAAAATTTACGGTGTCTTCCAATACGGCGTGTGTCCCGATGAGTATATCCACTTCGCCTGCAACGAGGTCTGAAAGTATTTGTTCACGACGTTTTCCTTTGATGGTGCCCGTCAGCAGCTCCACGCGCACAGCCATGTCTTGGAGAAATGCTTTTATTGTCTCATAATGCTGTGTGGCAAGGATTTCCGTCGGTGCCATCATGCAGGTTTGATACCCGTTGCCGATGGCTATGAGCATGGAGAGAAGCGCAACCAGTGTTTTACCGCTTCCCACGTCGCCTTGCAACAGGCGGTTCATTTGTCGTCCGCTTCCCATGTCTCGACGTATCTCTTTGACTACACGCTTTTGTGCTCCCGTCAGTTCGAAAGGCAGATATTTCTCGTAAAAGCGTAGGAAAGCATCGCCCACCTTGTCAAAGACAAATCCCTTGAACTTCAGACGGCGTTCCTGCGAATAACGCAGAATGCTGAGTTGGATATAAAAAAGTTCTTCGAATTTAAGCCGATATTGTGCCTTGCGAAGCATCTCAGGGCTTTGTGGAAAATGTATGTGTTGTAAGGCTTCGGACAACGGCATCAGACCGTGTCGGGCTATGAGCGCAGGAGATAGTGTTTCGACAATGCTCTCTCGTTCAACGGCTTGAAACAGCGAACGCATCATCTTTTGCAGGGCATGCGAGTTGAGCATACTGCGTTTCATGCGCTCCGTCGTATTGTAATAAGGTTGCAACCCCATTCCCGACAAGGTAAAACTGTCGGCTGCGTCTATATCGGGATGTGCTATGTTGATACGTCCGTTGAAGACGGTGGGTTTGCCGAAGACGATGTACTCCTCTCCTGCTTTGTATTTTCCCGTCACGAACTTCAATCCCTGAAACCAAACAAGGTCTACCACGCCGCTACCGTCCGAAAAGTGTCCGACAAGTCGTCGTTGGCGTCCCTCTCCAAAGGTTTCAAAACTCAGTATGCGTCCTTTCAGTTGTATATAAGGCATGTTCCCGTCTATCTCACGGATGGTATAGAGCCTGCTCCTGTCGACGTACTTGTATGGGAAATAATACAGCAAATCGCCGAAAGAGGCGATTTGCAATTCTTTCAGCAAGAGCGCGGCACGTTGTGGTCCTACGCCTTGCAAGTACTTTATATCTCGACTGAAGAGGTCTATCATAACCTTATTCGAGTGTGGTCGACGTTATTTTTCCTTGAGACGTGTCCACATGGAGTTGCGTCCCAATAACGAAACACCGATGAAACCACGCACTTTCAAGTCGCCGTTGGCTTGGCGCGTGATTTTGCAACTGTAAGTCTTTCCTGATTCCGGGTCGTAGATGGTGCCTTTCTCCCACACATCCTTTCCCGAGTAAACGAAGTCTTTGAGAATGACTTTCCCTACCAAAGGTTTGTTGCGCAGGGAAGCATCCGGATTTTTACTGTCTTTTTTGCCTTCCGTCATCGTCCAAATCAACGTTCCGATGAACTTGTCTCCTTGTTTGCTGATGGCTACTTTGGCACGCTCTCCTTCTGTGGCATATGTGCCGATGATACGATTGGCTTCTTGTGCCATGCTTGTCAACGCTACGAAAGAGCAGGCAAAGAGCGTAAATAATAGTTTTTTCATTTAGTTGTTGTTTTAATGTATATCTCACTCTCTTTTCAACAGAGCTTCCGCCACCGTCAAGTCGAAGGGAGTGGTCAGTTTGATGTTTTCTTTGTTTCCTTGTACGAGTGTAATGGGATGTCCTACGGCTTCGACGACAGAAGCATCGTCCGTAAACGCGTCGGTATAGGGTTGCGCATAAGCGGATTTCAGCAAGCGTGCTTGAAATGTTTGCGGTGTTTGTACCAGTCTGTATTCACTGCGCGGTACCGTGCGACTTTCTTTCGTTGTATCCGTATCCGTCACATGGCGAAGTGTCTCCACTACTTCTGTCACAGGAATGACAGCTCCATGCGTTTCAGCTGCGCGGTAACACGTTTCTATGACTTCCGAAGACACAAAAGGACGCACACCATCGTGTACGGCTACCAAAGCATCGTTTTCTATCAAAGCCAATCCGTTTTGTACCGAATGAAAACGGGTTTCTCCGCCTTCGGCAATGCGATGCGGTATTCTGAAGTCGTGTTTCGAACACAAGTCTTGCCAAAAAGCCATTTGTTCTCGTGGCAAAACCAATACGATGTCTATCGAATTGTCGTGGTTATAAAAAGCCGAAAGGGTGCGCATCAAGACGGGCACCCCTCCTATCGGCATGAATTGTTTGGGTAAATCCGCGCCCATCCGCAATCCTTTACCACCTGCCACTATCAGTGCAGCACGTTTGTTCATTGCCACAGCATACCGTCCTTGAGTCCGTTCACGACTTCTGCGTCTGCATAACGCGCCAAGATGGCAAAAGCAAATGCCGTAGCGGCACCGGGACCTTTGCCCAAAATGAAATTGCCGGATTGTTCTACCATGGCACCGGTACAAGTCGCGCCGGTGAGATATTCCTCAAAGCCGGGATAACAAGTTGCTTTCCTGCCTTCGAGCAAACCACGCTTACCCAATACCAAAGGTGCCGCACAGATAGCCGCAACGGGGAGTTCTGCCTTTGCAAAGCGTGTCACCAACTCGCCCAAACCTTTGTGTTCATCAAGGTTGGTTGCGCCGGGCAGACCGCCGGGCAGTACTATCATTTCTATATTCGCTTCGTCGATGTCGGTAAACAAAGCATCGGCAATTACGGGTACGCCGTGTGCGCCTACCACTGTCTTTGTAGTCATTACGGATACGGTCTTCACGGAGAGTCCTCCGCGACGCAAGATATCGATGGGCGTAATTGCTTCGATTTCTTCAAATCCGTCTGCCAGAAAAATGCAAATCTCTTTCATATTCTAACAAGTTATTGAGGTGATACTATTTCAAACAATCCTGATAAGCTCGGATTGTCGTTTCCAAGCCCATGTAAAGTGCATCGCAAATCAGCGCATGCCCTATGGAAACCTCGTCTGTCCAAGGTATTCGCTCTTTGAAATAAGCCAAATTCTGCAAACTGAGGTCGTGTCCTGCATTCAGTCCCAAGCCGAGTTCCCGTACGAGTTCCGCCGCTTTGACAAAGGGAGCTATGGCTGTTTCTCTGTCTTGGGCATAAAGTGCCGCATACGGTTCGGTATAGAGTTCCACGCGGTCGGTTCCTGTTTTGGCTGCATATTCTATCAAAGACAACTCTGTACCGATGAAGATGGAAGTACGTATGCCTGCTTTGCGGAAAGTATCTATCAGTTCCGTCAGCAGAGAGGCATGTGTTATCGTATCCCATCCTGCATTGGAGGTGATTTGGTCGGGAGCATCGGGTACCAGCGTGACTTGGTGAGGTTTCACTTTCAGCACGAGGTCTACGAATTCCGCAGAGGGATAGCCTTCTATATTGAACTCTGTCGTCAGCTCGGGCTTCAGTGTCAATACGTCCGTATAGCGTATATGGCGTTGGTCCGGACGGGGATGTACCGTGATGCCGTCGGCTCCGAAGCGTTCGCAATCCAAAGCTACTTGCAATACGTTGGGATTGTTTCCTCCTCTGGCATTGCGCAGTGTGGCTACCTTGTTTACGTTTACACTAAGTTTTGTCATTGTAGTGCTATCTGTTATCTTTGCAATTAATTAAGACAAAGATAATGGCTTTGTTGGTAATTGAACAATAAATTATTAAGGAACTATGCAAAGACGATTGCGTTTTGCTCTCTTCGGAAACCTTTGTCAAGGGGAGAAGACTATGCATACGGTGCACCTTATCAACATCTTGAAACGACAGAAAGCGGGTTTCTGCATCGAGCGTCGTTTCGCCGAATATATCACGTCGCAAACTAACTTGGACTTGAAGGAAATACCGTCTTTCGACGAACTTCCGCAGACGGTGGATATGGTCATAAGCATAGGTGGCGACGGCACATTTCTGGCTACTGCGGAGCAAGTGAAAGATAAAAACATTCCCATACTCGGTATTCATACGGGGCGTTTGGGCTTTCTGTCCGAAATAGTGCCGCACGAGATGGAAGAAGCGTTGACAGACGTGTTGGCAGGAAGATATTGCATAGAAGAACGCAGTCTGTTGCAGGTGGCATACGACAAGGGAAAGCCGAAAACCTATCCTTACGGACTCAACGACATAGCCGTGCTCAAGCGGGACACTTCGTCCATGATAACCATTCGCACATATATAGACGGGCATTTGCTCAACAACTATCAAGCCGACGGTTTGATTATCTCCACACCTACCGGTTCCACAGGTTACTCGCTCAGTGTGGGAGGTCCTATTCTGATGCCCGAATGTCGTACTATTTGCCTTGCTGCCGTAGCACCGCATAGTTTGAATGTGCGTCCTATCGTTATCAACGACGACAGCATCATCACGCTCGAAGTGGAGAGCAGAAGCCATAATTTCCTCGTTTCCGTAGACGGAAGAAGCGAAACCTGCAAAGAGGATACGCGACTGACCATCAGTCGTGCACCTTATACGGTGAAGGTGGTGAAGCGTCATCCGCAAACTTTCTTCCGTATTCTACGCGAAAAGATGTCGTGGGGTGCAGACCCGCGCGATTAGTTGTTTCTTGCGTACGTTTATCATCATGCTGTTGTCACATTTCTTGCCCGATACGGTCGAAGCCGGTTGCGATGAAGCCGGCAGGGGTTGTCTGTGCGGTGCGGTATTTGCCGCAGCCGTCATTTTGCCGACGGATTTCCGTCACGAATGGCTCAACGATTCCAAGCAACTCAGCGAAAAACGCAGGTATGCCTTGCGCGAAGTTATTCAACGAGAAGCCATTTCGTGGGCTGTGGCAGAAGTTTCGCCGCAGGAAATAGACCGTATCAACATTCTCAATGCTTCCATCCTTGCCATGCATCGCGCCATCGAAAAGTTGTCCGTGCGCCCCGAACACATCATTGTGGACGGCAATCGTTTCAAACCTTATGCCGACATTCCGCATACCACCATCGTAAAAGGAGATGCCAAATATCTCTCCATCGCGGCGGCTTCCATCCTGGCAAAGACGTATAGAGACGACTACATGGAACGCCTGCATGCGGAATATCCCTGCTATCGGTGGGACAAGAACAAAGGTTATCCCACGCGCGACCATCGCACAGCCATTCTTCGGCACGGAACATCGCCCTATCACCGCATGAGTTACAACCTTTTGGGGACGCCCGACTTGTTTTCTGCCTTGCCCGAAGAATAACCCAGCCCGATATGTCTTTCGCGCAGGGCGAACTCTCGTTTCTGCATATTTATGCAATACCTTCCTTGTGTTTTCGTACAAAATCAGGTCGCTGCGCAATGTTTTTTCGGTCCGGAAAAGCTCCGAAAAATCGTGTTTTCGATGACAGAGAAACGCCTCTACAACGGCTTCTCGATGCGATTATGATGTTAACATTCTTTGACGCTGTTGTCATCGCGATAGCAACATGTTCTTATCGCGATAGCAACATGATGCTATCGACTTGACAACATGTTGTTATCAACTTGGCAATATATAGATAGTT
>JBGXXU010000007.1:0-5702 GCA_041814865.1 Phocaeicola sp. | reverse complement strand
GAACAAAAAAAGGTTTTTTCGAGGCTTTTTCGTACCGGAAAATCATTGCGCGGCGAGAACTTTTCGTGCAGAAATACGTGCACGACATTGCATAAATATACGAGAAAGGTGTCTTTTTCTGTATATTTATACACATCTATTCGAAACGGACAATACATCTGTCTCAAAAAAGAATGCATCTTTTTACCGTAATTCGGCATATTATTTGCAATTTTGCGGCAAATTAGGGAATAAAGTGAGCATACTCCATATAGACACTTGTCCGCTGTGTGGCGGGCAGACATTCGACAAACGTTTTTCTTGTGCCGATTATTATGCCACGGGGGAGGTTTTCGCGGTTTGTGCATGTGTGGATTGTGGTTTTATGTTTACGCAAGATGCGCCTTCGGAGGCTTTTATCGGACGTTATTACGAATCGCCCGACTATGTCTCGCACAGCGATACGCACGAGGGATTGATGAACAAAGCCTATCACGCAGTACGCAGTCTGATGTTGCGACGCAAAGCCCGTTTGGTACGCAGATACAGCCCTTTCGGGCGCAGACTGTTGGATATCGGGACGGGTACGGGATATTTCCCGGCTTTGATGGCGCAGGAAGGTTGGGCGGTTTCGGCTATCGAAAAAAACGAACAGGCTCGCAAGTTTGCTCAAACACATTTCGGATTGAACGTTTCCGCACCCGAAACCTTTTGGACACTCCCCGAAAAGTCGTACGATGTCATTACGCTATGGCACGTGCTGGAACA
The DNA here is from genome assembly GCA_041814865.1 of Phocaeicola sp. Classification (GTDB taxonomy): domain Bacteria; phylum Bacteroidota; class Bacteroidia; order Bacteroidales; family Bacteroidaceae; genus Phocaeicola. Next base: position 4,955 of record JBGXXU010000007.1, on the reverse strand, counting down.
CTTACAGCATTTGGACGAAACGTGGTCTATGCTTCATCGGCTTTTGGACGACCGAGGTGTGCTTATCGTTGCCGTTCCCAATCCGTCTTCTTACGATGCGCGTCATTATAAGGAGATGTGGGGAGCATACGATGTGCCCCGCCACTTATGGCACTTCACGCCCGAAGTATTGGGACGCTGGGCGGTAAAACACGGTTTCGAGGTGAAGGATAAACTGCCCATGCCGTTCGATGCTTTTTACGTGTCGATGCTCAGCGAAAAGTACAGGAAAGCTTCCGTTCCTTTCGTGCGAGGCTTTTATACGGGTGTCAAAGCATGGTTTTCTGCCATAGGGAAAGTCGGCGAGAGCAGTTCTGTCATCTATATTCTCTGTAAACAAAAACAGGTATGAAAAAAGGTTCTTTCTTAGCGATGCAATCCATCACATCGGGTATCAGCGTGATGTTGGTGCTTTTTCTATTGGGATTGATGGTATTTTTAGGATTTACTGCCAATAACCTCTCGGTCTATGTACGCGAGCATATCGCACTCACCTTGACGCTGAGCGACGATATGAAAGAGTCGCAGGTTTTGGCATACAGAGATGCTTTGGCAAAAGAGCGTTTTGCCAAAGAAGTCGTTTATATATCCAAAGAAGATGCCTTGAAAGAACAAACTGAGGCTATGGGAACAGACCCTGCGGAGTTTCTCGGACACAATCCTTTCCCTGCTATCTTGGAAATGAAACTGAATGCCGAATATGCCAACTCTGACAGCCTGAAATGGATTTCCGCTCAAATAAAGGAAGAAACCGGCGTCTTGGAAATAGCATATCCGCAAGATTTGCTGGATTCGGTCAATCAAAACCTTCGCAAGGCAGGGCTTGTCTTGTTGATTTGTGCCGGATTGCTCACGCTGATTTCGTTCGTTTTGATAAACAATACCATTCGCCTGCACATTTACGCCAAACGTTTTTTGATACACACCATGCGACTGGTCGGTGCGAAATGGGGATTTATCCGTCGCCCGTTTGTCTTGCGCAGTGTGGTGATGGGTATTGTCGCGGCATTGCTGGCAGATGCGGCATTGTACGGGCTGGTATATGTGTTGATGCAGTATGAACCCGATTTATGCTTTGTCATTACGAACGAGGTGCTGTGGATGGTGATGGGTATTGTCTTGCTGTTGGGTATCCTGCTCACATGGCTGTGTGCTCTTTTCTCTGTCAACCGTTATCTGAACATGCGCACCGGTGCTTTGTACCGTTGATAAGCAGTCTTTTTATATACATTATTATATATGGAAAAATCAAAATTCGCACTGGGCAAGCAAAACTACATACTTTTGGCTGTCGGTATGTGCATCATCATTGTTGGCTTTCTGCTGATGCTCGGTCCTGCTACGACCGAAGCGCATTACGAACCCGATGTGTTCAGTGCACGGCGTATCAAGTTGGCACCCGTGGTTGCTTTCTTCGGTTTCATCTTTATGATATTCGGCATCCTTTATACACCGAAATCTAAAAAGTAAAGCGTTTATGCAGGATTTGGGTGTATTGGAAACCATTATCATCGCCATAGTGGAAGGACTCACGGAGTTTCTTCCTGTTTCTTCTACCGGTCATATGATTATTGCGCAACATCTGTTGGGAGTGGAGAGCACGGAGTTTGTCAAGGCTTTTCTGGTGATGATACAGTTCGGTGCCATACTTTCGGTGGTATGTCTGTATTGGAAGCGTTTCTTTGTGCTGAAGCCGGTACCGCAGGGCGAAACTTCCGTGTTGATGCGTTGGTTGCATTCGCTCGATTTTTATGTCAAACTGTTTGTGGCTTTCGTGCCTGCCGCCGTTATCGGTTTTATTTTTTCCGACAGGATAGATGCGCTGTTGGAGCGCGTCGAAGTGGTGGCTGCGATGTTGGTGCTTGGTGGCATTTTCATGCTTTTCACCGATAAGATATTTGCCGGCAATGTAAAAGAAGAACCCGTGACGAACAAACGTGCTTTCGTCATAGGCTTGTTCCAATGTATCGCCATGATACCGGGAGTTTCTCGCTCTATGGCTACCATAATAGGAGGCATGACGCAAAAGCTGACACGCAAGGATGCAGCAGAGTTCTCGTTTTTTCTTGCTGTCCCCACGATGTTTGCCGCCACTTGTTATAAGTTGCTCAAGTTGTTGATGACACCGGAAGGCGTGCAGATACTGACGGACAATTTGTCGTCCTTGCTCTTGGGCAATATCGTAGCTTTCATTGTTGCGCTTTTGGCGATAAAGTTCTTCATTGCTTTTGTGACCCGATACGGATTTACCGCTTTCGGTTGGTATCGCATTATTGTAGGCGGATTGATTTTGACGTTGAGTTTCTTGGGCTATAACTTAAGCATAGGATAATGGACTTCAAGGCAGGAGAGATTTTATACATAGACAAGCCTTACAAATGGACATCCTTTGCCATCGTCAATAAGTTGCGTTATCATATTTGTCGCAAGGTCGGTGTGAAGAAGATGAAAGTAGGACATGCCGGCACACTCGACCCGCTTGCTACCGGTGTCATGATTATTTGCACGGGAAAAGCGACAAAACGAATAGAAGAGTTTCAATATCAGACGAAAGAATACATCGCAACATTGCGCTTGGGAGCCACTACTCCTTCCTTTGACTTGGAAACGGAAATAGACGCAACATACCCTTACGAGCATATCACATGCGAACAGGTCGAGAACGTCTTGCAAAAGTTTATCGGCACGATAGAACAGGTTCCGCCTGCTTTTTCGGCTTGTAAGGTGGATGGAAAGCGTGCTTATGACCTTGCTCGCAAAGGAAAAGAAGTAGAGTTGAAAGCAAAAACTTTGGTCATAGACGAAATAGAATTGCTTTCATGCGAATTGCCCGAAATCGTGGTACGAGTGGTTTGCAGTAAAGGAACATACATACGCGCTTTGGCGCGGGACATCGGTGAGGCACTCGATAGCGGAGCGCATCTCACAGCATTGCAACGCACGCGAGTAGGTGATATTCGTTTGGCGGACTGCATGCAGGTAGAAGAATTCGAGTCTTGGCTCGAAACACAAGTCATCACGACCGAAGAGACGGAGTGATGAGATGTTTATTTTAGACAATAAAAAGAAAAAAGGATAAGAAATGAAACTGTCACAATTCAAATTCAAACTTCCGGAAGAGAAAATAGCGTTGTATCCGGCAAATTACAGAGACGAATCACGACTGATGGTTGTACACAAGAAGACGGGTGAAGTAGAGCACCTCATCTTCAAGGATATACTCAAATTCTTTGAGGAGAAAGATGTTTTCATCTTCAATGACACGAAAGTTTTTCCGGCACGCTTATATGGTAACAAGGAAAAGACGGGCGCATGTATAGAAGTCTTCCTCTTGCGTGAGTTGAACCACGACAGTCGTTTGTGGGATGTATTGGTAGACCCTGCCCGTAAAATACGTATCGGCAACAAACTGTATTTCGGCGAGGACGATTCGATGGTGGCAGAAGTCATAGACAATACGACTTCGCGCGGACGTACGCTGCGTTTTCTTTACGACGGACCGCACGAAGAATTCAAGAAGGCACTGTATGCTTTGGGTGTACCTCCGTTGCCTCCTTTTATCAATCGCAAAGCAGAAGCTGTCGACGAAGAGCGTTTCCAAACTATTTATGCTAAGCACGAGGGAGCGGTGACTGTTCCTGCTGCGGGATTGCACTTCAGTCGTGAGTTGATGAAGCGCATGGAAATCAAAGGTATCGACTTCTCCTTTATTACGCTTCATGCCGGTCTGGGGTGTTTCCGCGACATCGAAGTAGAGGATTTGACAAAACACAAGATGGAATCGGAGCAGATGATTATCACGTCCGAAGCTTGTCGGGTTGTCAATACGGCGAGAGAAGCCGGACGTAAAATTTGTGCGGTGGGTACGACGGTAATGCGTGCCATCGAAACCACTGTGGGTATCAATGGCTTTATCAAGGAGGCAGACCGTTGGACGAACAAGTTCATCTTCCCGCCTTACGAATTTTCTGTGGCAAACTCCATGATAACCAATTTCCACATGCCGTTGTCCATTCAGTTGATGCTGACTTGTGCATATGGCGGTTACGACCTTATTATGGAAATGTACAATATCGCCATCAAAGAAGATTATCGCTTCGGTACTTATGGCGATGCCATGTTGATTATAGACTAAAACGATTTGCCATGACAGAGGTATATTTGGGTTTAGGCTCCAACTTGGGCAACAAGTCCGAGCATCTGCGCATGGCGGTGAAGCATATAGAGAAGAGGGTGGGGCAATGCGTTGCTCTATCCTCTTTTTATGTTACGGAGGCATGGGGCTTTTCTTCCGAACATTCTTTCTTGAATGCGGTGGTGTGTGTGCGCACCCTGCTGACAGCAAAGGAAGTACTTGCCGTTACTCAACACATAGAGCGGGAGATGGGGCGTGCCGTGAAGTCGCAGGCTGGTGTTTATGCAGATAGAGTCATCGATATAGATATATTGTTGTATGGCGATGAGGTTCTGACGACGGACGAACTGATACTGCCACATCCTTTGCTGGAGCAGCGCGAGTTTGTTTTGGCACCTCTTTGTGAAATCGCACCCGATTTGTCTCATCCTGTTTCGGGGAAAAGCATGCGTTTGTTGAGAAATGCTTTGAAATGAAACGGTAATAATAAGCTGTATTTGTCATCCTTCTTGGTATCTATGCGGCGTTCGCTCTGAAGGCGAGCGCATTTTTTTTCGGTCTGTACCGCCTCTGAAAACCTCTGTTTTGACGTAAGAAAAACACCTCTACGATACTCTCCTGATGGGATTATGTTGTTAACATTCTTTGACGCTGTTGTCATCGCGATAGCAACATGTTCTTATCGCGATAGCAACATGATGCTATCGACTTGACAACATGTTGTTATCAAATCGGCAATATGTTGCTAATTCGAAGTGGCTAGTTTTTGAGTTGACAAGAT
>JBGXXU010000006.1:0-10124 GCA_041814865.1 Phocaeicola sp. | reverse complement strand
TATCAACTTGACAACATGTTGTTATCAACTTAGCAATACGTTGCTAATTTGGAGTGCTGAGTTCGTGAGTTGGCGAGGTACAAGAGGGAGTCTATTTTATGTAGAAACAGTCGGCTTCCCTTTATCCGAAAAACATCTCTTTCTTTCCATAAGAATATATAGAGAAACCTTGAGGAAAAAGAAAAAGCCCTTTTTCAGGGCTTGAAGTGTATCTGCAAAAAGGGTATGAATATCTACAAATGAGAGCGTTTACAAATATAGTATGTATTTCTTTATGCTCAAAGCATAAAAATTCATTTTCGTATAAATATTGCTATCTTCATTTGGCAAATGATTGAACAATCCATAATTTTGTAATTATATCAGCGGATAAAATAAATACTATATATAATTATAAACTATTTCGTACAAAACATGGAAAAAAAACGAGTTTACACCTTCGGCAATGGTAAAGCCGAAGGGCAGGCGGGTATGAAAAACCTATTGGGAGGCAAGGGAGCGAACCTTGCGGAAATGAATCTCATCGGAATACCGGTTCCTCCCGGATTTACGATTACAACAGACGTATGTAACGAGTACTACGTAGAAGGTAAAGAGAAAGTTGTAGGACTATTGAAAGGTGAAGTGGAATGTGCCATTGCAGGTGTGGAAGCGTTGATGAATTCCAAGTTCGGCGATGTGACAAATCCTTTGCTTGTTTCTGTTCGTTCGGGAGCACGCGCTTCCATGCCGGGTATGATGGATACCATCTTGAACCTCGGTTTGAACGACAAGGTTGTGGAAGGTTTGGCTAAGAAGACCGGCAACGAACGTTTTGCATGGGACTCTTATCGTCGTTTCGTACAGATGTATGGCGACGTGGTATTGGGCATGAAACCTACCAACAAAGAAGATATCGACCCGTTCGAAGCAATCATTGAAGAAGTCAAAGAAAAGAAAGGTGTTAAGTTGGACAACGAGTTGGAAGTATCCGATTTGAAAGAACTCGTTACACTCTTCAAACAAGCCGTGAAAAAACAAACCGGCAAGGACTTCCCCGAATGCGCTTACGAACAACTTTGGGGTGCAATCTGTGCCGTATTCGATTCTTGGATGAACGAACGTGCCATCCTTTACAGAAAAATGGAAGGCATACCGGCAGAGTGGGGTACGGCTGTAAACGTACAAGCCATGGTATTCGGTAACATGGGCAATACTTCTGCCACAGGTGTATGTTTCTCGCGCGATGCGGCTACGGGAGAAGACCTCTTCAACGGTGAATACCTTATCAATGCACAAGGTGAAGACGTGGTGGCAGGTATTCGTACACCGCAACAAATCACCAAAATCGGTTCACAGCGTTGGGCGGAAATGCAAAACATTTCAGAAGAAGAAAGAGCTTCCAAATATCCCTCTATGGAAGAAGCTATGCCCGAAATCTATAAAGAACTCGATGCTCTGCAAAGCAAACTCGAAAACCACTACAAGGATATGCAGGATATGGAGTTCACTGTGCAGGAAGGCAAACTTTGGTTCCTCCAAACACGTAACGGAAAACGTACCGGTACGGCAATGGTGAAAATTGCCATGGATATGTTGGAACAAGGTTTTATCGACGAAAAGACGGCTTTGACTCGTTGCGAACCCAACAAACTCGACGAACTTCTTCACCCCGTATTCGACCAGGAAGCTCTGCGTGCAGCAAAAGCATTGACAAGAGGTTTGCCCGCTTCTCCGGGTGCGGCTTGCGGTAAAGTGGTATTCTTTGCCGACGATGCTGCCGAATGGGTGGCAAACGGTGAAAAAGTAATCCTGGTACGTATCGAAACTTCGCCCGAAGACCTTGCAGGTATGTCTGCTGCCGAAGGTATCCTCACAGCACGTGGTGGTATGACTTCGCACGCGGCAGTAGTAGCACGCGGTATGGGTAAGTGTTGTGTTTCCGGTGCCGGTGCTTTGAATATCGACTATAAGAAAAAGACAGTGGAAATAGAAGGCGTGGTATTCCACGAAGGCGACTTCCTTTCGCTCAATGGTAGTACCGGTGATGTATATAAAGGTAGCATCCCGACAAAAGCAGCCGAACTCTCCGGCGATTTTGCAAAGCTGATGTCTTTGTGCGAAAAGTATTCTAAACTGAAAGTACGTACCAATGCAGATACTCCGCACGATGCGGAAGTAGCAAGAGGCTTCGGCGCGGTAGGTATCGGTCTTTGTAGAACGGAACACATGTTCTTCGAAAATCAGAAGATTGTAGCTATGCGCGAAATGATTCTTGCTCCCGATGCGGAAGGTCGCCGCAAAGCTTTGGACAAACTTTTGCCTTTCCAAAAAGAAGACTTCGTAGGTATCTTCAAAGCTATGGACGGCTTCCCTGTGAACGTACGTTTGCTCGACCCTCCTTTGCATGAGTTTGTTCCGCACGATGCAAAAGGTCAACAAGAAATGGCAGATGCCATGGGTGTAACAGTGGAATATATCCGCCAACGCGTAGACAGTCTTTGCGAAGCCAACCCGATGCTCGGACACAGAGGTTGCCGTTTGGGCAATACTTATCCCGAAATCACAGAGATGCAAACCAAGGCTATTATCGGTGCGGCTATCGAGCTGAAGAAGCAAGGCTTCAATCCTATACCGGAAATCATGGTACCGCTTACCGGTATTTTGTACGAATTCGAGGCACAGGAAAAGATTATCCGTGCTACGGCAGAAGCCCTCTTTGCAGAAGCAGGTGTGAAAGTAGACTATCAAGTAGGTACGATGATTGAAATTCCTCGTGCGGCACTTACGGCAGACCGTATTGCTTCGCGTGCGGAATACTTCTCTTTCGGTACAAACGACTTGACACAGATGACATTCGGTTATTCTCGTGACGATATTGCTTCTTTCTTGCCGGTATATCTCGAGAAGAAAATCTTGAAAGTAGACCCGTTCCAAGTTCTCGACCAAAAAGGCGTAGGTCAATTGGTGGAAATGGCAGTAGACAAAGGTCGCGCCATTCGTCCGGAATTGAAATGCGGTATTTGTGGTGAACATGGTGGCGAACCTTCGTCCGTGAAGTTCTGCCATAAGGTAGGTTTGAACTACGTATCTTGTTCTCCGTTCCGTGTGCCTATCGCAAGATTGGCGGCGGCGCAGGCAGCAATCGAGCAAGGATAAGCAGAGAGCATTATCTTAATACTACGAAGGCGACAAGCAACTCGAAGGCTTGTCGCCTTTCTTTTGTCTTCGATGGAAGGATTTGCATCAGCCGTATTATTGGCGTAATTTTGCGTCCTGTTTTTAATGAGGAAGAATGGTACAGATAGATGATGTCGTCGTAAGTTTGGATGTTTTCACGCAACAGTTTATATGTGATTTATCCGTGTGCAAGGGTGCTTGTTGCATAGAAGGAGATGCGGGTGCACCGGTGGAGAAAGAAGAAGTAGCACTGCTCGAAGAAGTTCTTCCTGCGGTATGGAACGACCTCTCGGAAGAGGCACGGGCAGAAATAAGTCGGAACGGCGTGGCTTACACAGACTCCGACGGAGACCTCGTGACATCCATTGTGCATGGTAAGGACTGTGTATTTACCTGTTACGATGAACAGGGGAATTGTTTTTGTGCCATCGAAAAAGCGTATCGCGAAGGAAAAACCACGTTTTACAAACCCATATCCTGCCATCTTTATCCTATCCGCATCGGCGATTATGGCGTGTACAAGGCTGTGAATTATCATCGTTGGGATATTTGTCAATGTGCACGCGACTTGGGAAAGCGCGAAGGCGTGGCTGTGTACCGGTTTCTGAAAGCTCCGCTTATCCGTAAATTCGGGAAAGAATGGTACGAGGAGTTGGAAGCGGTGGCAGAGGAACTGAAAAGTCAACACTTGATTTAAGAAAAGGAGATGGATGGCAGAGGAGATTGTCATCCATCTTTTTTTTTGATGTATTGTGTCGGCAAAGTATCACACATTGTCTTTTCTGGGTTTTGAGTCTTCGTAATTCTTGATGAATACATGCTTGCTTCTTACACCTTATGAACTCTCGAATTTATAACTCCAAATTGACAACATATTGCCGATTTGATAACAACATGTTGCTATCGCGATGACAACAGCGTCAAAGAATGTTAACAACATAATCGCATCAGGAAGGCGTTGTAAAGCTGTTTTCATTCCGTCGGAAAAAGGAAATTCCCGAGTGTTCTCGACGATGGAAAGAGAGCTTGATACATTCTTTTTTTGGGGTGCGGAAACGTATTGTCGCGGTAGTATGAATATACGGGAAAACGATACAGTTCTCGTACTTCGGTTTGTCTTTGTCATCGGCAATAAGTTTTTCCATGACAAAAGATAACGACTTCTTTTTGTAGCTTTTTTCTGCTTCTTACTTATGCAATCGGGGAGTGATTTGCTTCGGTAGAATAATATCCTTTCTTTTTCTGTAACATTTTGTTAGAAAAAGCGTTCGGAACTTTGGTTTGAATGCGTTGAATTTGTAGCTTTGCGCAAAACATCAACCTTAATAGAACAAAAAATTATGGAAGAACTAAAATTCCGAACTGAAAGCGACCTGCTTGGTGAACGCCAAATTCCGGCCGACAAACTTTATGGTGTACAGACTTTGCGTGGTATCGAAAACTTCCGTATCAGCAATTTTCTGTTGAGCGACTATCCTTTGTTTATCCACGGTTTAGCATGGACGAAAGAAGCGGCGGCTATTGCCAATCATCGTCTCGGGCTGCTTACCGATGCGCAGAAAGATGCCATTGTGCAAGCTTGTCGTGAGTTGTTGGAAGGGAAGCACCACGATAATTTCCCCATCGACATGATACAGGGAGGCGCAGGTACTACTACTAATATGAATGCGAACGAAGTGATTTGCAACAGAGCTTTGCAAATCATGGGACACAATGCGGGCGAATTTCAGTATCTGTCTCCGAACGACCATGTGAACGGTTCGCAATCTACGAATGATGCTTATCCCACAGCCATTCATCTCGGTTTGTATGCTTCGCACTTGAAATTCCGCACACATTTGGTAGACTTGGTCAATGCCTTGAAAGCAAAGAGCAAAGAATTTGCGCACGTCCTGAAGATGGGACGTACACAATTGCAGGATGCCGTTCCTATGACACTGGGACAAACATTCGGCGGTTTTGCTTCTATTTTGGAAGCCGAATTGACAAATCTCGACCATGCGGCAGAAGAATTCCTCGAAGTGAATATGGGAGCAACAGCCATCGGAACAGGTATCTGTGCAGAGCCTAAATACGCAGAATACGTGATAGAAGCACTGGCAAAAATCACGGGTTGGAAAATATCTTTGTCGAAAGACCTTGTCGGTGCCACCAGTGATACTTCTGTGATGATAGCATACAGTTCGGAATTGAAACGTATTGCCGTGAAAGTAAACAAAATCTGCAACGACCTTCGTCTGCTGAGCAGCGGTCCTCGTTCCGGTTTCCATGAAATCAACTTGCCGCCGATGCAACCGGGTTCTTCCATCATGCCGGGAAAAGTAAACCCCGTTATCCCCGAAGTGATGAACCAAATCTGCTACAAAGTAATGGGCAACGACCTCACTGTAACTATGGCAGGCGATGCAGCACAAATGGAGTTGAATGCCATGGAGCCTGTGATGGCACAATGTTGTTTCGAGTCTATCGACTTGTTGGCAAATGGTTTCGACACTTTGCGCACACGCTGTATCGACGGCATCGAAGCCAACGAAGAAGTTTGTCGCGAACACATCCGCAACAGTATCGGTATCGTTACGGCGTTGAACCCCATCATCGGTTATAAGAACTCTACCAAAATAGCGAAAGAAGCGATGGAAACAGGACGTGGAGTTTACGACCTCGTACTCGAACACGATATTCTTGATAAGAAAGACTTGGATACCATCCTTGCACCGGAAAATATGATTACTCCCGTCAAGTTGGACATCAAGCCTAAACGCTAATATATAATAGGAGTACCATTCTTAACAGAAATACAATGTATCCCCGCGCATCATATATTGCCGATGCGCGGGGATTTTTTATCGCAAGTCTGCTGCTATGCTTTTGCCGATAGGAAGATATCGTTTATCCGTTGGAAAGAATTACTTTTGTTTTTGAAATTCAATCACTCTTAATAAATGGCAACAGCATTAGAATTGAAGTACGGCTGTAATCCCAATCAAAAGCCGGCTCGTATTTTTATCGCCGAAGGCGAATTACCCATTCAAGTACTCAACGGACGACCGGGTTATATCAATTTTATGGATGCACTCAACGGTTGGCAACTTGTGAAAGAACTCAAAGAAGCTACCGGTATGCCGGCAGCAACTTCTTTCAAGCACGTAAGCCCTGCGGGTGCAGCTATCGGTTTACCTTTGACCGACGTTTTGAAGCAGATTTATTTTGCCGACGATTTACCTCTTTCTCCTTTGGCTTGTGCTTACGTGCGTGCACGAGGCGCGGATAGAATGTCTTCTTATGGCGACTTTATCGCATTGAGTGATGTCTGCGATGTAGAGACTGCCCGTTTCATCAATCGCGAAGTTTCCGATGGTGTTATTGCACCGGGTTTTACGGAAGAGGCTTTGGAAGTTTTGCGTAGCAAGAGAAACGGAACCTATAATGTGATACAAATAGACCCGGATTATCGCCCCAATCCGATAGAGCGAAAAGATGTATTCGGTATCACTTTCGAGCAAGGACGCAATGAAGTTGCTTTGAACGACGAAACATTATTTGCCAATATCCCGACAAAGAATAAAGTTTTCTCGGTAGAAGCAAAACGCGACTTGATGATAGCACTTATCACACTGAAATATACGCAATCCAATTCTGTATGTTATGCGAAAGATGGTCAAGCCATCGGTATCGGTGCAGGGCAACAGAGTCGAATTCATTGTACGCGTTTGGCTGGTAACAAAGCAGATATTTGGTATCTCCGTCAACACCCGAAAGTATTGTCTTTGCCTTGGTTGGAAAAAATCAGACGAGCAGACCGCGACAATACCATAGATATATATATCAGCGAAGACCACGACGATGTATTGCAAGAAGGCATTTGGCAACAATTCTTCACGGAACGTCCTGCCGTTTTGACAAGAGAAGAGAAGCGTGCTTGGCTCGATACTCTCAAGGGAGTGGCACTCGGTTCGGATGCGTTTTTCCCATTTGGCGACAATATCGAACGTGCGCACAAGAGTGGAGTGGAGTATATTGCGCAAGCCGGTGGCTCTGTGCGCGACGACCATGTTATCGAAACATGTGATAAATACGGTATAGCGATGGCATTTACCGGCATTCGTTTGTTCCATCACTAAATACTGTTCTTGCAGAAAAAGTTTTATCTCCCTTGCTTGCCGAATGGCGAGTGGGGGAGATTTCTTTTTATATAGTTACGCTTAAAATGTATCCTCTCTGGGTTGTGTCACTTCTCTATGTGGAACATAATCAAACTCTCTCCTTGATGGCATGAAATGGCTTGTGCTCCTGCGTTTTCACTCTCTTGTTCTTTTATGATGGTACGTTTCTCTCTCAGTGAATAATAGTTAAATCTTTGTATATCGCTTGCGATTTAATAGAGTTGCTTTATATTTGCATCGTAAACGATAAAACAATTGATTTATGGAAACAATGAACAAAAACGAAAACGCAGTTGCTTTACTGCAAGGAATCTTATCGGGAGTATTGGGTGGTGCACAAATGCATTATATCCATGCAAAGATTAATGAACAAAATGGTTATGTAAAACTTGCTGCACGTATGCTGGAAGAATACGAAGAGGAAATGGCAAGTGTAGCTACCATCATCGCTCATATCCGTCGCTTGGGAGGGGAACCTCGTCACGAAGTAGAATTGATGCCGGTTTATAGTAGTGTGGAGGAACAAATCCGTAAGGAATGCGAGATGCAAGTAGCCGGAGTGGCAGCTTTAGAAGTTGCGATAAAGCAGAGCGAGACAGATATTGTGACAGAAAACTACTTGATGGATTATTTGGAGGAGGAAACGGACCATGCCAACTGGTTGCGTCAACAGGTGCAATTGATAGACGGAATAGGAATACAAAATTATCTCGCGAAACAAATTTGATGAGAGACCGCTTGATACTTCATGGAGTTTTTTCGTAAACAGAAAGAGGATGATGAAAAAGATATTTGATTTCACGGTACTCGACAGTCGAGGACATGAACATTCGTTGAGACAGTATGAGGGAAAGGTTTTGCTTATTGTAAATACAGCGAGCAAATGTGGTTTCACTCCGCAGTTTGCAGGACTGGAAGCCTTGCATAAGAAGTACGCCGAGCACGGACTGGTTGTCTTGGGTTTTCCCTGCGGACAATTTGCAGGGCAGGAATTGGCTACTACGGGAGAGGCGGAAAGTTTCTGCCAATTGAATTACGGCGTGAGTTTTCCCATCATGTCCAAAATTGATGTGAACGGAGCGAACGAACACGAAGTTTTTCATTGGTTGAAGCAAAGAGCGGGAGGCTGGTTCGGTAGTCGTATCAAGTGGAATTTTACGAAATTCCTTATTGCGAAAGATGGAGAAACAGTAGAGCGTTTTGCACCTGTGACTTCTCCTGCTTCTATGGAGAAAGCTATTCGAAAGGCTTTGGGATTATAAAGAATATGTTTAATCGACGGCACAAATCCTTTTGTGCCGTCTTCTTGTTGTTGGAAAAATGAATTCGGAAAATACTACACTTAATCCGCTCTTGTTGGAGCATCAACTTTGTTTTCGTTTTTATACTGTTTCTCGACTTATCACGAAAATTTATCAACCTTATTTGGAGGGATTAGGGCTTACTTATGTGCAATATCTCGTCTTACTCGTATTGTGGGAAAAAGACGGTATTCCGGTTGGTACACTTGTCGAGAAACTCGGACTGAACACCAATACGCTTACTCCTTTGCTCAAGCGCATGGAAGTTGCAGGACTGATATGTAGAACCAAAGGGACAGACGATGAACGCAAAGTGCTTGTTACACTGACCGAAAAGTCTGTAACCCTGCGCGATGAGGCTATACACATTCCTGAGAATTTGTATAAGGAAATGTTAGAATTGATACCGGCTTCTGTCGATTACGAACTCATGCGCAAGCTATTGGACGTAATTATTGGAGGGCTGAAGGTGGTAGATAGAAGAAACGTTCGTAAAACAAAAGACTGATGAGAGTCCTGGCTATCGTTCTGACTGCTTTCGTGGCACTCGAACACTTATACATATTATATATAGAGATGTTTGCTTGGGAAACAGCGGGGCGTAAGGTCTTCAAAGGTGCTTTGCCCGACGAGTTGTTCTCTCCTACAAAAGGCTTGGCAGCCAATCAGGGATTGTATAATGGCTTCTTGGCTGCAGGTTTGTTGTGGTCTTTCTTTATAGACGATGTGACGTGGAGTTTCAATGTGCGTGTGTTTTTCCTTTGTTGTGTTGTCGTGGCTGCGTTGTATGGAGGTTTTCGCTCATCGAAAAGTATCATTCTCAAGCAGGGATTTCCTGCCATCTTGGCTCTGGTTGCAGTATATATGGCTTACCGGTAGTGGTGTAGACTGCGTGATTCCGATGATTATTCACACTTGTTGCAATCCCGATTGTAGCAAGTGTTTTTTTTCTATGTACGAGAAGTGGAATTTTCATCGTCATCTTCGGTCGTTTCGTTTGTGTATAAATATGCAGATGGCGGTGCGTTTTCTGTATATTTATACAGTTTTGTGCGTGTGTTTTGGTAAGAAATCAGGTCGCTGCGCGATGCGTCCGTAGTCCGAAAGAAGTGCCGAAAATCTCTGTTTTGCCGAAAGAAAAACACCTCTACGATACTCTCCTGATGTGATTATGTTGTTAACATTCTTTGACGCTGTTGTCATCGCGATAGCAACATGTTCTTATCGCGATAGCAACATGATGCTATCAAGTTGCGTACATGTTGTTATCAAATCGGCAATATGTTGCCGGTTTGAAGGGGCTGGTTTTTGAGTTGACAAGATACAAGAGGAGGTGTATATTTATGCGGCTTTTCTCTTTCTCTCTCGCGTGCGCGCGTTCCTTATAATAATATGCCTTCGTTTCTTCTTTGTTTTTCCGTCTTGTCGTAACCTGTTCATTTCGAGCCGTTATGTGATTTTCTTTGGAAAAAGTGCCGCGTTTATTTGTTTGTTGTGTGTA
>JBGXXU010000005.1:0-8550 GCA_041814865.1 Phocaeicola sp. | reverse complement strand
GGGCGTGCCTGTGCTCTGTCATTGCAATAAAAACTGTCGAACATACGTTGAAAAGCCCATTGCGTCCAATGATAGTAATCGGGTTCGCAAGTTCGTACTTCTCTGCTCCAGTCAAAGGAGAAGCCTATCTTGTCCAATTGTTCGCGATAACGAGCGATGTTTTCTTTTGTGGTGATGGCAGGATGTTGTCCCGTCTGTATGGCATACTGTTCCGCAGGAAGTCCGTACGCATCGTATCCCATAGGATTCAGTACATTGAAACCTTGCTGACGCTTGTAGCGTGCATAGATGTCGCTGGCGATATAACCCAATGGGTGTCCTACGTGCAATCCCGCTCCCGACGGATAGGGAAACATATTGAGAATATAAAACTTTTGTTTCGTAGTGTCTTCCACTACTCGGTAGGTTTGTTGCTCTACCCAACGGCGTTGCCACTTTTCCTCTATTGTTCTGAAACTGTATTCCATACGTGTCGATGATATAATGCGCAAAGATAAGTTAAGTTTTTCGAGTTTAAGAATTCGGAGTTGTGGAACTTTGTTTTATGTATTTTGCTTTGAGGGGCGGTATGATAAAAAAGAAGAACCGACAGGAGTGTGTCCTGTCGGTTCGTTGCAACCGTTGCGTATCGGGTTGAATAAAATATGTATTCGTTTCAATGTCAGCGTGCAGGTGCTAACTTCACGGTGAAGTGACGCATCACGGGGAGTTCTTCGGTAATGACATAACCGCGTGTGATGCTTTCTCTACGGTCGAACACGTTCTTGCAAGCCGCAGCAATCACGTCCATGTGATTGTTCGTATAGGTACGTCGCGGAATAGCCAGGCGCAAAAGTTCCAATTTGGGATAACGGTTTTCGCGCGTTACGGGGTCGCGGTCGGCAAGTATGGCACCGATTTCCACACCACGTACACCAGCTTCCAGATAAAGTTCTATACCGAGTGTTTGAGCGATAAATTCTTCTTTCGGTACGCGTGTCAGGATGCGAGTGGCGTCGAGGAAGATGGCATGCCCGCCTACGGGACGTTGGTAAGGTATGCCGTATTCGTCGAGTTTCTTGCCTAGATATTCCACTTGTTTAATACGTGTTTCCAGTGTGTCGAATTCCGTTCCTTCGTCCAAGCCTACGGCGAGTGCACTCATGTCGCGTCCGCTCATTCCTCCATATGTGATAAATCCTTCGTTCATGATACCGAACATTTGGCAGCGACGCCAAAGCGTTTCGTCGCGGAAAGCCAAGAAGCCTCCCATATTCACGATGGCATCTTTCTTGCTCGACATGGTCATTATATCGGCATACGAAAGCATTTCTTTTACGATTTCCTTGATACTCTTGTCTGCATATCCGGTTTCGCGCGTTTTTATGAAATAAGCATTCTCGGCAAAACGTGCACCGTCTATTTGCAACAGGATGCCGTATTTGCGACAGAGTGCGGATACATCGCGCACGTTGCGCATGGATACGGGTTGTCCGCCGGCAGTGTTATTGGTCAATGTCAATACGCAGCAAGGTATTTTTTCTTTGGGTGTAGTGCGGAAAATTTCTTCCAGTTTCTTTGTATCTATTTCGCCCTTGAACGGGAGTTCCAATTGTGTATCTGCCGCTTCGTCTATGGTGCAATCTACAGCGTGTGCGCGACGGAACTCGATATGTCCTTTCGTGGTATCGAAGTGTGAGTTGCCCGGTATCACATCGCCCTCTTTCACTATTGTGGAATAGAGTACATTCTCTGCGGCGCGTCCTTGATGCGTGGGAAGAAAATACGGAAAGCCCAGAATGTTTTCCATGGCTTCCTTCATCTTATAATAAGAACGTGCGCCGGCGTAACTTTCGTCGCCCAACATTAATTCAGACCATTGTCTATCGCTCATGGCACCTGTTCCGGAGTCTGTGAGCAGGTCGATGAATACGTGGTCGCTCTTGAGATTGAAGAGGTTGTAATTGGCTTCGCGCATCCATTGTTCTCTTTCGGCGCGTGTACTTTTTCGGATAGGCTCTACCATCTTGATGCGGTAGGATTCTGCAAAAGGTAATTCCATAGTTATATGTATTAGTTAACGAATTGATTGATGTGTTTATCGTTTACAAATGCCAAAGTTAAACAAAGTCTTCGTGTTTTTTCATTTCGCAATGATGCTTTTTTGCTTTGCAATAGGCTTTCGGTGTGTATGTTCTCCGTTTTGATTTCCGAATGTGTTTTTGGGAGAAATGCTTTCGAGCGGAAAGGAGAGTCTTGTAGAATACACGGAGAAGAAACTTGAAAAATGGTCGGACAATACGAAAAAGGGCGGTTTGCACAGATGCAACCACCCTTTTTTCTTGCTGTTTTCAGAGACCGAAAACCTGTCGGATACGTTCTACATAATCGAGTTTTTCCCAAGTGAAAAGTTCCACTTCTATGCTTTTATCACCTTCGTATGCCGAATGGAAGTGTTTGGTAATTACTTGGGGCTCGCGACCCATGTGCCCGTAAGCCGCCGTTTCGCTGTAAATAGGTTTGCGCAACTGCAAACGCTCTTCGATGGCGCGCGGACGCATATCGAAGATTTCGTCTACCTTGCGTGCTATCTCGCCGTCGGTGAGTGCTACTTTTCCGCGTCCGTACGTATTGACAAAGATATTGATGGGTCGTGCCACACCTATGGCATACGAAACCTGTACCAATACTTCTTCTGCCACACCTGCTGCTACGAGGTTTTTGGCAATATGGCGTGCTGCGTATGCCGCGCTGCGGTCTACTTTCGAAGGGTCTTTGCCCGAGAATGCTCCACCGCCGTGTGCACCTGCACCGCCGTACGTGTCTACGATGATTTTTCTGCCCGTCAGTCCCGTATCGCCATGCGGTCCGCCTATCACGAATTTGCCTGTAGGATTTACATGGTATGTGATATGGTCGTTGAAGAGAGCCAATACTTTCGGGTTCGTGATGCCGGCTTTCATGCGTGGGATGAGGATTTCTATCACATCGCGTTTGATTTGTGCCAGCATTTCTGCATCTGCTTTGAGTTGTGACTCGCGTGTGTTGTCCGCAGGACGGATGAAATCGTCGTGTTGTGTGGACACCACGATGGTATCTATGCGTACGGGATGTCGATTGTCGTCGTATTCTATGGTCACTTGGCTTTTCGAGTCGGGACGGAGATAAGTCATTTGCTTACCTTCACGACGTATTTCAGCAAGAACACGGAGCAAGCGATGTGAAAGGTCGAGCGAAAGAGGCATGTAGTTTTCGGTTTCTATGGTAGCATAACCGAACATCATGCCTTGGTCTCCTGCTCCCTGTTCCATCGGGTCTTCGCGTTCCACGCCACGATTGATGTCACCGCTTTGCTCGTGAATGGCAGAAAAGATACCGCACGAATTTCCGTCGAACATGTATTCGCTTTTCGTATAGCCTATTTGGTTGATGACATCGCGTGTCACACCTTGTATATCAATATAAGCTTTGGATTTTACTTCGCCTGCAACAACGACCTGACCGGTTGTGACAAGTGTTTCACAAGCTACTTTGGAGTTAGAGTCGTATGCCAAAAGATGGTCGAGTACCGCATCGGAGATTTGGTCTGCTACTTTGTCGGGGTGTCCTTCAGACACTGATTCGGATGTAAATAGATATCCCATGTTCTATAATTGTTAGAATGTAAAACAATATAAGCAAGAGTGTGGGATAAGTAGCCGAGATGTGTACATCTGCGATAAAAGAATGTTCTTTAGCATTTTTTTTTCGTGGTTGCAAGCTACTCAAATCTTTCCACTCTTGTATTTGAAGACAAAGGTATGTGTATTATTAGCTGGTTGTATGCGAATGCTGACTGTTTTAACAGTTTTTACGCAGAAATGCTTGCTTATCGTCGCCTTCCTATTTCTATTTTTGTGTTGATTATGGGGGATTTAGCGAAAAAGTTCGAAAAACATTTTGCTTTTGCCTACATAAGCCGATACCTTTGTCACAGTCGGGCAGATAAAATCACGGCTCGGCTTCGGACTTGACTTACCTCGATGTATATAGCACGACGAGACATATTACACAGACGTATTTGCGCATGGTTGCTCTTTTGGGTCTTCATGCCTTCTTTCGTGGTGAAGAGCACACACTGTCACTTCCACGAAGAGCATGCACACCATGCAGATTGCACACACGGCACCGCAGACGAGTGTCCGATTTGCGATTTTACGTTTTCTGTTTTTACAGAAACAGTGTGTGCTGCGTCTTCGCATATTCTTGCTGTATCGCACGTGGTATTTCCCGAATTTGCAACCAACCTTGTTACTAAAAATACTTACTTTCAAGCACTCCGCGCACCGCCGGTTTTTGCTTGATTTCCCTTCTTGATGTTCCGACGAAGCAATCGCTTTGCATGTGTCGAGCGTTTCTTTGTTTATGCACTGTAAGAATTCTTGTGGTGTATTAGCGGTTACCTTTTGTCGGAACAAACTCTCCGATTATCAACATTAGCATGACTCCGGCAGGATATTTCGTTTCCGTTATGAGACGCGAGTTGTCCGTTTGTTTTTCGTACCGCATCTGCACTATTCGAGTGCATTTGTTCTGGTGTCGGAATACAAGACCTCTGTCGGATTACATGCATTAATCATCACCGCATGAAAAGATTTTCTTTTTGGCGTGGGTTGTGTGTCTGCATCTGCATCGTGCTGACAACTGTCGATGTATCTGCGCAACACGCATCCGCCAACATCCGGCTCAAAGTGATTGATAAAGAAACAGGCGAAAGTATCCCTCATGCCGTTGTAAGCGTGGGGCGTTCGCATTATATCACAGACTTGTCCGGACAATGCAGTTTTTTGTACGATGCACAGCCGGGCGACACTTTGCAAGTACGCAGTGTGGGGTACCATATATATAATGTAGCGATGGCAGATATTCCTCGTTCTTCTCGATTCGTTGTTCCACTTGTTCCCATTATAGAAGAGATAGACGAAGTCATGGTGCGCGGTGAACGTCGTTCGGTATCTAACAACGTAGTGCACCAAAGCCTTAACCAAAAGGATATAAAACGTACGCTGGGTACCAACATGGCTGTTTCGTTGGAACAAGTGAAAGGTGTAAGTACCATTCGCAGCGGTGTCACAGTGGCAAAGCCTGTGGTACATGGCATGTACGGCAACCGCTTGCTCATCGTGAACAACGGTGTACGTCAACAAGGGCAACAGTGGGGTGACGACCACGCTCCAGAAGTAGACATGAACAACGCAGGTAGTGTTCAAGTTATCAAAGGTGCGGAAGCGGTGCGGTATGGAGCAGAGGCTTTGGGGGGTGTCATTGAGCTGGAGAGCAAACTTTTGCCTTTCGGACAATACCGTGTGCAAGGCTCTGCGAGTACATTGTATGGAACGAATGGTCGCAGATTGGCTGTTACGGCAGATATTGCGCACAGTGCGCCATTCGCAAAAGGTGATTGGGCTTGGCGGGCACAGGGAACATATATTAATGCAGGCGACCGTTCCACAGCGCGCTACATACTCAATAATACAGGGATGCGCGAAGCAGATTTCTCTCTTTCTACCGGTTGGAAACGGAAGTCGTGGGAAGCCGATTTGTTTTACAGTCGATTCGATACTAAAATAGCTACGCTTTATACAGCACAGGGCGGAGATGCCGAATTGCTGAAGAAACGCATTGAGATAGGACAGCCATTGGAGTTTGAGCCCTGGAGCAGAAAAATAGATTATCCGTATCAGAAAGTCGTACATCACATAGCACGTGCCCGTGTGACTCATCAGTATGGGCAAGGAAGCAAGTTGCAATGGCAAGCAGCCTATCAATCCGACCATCGCGATGAATTTCATCAACGCCGCAACTTTCGCTCCAGTATTCCGTCGCTTAGTTTAGACCTAACCTCCATACAGTTGGATGCGAATTGGAAGCATCGTTTCAGCGAAGTTTGGAGCGGAGAACTCGGTGCGTTCTATTCCGATACGGACAACAGAAATATGCCCGGAACGGGTGTCGTTCCCATTATTCCCAATTATACACAACAAAACAGCGGTGTCTATCTCTTGTTCAAGTATAATACCGTGACGTGGGGAGCAGAAGCCGGAGCAAGAGCAGACCACCAGCAACTGAATGCGGCAGGTATAGACGCGTATGGAGATGCTTATGGAGGAAAGACCGACTACACCAACCTGACTTACAGCATCGGAGGACATTATCGCTTCGGCGAGCGATGGAAAATTGTCAGCAATATCGGATTGGCTTGGCGTGCCCCTCATGTGCACGAATTGTATAGCAACGGAGTGGAACACGCATCGGGTATGTATATGATGGGAGATAAAAAACTGCAAGCTGAACAAAGTACCAAATGGATTACCTCATTGCAGTATACCGATAAAAACATTCAACTTTCTGTCGATGCCTATCTGCAATGGATAGACAATTATATTTTTGATGCACCTACAGGAATGTTCAAGTCTGTTGTGTCGGGAACCTATCCTATTTTTCAATACCGTAGTACGGATGCGATTTTCAGAGGAGTGGATGTAGATATGGTGTGGCACATCGCACCGCAGGTGAAATATCGTGCCGGTGGCAGTATGATTTGGGCGAACGAACAGAAAACAGGCGCCTATCTTCCTTACATACCTTCGTTTCGATTGTCGCACAGTGTGGATATACAATGGAGGAAAACCGGTGTATGGAAAGATATACACTGCTCATTCGGTCACCGTTATGTGGCAAAACAGCATCGTTTCAATCCTGCTTCCGACCTTATCGCCTATTCCCCGGATGCATATCATTTGTTCAATGCGGAAATTGGAGCATCGCTTTCCTTGCGCAAAGGGAAAGCTTTGGATTTCCGTCTTTCGGCAGAGAATCTTTTCAACAAACAATATAGGGAATATACCAATCGTTTCCGTTATTATGCACACGATGCAGGACGAGACATTACTTTCCTTGTGAATTATCAATTCTGAGCGGAACAATATACAGACAAAGAATACCGCTCTCAAAAAACATTTAACAGCAATGAAAAAGAAAATCTTTTGTATGTGTCGGACAGGCATACTCTTGGCGACACTTGTTGCAGGCTTCACTGCTTGCAGTAAAGAACCATTGAAACCCGAAGATGAAACGCTCAACAAAGAACATGACACACCTAAGAAGGCTGTTCTCACGCTGACCGAAGGAACTGTGGATGCGACAGGTTCGTTTGTGGCTTCCAAAGATGTCAATACTGTACAAATCGTGACTTTCGTCGATGACAAAAGTTGGCACACTTCGGCAGACGGCAAACAACAATTCGATGTGAAGAACGGGGCAAACGGCATACATTACCGATTGACGTTGCGTTACTTCAATAAGTCAGGCAAAGACATTACACACGAGTTTATCGAAAACGGACAGGATTTGATACATCAACATTTCTTCTTGGTTCCCGATGCGGATGCACGCAAGTATTTCGAGTATACGTATGCCGATACCACGCCTTGGAATAAAGAAGTAAGCGAGGGTGCAAAACTCACCGGCAATTCAAATCCTATCGGTATGAAGGGTGTGTTCCGTTTTGTGGCTGAGAATACACGTTGTGAGATGCGTATCCGTCTGATGCACGCTCGCATTTCCAAGTTCAAAAACGGACAGGCATCACCTTATTACGAACCCACGAAAGGACAGATACTCAATGACCATTGGGATTTGATAATACAACTTCCAGTCGTGATTTCGTAATACATGAGAAAGAACCTCTCATTCTATTTTTTAACCTATAAAACATTATGACAATGAAAAGAAACTTTCGTAGACCAATTCTTTTGGCAACAGTTTTGACAGCTCTCACATTCGGAGCTTGTAGCAGTGACAACAAAGAAGTTCCTACTCCTCCCAAAGCGGAAGAAACCGTAGAAGAAGTAGACAGTATCACGCTTACGATGGCAGCAGGGCACTTTCACGGTGTGAAATTTCATCAGGATTCGGATGCAGAAGGCATTAAACACCTGAGAGCGGTACAGGTTATCCGTCTGAAACTCGTAGGCGGCAAGTGGGAATTTGCAAAGAATAGCGACACAAAATTTCGCGTACGCAGTTCGAGTGATGCTGTACAGGCTGCCTACGGATTGTGGATAAAGTATTATAAGAACGGTAAGGAGGTAAACGGCAACTTCATAGAAAATAAAGCCAACGAACAACATCAACACTTCTTCATTCCGAGCAATGTGAAAGCATGGTATAAAGGTAAGACAGAAGCAGACGACAACGACCCGAAGAACATGTTTACATATATCTATATGGATACGACACCTTGGGATAAAACACTCAATGATGCCGGAACACAATTGTCGGGGTCTAAAGTCATAGGTGCAGACCCGAAGAACAAGCAGCGCAGTTTGTTCGAAATGGTAGACCCCATCGGTTTCAAGGGCTATTTTGAGTTTGCAAGAGCGTATAAAGAATTCGACCTTAACATAGAATTGTTGCACGCAAAAGCCGGCAAAAAACAAGCCGATGCGCTATCGCCTTACTACAAACCTAGTGCGGGATTGCGTTTGAATGCTAAAACGGAAATTAAAATCACTGTTCCCGTAGTGGTTT
>JBGXXU010000004.1:0-3984 GCA_041814865.1 Phocaeicola sp. | reverse complement strand
TTGCTATCGCGATAAGAACATGTTGCTATCGCGATGACAACAGCGTCAAAGAATGTTAACAACAAAACGCTGTCAGAACAGTTTACAGACGGGATTGGAAAAGGTGCGTGAAAGCATGGAAGAAAAATACATCCCTATATAATAATAGGTATATAGGTATAGTAAAAAGCTCGTTTACCTTTGTCCGGAGAGTGTGTGCGTGTGAGCAGGTGCGGAGTTGCTCTTTTTTGCTAACTTTGTACGCAGAGTATTAGAGAAAAACAATAGATGAAACCCCAATTTCTTATAGGAGCGGCGATGTCGGGTAGTGGTAAGACCACGTTTACAATGGGTCTGCTTCGTGCTTTGAAAAGACGTGGACTGAATGTACAGCCTTATAAATGTGGTCCCGATTATATCGATACACAATATCACACGATAGCTTCCGAGAATGTGACCGTGAATTTGGATACTTTCATGGCTTCGCGTTCGCATGTTCAGCATATATATAATGTATATGGTGAAAAAGCCGATGCTTGTGTGATAGAGGGGGCAATGGGGTTGTTTGATGGTTATAATCGTAAACAAGGTAGCAGTTCGGAGATAGCCTCGTTGCTGAATCTGCCGGTAATTCTGGTAGTAAATGCCAAATCTACGGCTTATTCCGTGGCAGCATTGCTTTATGGTTTCAAGCATTTCGACCCTTCGCTGAAAATTGCCGGTGTGATATTCAACCAGGTATCTTCTCCGAGTCATTATGCTTATTTGCGTGATGCCTGTGTGGATGCTCGTGTCCGTTGTTTAGGGTATTTGCTTCATACGGATGGTGTGAAAGTACCTTCCCGTCATTTAGGTTTGACACTGAATGCAAAGAAAGAGATGGATGAAGTCATCGAACGCATTTCTTTATTGCTGGAGGAAACGGTAGACTTGGAAGCCATATTGGAACTGACAACAACAGCTTTTCCTTGTGCTTATACCTTGCCTTATTCTTCGGAGCAGGAACACAGGGCACCGATGCCTCCTTGGAAGAAGAAGTTGACCATCGCCATAGCGCGCGATTCTGCTTTCAGTTTCGTCTATCGGGAAAATCTGGATAGAATGAACGAGGTTGCGCATTTGGTTTACTTCAGTCCACTGCACAGTAAAGATTTGCCTAAGGCAGACATCGTATATCTTCCCGGCGGTTATCCGGAACTTTTTGCTCGTCAGTTGCATCGTCGCAGACGATTGATGGAACAGATACGTGATTTTGCCGAAAGCGGAGGAAAGATTCTGGCAGAATGCGGAGGGATGATGTACTTGACACGCAGTATTACTGCGCGCAAGGGAGGTACGGCTTATGCCATGTGTGGCGTGTTGCCTTTGGATGCGACGATGGAAGATGCTCGTTTGCATTTGGGCTATCGTCGGATGACTTTGGGTGATGTGGAATGGCGTGGACATGAGTTTCATTACTCGGATATTGTCAATCCGCAAAGTCTTCCTTCCATCGCGTGTCAAAGTACGGCGAAAGGTTTGTCTGTAAAAACTCCGCTCTATAGATACAAAAATGTGGTGGCAGGTTATACACATTGGTATTGGGGAGAGAATAATTTCTTGGATTTTTGGAAAGAGGATAAATGAAACGAATATATACGAAAACGGGCGATGAAGGAACTACCGGTATATTCGGTGGGGCTCGTGTTCCGAAAGACCATGTGCGCGTGGAAGCAGTAGGGACAATCGACGAGTTGAATGCCATGATAGGTATTGTACGCAGTTTAATCCCGGAAGAAGACCCTCGTCAATCGAAACTCTTCGTCATACAAACCGAGTTGATGGGGACGATGAGCCTTGTAGGAACACATAGCACCTTGAGAGCCAACAACCCCAATCTCATTCCCGAAGAAATGCCTGCTTTCTGCGAACAATGGATGGACGAGATGATGGAACAAATGACAGATAACGGTTATTTCCTCTTACCGGGCGGTACGTTGGTGGCTTCGCATCTACATTATGCACGCACCATAGCTCGTCGAGCAGAACGCAGATTGTGTACCTTACATCGTGAAGACCCGTTGCCGTCGGCGATATTGAAGTTTATCAATCGCTTGTCGGATTTGTTCTTTGTGATGGCGCGTTTTGAACTTCGGCAGTTGGATAAAACGGAAGAAAAATGGAAGAAGTTCGCTTATAAACGTAAGACACAGGCATAAAATGAATACCACCGATATTGCAAACAAAAAATTGCGTCCGGTCATGCTGGCCGGAACAGGTAGCGATGTGGGAAAGAGTGTTTTGGCTGCTGCACTTTGTCGCATATTCAAGCAAGACGGCTATCGTCCGGCTCCTTTCAAAGCTCAAAACATGGCACTCAACTCTTATGCCACACCCGAAGGCTTTGAAATAGGACGTGCACAAGCCGTACAGGCAGAAGCGGCAGGCGTGCCTTGTCATACGGATATGAATCCTCTTTTGCTTAAACCGAGTTCTGATAAGACCTCTCAGGTCGTTTTGAATGGAAAACCCATTGGCAACCGAGACGCTTACGATTATTTTAAGAAAGAGGGTAGAGCAGAACTTCGCGAAGCCGTGCACGCTGCTTTTCACCGTTTGGAAGCACGCTATAATCCTATTGTCATGGAAGGAGCAGGAAGTATTTCCGAACTCAATTTGCGCGACACGGATTTGGTCAACATGTCGATGGCAAGAGAAGCCGAAGCCGATGTCATTTTGGTGGCAGATATAGATAGAGGAGGTGTCTTTGCTTCGGCTTATGGCTCCATTATGTTGCAAACTCCCGAAGACAGAAAGCTTATCAAAGGTATTATTGTGAATAAGTTCAGAGGGGATATGCGTTTGTTTGAATCGGGTGTCTCGTTGATGGAAGAAATTTGCGGTGTTCCAGTGTTGGGTGTAATACCTTATTATAAGGATATATATATAGAAGAAGAAGATTCGCTTGCATTGAGCCAAAAGCACTGGCATGCTACACGAGGTAAAGTAAATGTGGCAGTGATATTGCTGAAACATTTGTCCAATTTTACCGACTTCAATATGTTGGAGAGAGACAAACGAGTCAACCTTTATTATACGAACAACATCGACGAAATAAGAAAAGCCGATATCATCATATTACCGGGTAGCAAGAGTACTATTGCAGACCTTTACGAACTTAGACAGAACGGAGTGGCGGAAGCGATTATTACCGCACATCGCAATGGGGCTACGGTCTTCGGTATTTGCGGTGGCTTTCAGATGATGGGACGAGAAGTGTTAGACCCTAATGGTGTGGAAGGAGATATAAAGTTCTTTCCGGGACTTGGTTTATTACCTGCGTCCACAACATTGCAGGGCGATAAAGTGACACGACAAGTGGCGTTCTCTTTTCTTTCGGAACAAGGCTTGTGCCGGGGATATGAAATTCACATGGGGCGGACTGAAGTCTTGCATGAAGCAGAGACAGACTCGGTTTGCTTTATGCAGGATGGCACTATGGACGGGTGTAAAATCAGCGATAAGTGCATGGGAACTTATGTACATGGTGTATTGGATAATATACAAGTGATAGATTTTCTCTTACGGCCTTATGTGGAGGAAAAACAAACAGCGTCGCCTGATTATGCTGCTTTCAAAGAAGAACAATACGAAAAATTGGCAGCACATGTGAGAAAGCACTTGAATATGCCTTTGCTTTATAAGATATTACAACGATGATAGAAGGACACGGCGACGACCTCCATAAATATCCTTACATACGTGCAAACTTCAGTTCCAATGTATGTCATGACATAGACCATAACTCGCTTATCGAACATTTGCGTCGATGCATGTCGGGTATTCGCAGTTATGCAGAACCGTTGGCTTACTCATTGCACGAGGAATTGGCAAAATACCTGAAAATTTCTTCCGAAGAAGTTTTGACAACAAATGGTGCTATCGAAGCTATTTATTTGATTGCACAAACTTTTTCAGGAAAGCGTACTGCTGTATTACAACCTACTTTTTCGGAATATGCCGATG
>JBGXXU010000003.1:0-6347 GCA_041814865.1 Phocaeicola sp. | reverse complement strand
TATCAAATCGGCAATATATTATCAGTTTGAAGTTCTAAGTTTGAGAGTTGACGAGGTACGAGGAGAATACTTTTTCTTCTATATATAATAAGGAGTAGAAACACACCTCTCCCCGTGCTTTCCGCTCATTTGAAAATGTCTCTACGATGTCCTCTCGATACGACTACAACGTTAGCGTTCTTCGATGCGTCGCGCAATCTGATACGCGACACGCGTACAATCATTTAATAAAGCAAAAAACTAAAGTGCACATCTGCCTATTCCGTTAGAATGTAGTACTTTCGTAGGATATTAGGTTTTTACCGCCAAAGCAGACAACACGATATGAAAGTACAAGTCATCAACAAGTCAAAACATCAGTTACCACAATACGCCACCATATTATCGGCAGGAATGGACCTTCGCGCCAACATAGATACACCCGTCACACTGGCTCCATTGGAACGTGCCATTATACCTACGGGGTTGTACATCGCATTGCCCGAAGGCTACGAAGCACAAATTCGTCCACGCAGCGGATTGGCAGCCAATCGTGGCATCACACTGCTGAACAGTCCCGGTACGATAGATGCCGACTATCGCGGCGAGATAAAAGCCATTCTTGTCAATCTTTCGAAAGAGCCTTTCACCATCGAAGACGGCGAACGTATAGCACAAATGGTAATTGCTCGTTACGAACGAGTGAATTGGGAAGAAGTAGATACCCTGTCCGAAACAGAACGAGGCACAGGCGGTTTCGGACATACCGGTGTAAAATGAGCATGAGAAAATACTTTTGTCTGATATGCGGGATACTCCCGTTGCTTTTCGGTTGTCGGTCTGCCAAACAGACGACTTACCGCACATCTCCTTTGCAATTCAAAAGCATCGACGCGCCGACATTGGAGGAATCGCAAGCGCGCAAGTTTCAATACTTCTTTTTGGAAGCACAGAAATGCAAAAGTCGCGACGACCACGCTTCGGCGTACGAACTGTTGCAACACTGTTTGAACATCAATCCGCATTCGGCAGAAGCCTTGTCGGAAGCCGCCGTATATGCCATGCGACTGAGACGTACGGAACAAGGAGTCGAGATGTTGAAAAAAGCCGTGCGCTATGACGAGGGCAATTATACGTACAAAAGCAACTTGGCAGGCTTTTACCTGAAGCGACAGGAACCGTTGAAAACCATCGCCGTGGCGCAAGAAATGGCAGAACAATTTCCCAATCGCTTGGAACCTCTGCTTATCCTCGCACATCTCTATACCGAACGCAACGAATACGAACAAGCCATACAGGCACTGGACCGTATCGAAGTACTCGACGGAAAATCCGAACGCTTGACCAAAAGGAAAGTGGCAATTTATCTCGATGGCGGACAAGCCGAGAAAGCCTACGAAGAAATGAAGAGCCTGATAGCGGAATATCCCGACGAGTTGTCGTATCGCAATGAACTGGGCGAGATGTATCTCATGGGCGACAAAAACGAAGAAGCATTGCAAATCTTTCAAGCCATACTCAAAGACAACCCCGACTATGAACCTACTTTGGTTTCCATGAGCGGTTATTATCGGCAAACGGGCAAAGAAGATTTGTATCAGGAATACATGAACCGTCTGCTTTTCTCTCCATCTGCAAGTACAACCACCAAATTGCAAATGATGAGCGATGTGATGCGACAAAGCGAGGCAAGCGGAGGAGACAGTACGCAAGTCTTGGCTGTCATAAAGAAAGCATTAGCCGTACCCCAACAAGATGCCAACTTGGCTATGCTCTGCGCACACTACCTCACTACGAAAGGCATGCGTACGGAAGCAGAACCTGTGTTGCACAAAATTCTCGATATAGACCCAGCCAACAAACCGGCTCGCCTGCAATTATTGAGCTATGCCCTCGGCGACAATGACCAAGATAAAATCATCAGCATCGTAACACCCGCATTGGACTATCATCCCGGTGCCATGGAGTTTTACTATTATTTGGGCATGAGTTACTTCATGAAAGAAGATACGAACAAGGCAATAGAAGTCTTTTCCAAAGGCGTGAACAATATCACTGCAGAAACAGACAAGAAGATGGCTTCGGACTTATATGCCTTGCTGGGCGACCTCTATCATCAAGAAAACAAGATGACAGAGGCTTTCGCTGCTTACGACTCTTCGCTGGTGTACAATCCCGACAACATCAACACACTCAAC
Source organism: Phocaeicola sp. (assembly GCA_041814865.1). Lineage (GTDB taxonomy): Bacteria > Bacteroidota > Bacteroidia > Bacteroidales > Bacteroidaceae > Phocaeicola. Next base: position 4,170 of record JBGXXU010000003.1, on the reverse strand, counting down.
AATTATGCTTACTTTCTTTCCTTGGAACGCAAACAGCTCGAACGTGCGGAAGAAATGAGCCATCGTACCGTCAAAGCAGAACCGCAGAATGCCACTTATCTCGATACTTACGCCTATATCCTTTTCGTGAAAGAGAAATACACGGAAGCACGAATTTACATCGAGCAGGCATTGCAGTACGATAAAGCTCCGGGACAAGAAGTCGTGGAACACGCCGGCGATATCTTTTATATGCTGGGCGAAAAAGACAAAGCCATAGACTATTGGCAACGTGCACTCAAAATAGAAGACCCCAACAGAGTTCCGCCTCGCCCTGCCAAAGAAGTAGAGCGATTGAAACGAAAAATACAACAAAAAAGATACATCGAATGATACACCGTTACCTCATATTATGTTTGATAGCCATAGTGTGGAGCAGTTGTGCTTCGACGAAGAAACTACAAACCACAACAGAAAAAAATACTGCCACAGCACTGACCGATACCTTGAAATGGGCATACAACAGAGAAGCGCGACAGATAAACTCCGTAGAAGCAAGCACCACTTTCGTCTTGCAGAGAAAAGAGAAGACGGACAAACAAGTGAAAGGCAGAATGAGTATCGTGCGCAACAAAGGTGTATTGCTTTCCGTTGCACCGTTCTTGGGAATTTCGGTGGCAGAATTGTATATAGCTCCGCAAGGCATTACTTTGGTAGACCATTTGAACGGTCAATACGTGTCGACGGACTTCGAAGAAATAAGTCGTAAGTTGAATTTGCGCTTGGATTACCATATCATACAGGCTTTGTTTCTCAACGAGCTGTTCCTTTTCGAAAGAAACGTATTGCAATCCACAGACATGAAGCAATTCAAGAACACTTCGCAAGGTGACTTGACATTGCTTTCGGCTCCCGATTATAAAAACGTACAAAGTGCTTTTCTCGTGGCAATGCAACGCAGTGAACTCTTGCAAACACGTATTGGACTGCGCAACGCACTCTATCACATGTTGTGGAAATACTCCGATTTCGGGTTTGATGAGAAAGAAAAGTTTCCGCGCAACATACAGATAGAGCTCGCCGAACAGACAACAGAAGCAGGTTTGCAAATACAAATGCGACGATGTACATTGAACAATATCACCGAACTGAACTTTACACATCCCGATAGCAGTTACAAGAGAGTATCTCTCGATGAAGTCTTACATCTTATGATGTCGAAGTTATGAAACGATTCTATATCCTTGCCTTTTTGCTGTGCTTCTGCATGACACTGTCGGCGCAGAAAACGAAACAAATACGCGACCTTGAGAAAAAGCACACTGCCATCAAGAAAAAAATCGGACAATCCGAAGCCAAATTGCGTAGCAACAAAAAAGATGTGAAGACACAATTGGCAAAGCTCACCGAACTGGCATCGCAAATAGAGGGACAGAAACAATACATCGCAGGCGTAGAAGTAAAACTCGACTCGATAGGCAAACACGTGCATCGGCTCGGACATGAACTCTCGCGCTTACAGGCAGAACTTGCGGACAAGCACAGCAAGTATGAACAATCCGTGAAATATATGTATCGCAATAAGTCGATACAAGAGCGTTTGATGTTTGTTTTCTCGGCAGACAACCTGATGCAAACCTATCGCAGACTCCTCTATGTACGCAAATACGCCGACTATCAACGCATCCTCGCATTGCAATTGCAAGAGAAACAAAAAGAAGTCAATGGCAAACGCAATGCTTTACTCTCTGTCAAACACGACCAAGAGGTTTTGTTACAGCAAGGAGTAGCTGCCCGCAAGAAATTGGAAGCACAAGAAACAGAAAAGAAAGGATTGGTTTCCACATTGCAAAAACAGCAAAAAGCCATCGAAAAAGAATTGGCGATACAGCGTAGTTCCGCACAGAAACTCAATGCACAAATAGACCGTCTCATAGAGATAGAAATAGAAAAAGCGCGCAAGCGTGCCGAAGAAGAAGCCCGAAGAAAAGCCGCAGAAGAACGACGACGCGCCGAAGAAGCCCGTCGTGCAGAGGAAGCACGCAGAAAAGCAGCGGAAAATGCACAAACCTCCACACAAAAGACGGCAAAGAGTGTAGATAAAACCTCTTCGGCACCGAAAACAGAAAAAGCGAAACCGCAAGAAATCTTCCACGCGAGCTCGGAAGACGTGCGTTTGTCCAATAACTTCTCTTCCAACAAAGGACGACTTCCCATACCGGTAACAGGCGGATACAGCATCGTAGGGCGTTACGGGCAGTATAGTGTGGGCGGACTGAGAAACGTAAAACTGGACAATAAAGGTATCGACATCAAAGCACAACCCGGCGCACAAGCACGTGCCATATTCTCGGGCGAAGTGTCTGCCATCTTCAGCTACAACGGACTGAACAACGTACTCATCCGTCACGGCAGTTATATCTCTGTTTACTGCAATCTTTCTTCCGTGACAGTGAGCAAAGGCAGTAAAGTCGGCACCCGTCAAAGTATCGGAAAGATACACACAGACAGCAACGGGAACACAATACTCCACTTCCAATTGCGTAAAGAAACTTCCAAGCTTAACCCGGAAACATGGTTAGGCAGATAAACCAATATAAATTTTCAACATTATGAACATAGCAATCATAGGAACCGGCTATGTAGGACTTGTATCGGGTGCCTGTTTCGCGGAAATGGGTGTCGATGTCACGTGTGTGGATATAGACAAACGTAAAATAGAAGGATTGCAACGGGGCGAAGTACCCATCTACGAACCAGGTCTCGACGAAATGGTAATTCGCAACTGTCGCGAAGGACGTCTGCACTTCACCACAGACATTACCACTTGCTTGGAACAGGTAGACATACTCTTCAGTGCCGTAGGGACACCGCCCGACGAAGACGGAAGTGCCGACCTGAGCCATGTGCTGGAGGTGGCGCGCACCATAGGCAGACACATGAACAAATATCTTGTCGTCGTGACAAAAAGTACCGTCCCGGTAGGAACAGCCCGCAAGGTGAAAACCGCAATACAGGAAGAACTCGACAAACGAGGTGTAGATATACCGTTCGATGTAGCTTCCAATCCGGAGTTTCTCAAAGAAGGAGCTGCCATCAAAGACTTCATGAGTCCCGACCGCGTGGTAGTGGGCGTAGACAGCGAGCGTGCCAAAGAATTGATGACAAAACTCTATCGACCTTTCCTGTTGAACAACTTCCGCGTGATATTCACAGACATCCCGTCTGCCGAAATGATAAAATACGCAGCCAACTCCATGCTCGCCACACGCATCAGTTTCATGAACGATATAGCCAATCTCTGCGAGTTGGTGGGAGCAGACGTCAATATGGTACGCAGAGGAATTGGTTCCGACAGTCGTATCGGCAATAAGTTTCTCTATCCGGGTTGCGGATACGGCGGTTCCTGCTTTCCGAAAGATGTGAAGGCACTCATCAAAACCGCAGAGAAAGAAGGCTATCGCATGCGCATTCTGCAAGCTGTGGAAGAAGTAAACGAAGAACAAAAAGAAATCGTATATCGCAAGCTGCTGAAACATACCGATGGCGAACTGCAAGGTAAAACCATCGCTCTGTGGGGACTTTCTTTCAAACCCGAAACGGACGACATGCGCGAGTCGGCTGCTTTGGTTACCATCGGGCACTTACTGAAAGCCGGTGCCATCGTCAAGGTGTACGACCCCGTAGCGATGGACGAATGCCGTCGTCGTTTGGGAGACAGCGTGCAATATGCCGCCGATATGTACGATGCCGTGTTGGATGCCGATGCGTTGTTACTACTCACGGAATGGAAACAGTTCCGTCTGCCGTCGTGGAAAGTCATTGCCAAGAGCATGAAACGCCCTTTGGTCATCGACGGACGAAACATTTACGATGCCGAAGAACTCCGTCAACTGGGCTTCGAATACAGTTGCATCGGCGTACAATGATTTGTTTCGCGAATCTTCTGTTCGTGAGTTCGACATGACTGTCGAACTCACGTTTTTTATGCACTGTTTTGACAGATATCGCTCACACAAGAAACATTCTTTCGTCCGGATAGAAACAGCTCTACAACGGCTTCCTGATACGTTTATGATGTTAACATTCTTTGACGCTGTTGTCATCGCGATAGCAACATGTTCTTATCGCGATAGCAACATGATGCTATCGACTTGACAACATGTTGTTATCAAATCGGCAATATATAGT
>JBGXXU010000002.1:0-4189 GCA_041814865.1 Phocaeicola sp. | reverse complement strand
GTGTACGGCAGCCACTTTGATGATTTGCGACAAAGCGAATGCAGCTGCATCGTCCGTAGTGCGTTTCTTGAAGTCCATCCAGTAACGGAAGGGAGTACCCGCCATTACGTTGTAGGTATAGTTGCTCCATGCGCGCAATCCGTAAGTGGGGAAACCCTTTCCTACCCATTTGTTCTGCGCAGGTGCCATGTATCCTATCCAGGATGCACCGGCAAGGGTATAAGGTATCTGATAATCGTTGACATAACCCGTACCCGATGAACCAACGGGGAAGATGGATTGCTGGAATGTGGTAAGATAACCGCCAGCCTTCAGACCATCCTTTTGCAAATCTTCTTCTGTGGGATGGCGGTGGTCGGTATTGATAGCTTCAAAATCCGGTTGGCAAGCCGTAACAGCCAAGCCCATTGCCGGAGCCAACATATATATGCAGGCTTTCTTTATATAGTTTCTCATTTTTCTTTCGCTGTTTAGAATTGAACTTTCAAGCCGAAGCCAAGTGTTCTCAAACTGGGGGTACCGAAGTACTCGCTACCCTGTCCGTAAGTACCTGTTGTAGCTGTCACTTCAGGGTCGAAAGGAGCTTTGTTGTAAATCATCAACAAGTTGCGTCCTATCAACGATACTGAAATCTTGGGCAATGTAAGACCGCCGATACGTGTAGGCAGTGCATAACTCAAAGTAGCTTCTTGCAGACGTACGTTGGTGGCATTGTAATAATAGTAAGCCATCAACTGCTCGCCGGCTACCACTGCATAGTATTTCTCGGGGTCTACGATTTTACCGCCTGCCACTTCTACACCGCCTCTGTCGCGTGCATCAGCCGTAGCTTTCGATACACCGAACTTGTCCATCACGGCTTGTGTACCCGATGTTACGATACCGCCCACGCGTGCATTGATGAGGAAAGAGAGTGAAAGGTTTTTGTATTTCAAATCGTTTCTCCAACCCAAAGTAAAGTCGGGGTTTGCACTACCTATTTTGAGGCGATAACCGTTGGGCAATTCCATGGAAGAAACTTTACCGTCTTCGTCCACAGCGATTTGTCCCATAGCATCGCGCTTCAAGACTTTGGTCACATAGATATCGCCGATGGCATCGCCTTCGCGGATATAACCACCGCCGGCACTTGTTTCGTTGAAGCTCACTGTGCCCGTGCCGTCGCCCGTAGGATAATTGCGTACCAACTCTTTCACCTTGTTCACGTTGCGAGAGTACACCAAGTTGGTAGAATAAGAGAAATCTCCCCATTCGTCATCGTAACCCAAAGAGAGTTCGATACCGTGGTTTTGAATTCTACCTGCCTGAATGTAGAAAGCAGAATAAGGAGCAGAAGCCGAAAGCTCGCTCAAGAAAGTTTGGTTGTAAGTATTCGATTTATACAATGTCAAGTCGAAGTTCAACTTGCTGTCGAACATGCGCAGGTTCAAACCGAATTCGTAAGAACGTGTGCGTTCCGCTTTGAAATCGTAGAAAGGCATCACGGTTCTTGCAGAGGGCAAACCGTTGCTCATGGGGTACGTGATGGTACCGCGTGTGATACCGCGATAACGGTCGGGGATGGGCGAACCTACTTCGGTGTACGAACCGCGTACTTTCAGGAATGAAATCGCTTTGGGCATTTCCATCAAGTTGGAAAGTACGGCAGAAAGACCTACCGAAGGATAGAAGAACGATGGTTCTTTTGCATTGACAAGGAGAGAACTCCAGTCGTTACGACCTGTCAAAGTAAGATAAACAGAGCTTCTCCAACCCAATTCCGCACTACCGAAGATGGCAGTACCGCGTTTTCTGAAGTCGTAATCCGACGGAGTGGTATCCACCGGGTCCAAAGCGTCTGCCGAGAAGAGATTGGGGACTTTGAGGATAGGACCACCGAAACCGATAGAGCGAGAATGATAATCTTCCAAGCTCGCACCCAAGTTGGCAGTGAGGTTGAAGTCTTCGTTCAAAGCCTTGTTGGCATTGATGATGACGTCCATATACGTTTGCTGGTCGGAACCCGAAGAGGTTCTGTAAATACCGTTGCCCTTTGTGCCGGAATAGAGCAAACCTGTACCCGAAGCATGTAAACGAGATTCCGAGTCGGTATTCGTGTTGTCCACACGTACACGTCCCGTTACGTTCAACCAGTCGAAGATGTTGTATTTCAAACTTGCCGTGAACATATAGCGTTTACGGTTCGTCGGCATCATCATATCGTTCACAATGAAGTAAGGGTTTTGCATTTGCATACCCTGGTCGCCGTATGGCCAGTATTGTACGGGGAATTTGCGCACCGCATCGTAACGTTTGTACAGTTCCACATCCGCCCAGCTTTCGCCTCTCGGGAAGAGATAAAGCGCAGGCAGCGGGTTGTAGTATTCTCCGGAGCGATACATGTTTTGGTTGCGCTGTATCACGTAGCTACCGCTCACGTCGAGGAGCAAACGGTCGTTCAGGAAGCTTGCCGTATTGCGCACCGTGAAGTTGTAACGGTCGTATTCGTTGTTGGGCAATATACCCTGCGCATTGGTGGCAGCCACCGAAACGTATGTTTGGTTTTGTTGAGTACCGGTGGTCAATGTCACCGAGTTGTTATAGTTGTGTCCGGTTCTGAAGAATTTCTTCGGGTCGAAAGAGCTCGGTGTATCCAACTTGGCACCCCAGCTTTCGAAAGAACCTTTCACGTTGCCGTAAGTATTTTGAAATTCGGGCATCACCAAAGGATTGGAGAAGTCCATGCTGCTGGCAAACGATACGCTGACTTTTCCTTCCTTACCTTTCTTCGTATTGATGAGGATAACACCGTTGGCAGCAGCCGAGCCGTAAAGTGCAGCAGCCGAAGGACCGGTCAATACGTTTACGCTTTCGATATCGTCGGGGTTCAAGTCCGAGATACCTTCGCCGCTTTGCTGTTTAGCGTAGCGTCCGCCATCTACATCGCCACCGCTCTTGTTCACCATAGGCACACCGTCTATCACATAGAGTACGCCGTTGTTACCGGTGATGGACTTGGCACCACGCATCACCACGCGCGAAGCTCCCCCCGCACCTGCCGAAGTATTGATATTCACACCTGCCACGCGTCCGTTCAGATTGTTTACGAAACTCACGTCCTTCACGGCTGTAAGCGCATCGTTCTTCACTTGTTGCACATTGTAACTCAATGCTTTTTCGGAACGTTTGATACCGAGAGCCGTCACGACGACTTCTTCGAGTGCTTGCGAGTCTTCCTGCAACACGATTTGCAGCGGCTGACCGTCCCATTTGATTTCCTGAGTCACGAAACCGATGTAAGAGATTTGGATCACATCGCCACGACGTACGTTGGGCAACGAGAAATTGCCTTCCAAGTCGGTAATGACTCCGTTAGTTGTACCTTTCACCAAGATGCTGGCACCGATAACCGGTTCTCCCAGAGCATCTTTCACTACCCCTTTACAAACTGCGGTCTGTTGTACAGAGGCTGTCAGGCTCTCAGCATAGGCACCGGAATAAGCAGGCAGCAAGAGTGCACCGCTTAAACCCAACGCCATGAGCAAAGCTTTTGTCTGGTTAGATTTCATAAGTTAGTATTTGATTGTTTTCTAATAGGATTGTTCATGCACAACTTCGTATTTTCATCATGCGCTCCACCGTATATAGACAGCCTACGAGAACGAAAAATTTATTTACGTTATTGGGATAAACAATTTTCTATTTATAAATAATTTAATTTATTTGGGCGCAAAATTAAACCTTTAGCCCATATATCCCAATCTTTTTCTATAATAATTCGCCTTAGTGCTCATAATAAAGTCTAAGAAAAGTTGCATAAAAAACGAGTTCGAGCCGAAAAACATTCACAGAAAAAGGTTCCGAAAAAACAGGCATTCATACACTCCCACACAGCAACATACCTTACGATGAAAAGACCTGAATCACTCGCCCCAATATCGGATGTCGCCATATTTTCTCCATGTTTTTTTATACAAAGAAAGCCCTCTATTCTGCATATTTATGCAATGTAGGGCTTGTATTTACTGCACAAGAACAGAAGCTACGCAATAATTTTCCGGTTCGAAAAAGCCCCGAAAACACTTGTTTTTGATGGGAGGAAAATGGCTCTATAATGCCTTCTCGACGCGATTATGATGTTAACATTCTTTGACGCTGTTGTCATCGCGATAGCAACATGTTCTCATCGCGATAGCAACATGTTCTCATC
>JBGXXU010000001.1:0-7550 GCA_041814865.1 Phocaeicola sp. | reverse complement strand
GAAATATAGGTATCAACACAAGAGTTATAACCCAAGCAAAAAATGCTAAAGTATAAACCTCTCTAAGAGCAGCTACGATTTTTTTTTTCATAAGCCTATCCTATTTATTCTCTGTACAAAATTACGACAAAAAATAGAGATGTGAAAAAATACTACGAGAGGATTTGCCGCATTTCCCGATGAATTTCGCAGGCAGACGTTTCTGTATAAATCTACACTTCCTCTCGTACCTTGTCAACTCTCGAACTTAGCACTTCGAATTGATAACATGAACACAGTTTGATAACAACATGTTGTCAAGTCGATAGCATCATGTTGCTATCGCGATGAGAACATGTTGCTATCGCGATGACAACAGCGTCAAAGAATGTTAACATCAAAATCGCGTCGAGAGGTTGTCGTAGAGGCATTTTCTTTTCGGCGAAAAAACGATTTTGCGCGACTTTTTCTACCGTCTTCCGTACGCAACGATATTGCGCAAGCGTGTTTCGTTATGAGTGCTCTTTGGTGGTTCAGGGACATAAAAACCCCTTCAATAAGGTACGCAGCGTGGGTGAAAATACCAATAAAAGGGGATTGTGAGCCGGGAAAGGAGGGGGTAATTTTGCATCTCGGAAAAACCAATCATTACTAACCTCATAAAATCACAATTCAAAATGAAAAAAATGATGTCAATCTTGACAAAGAGTATGCTGCTTGCTACTGCTTTGATTTTCTTTACTGCGTGTGACAAAGACAATTCCAACCCGACGCCGGAACCGCCCAAACCGCCCAAAGGTCCCTTTACGGTAGAGATAGTTCCGGTAGCCGATGCGGGCAAAGGTACTTGTACGTATTTTTCGTTCGCGAAAAACGAACAGGTGGTTTTGACAAACGAAAACGCCGCTTCCGATTTGAGCTGGGACATCGCTTTTCTCGGATTGTCGGCACGTACCAACGGCGGTGTGAGCGGAAACGGAAAAGCACGCGTATTCAGAACCAATACGAAAGACTTTGACAAGATAGTCAGCGCGGCTCCTTATATCGCGATGTCCAATCTTTGGGAGACAGACCGTGTGCTCTCTACATACGTCTTCAATGGAACGATGCCGCCTCCTGCATTCTCATTGGGATTGAACCCGTTGTTTGTCAATGGCGGTTGGTACAATATCAATATGAGCAGCATGCCTCCGAAAATCACTCTCGAACCGAATGTATATATACTTCAGACAGCACAAGGAAAGTATGTGAAACTGCAATTCCTCGATGTGAAAGGCAAAGACGGAACACTGGGTAAAGTACAGTTCCGTTACGACTTCATTGCCGAAACGGGAGAAAACACGGGTGTTACCGCCATCGTGAGAGAAGGAGAAGTCGTGATTTCGAAAGAAGGAAAACTTTCCGAATTGCTCACGGAAAAAGAAGCCGAAGAAACGCTTTACCTCACCATCGAAAAGAAAACGGTGACTCAGGCAGACCTCGATTTCATGAAAAAGAAGATGCCCAAAGTGCAAGAGCTGAACCTGATGAATGCCACACTGGGTATCGTGGACGGCGAAGTGGGTTTCAGAGACAATAAGAGTTTGCGCAAACTGATATTACCGCTCAATCAGGAGCAGTTGGGGCTCGGACACTTCGGCTATACGAAATTGGAAGAAGTGGTAATTCCCGGCGATAAACTTGTGAGAGTAGGCGAAGGAGCATTCTCGTTCTCCGAAAAACTCAAGAAAGTGAAACTGCCGAACTCGGTGGAGATAGTAGAGAAAAATGCTTTCTTCGCTGCGAAAAGCCTTGAGTATATCGAGTTCCCACCGAAAGTGATACTCATCCCGGAGACATGTTGTTACTATTGTATCAACTTGAAATCGGTAGTCTTCAAAGGCGAAGTCAAGAGTTTGGGTAAATGGGCTTTCGATTCTTGCAACGAATTGACTTCCTTGAAATTCATGCAAAAGAAAGCACCGACTTATGGAACATGGCCCTTCATGGAAAGCAAATACTGGGCAGACAAAGACGGCAAGCCGCGTGTCTTCATCTATGTGCCTAAAGGCTGTACATCGGAATATCTCAAGACTTGGAATTTTTCTCAGGAAGACGCAGTTTACTTCAAAGAGTTTTAATGCAAGGAAATGAAAAAGATAAAGTTTTTATCGCTTTTCGGTGGTACGATTTTGGCTTTGCTGACAGCTTGTTCGGACAACAAGGAAGCTCCGCAACCGGATAAGAACGGTATTGACCCGGCGAATTTTCTTTCGTCGGGCAGTATTGTTGACTATTACAAAAGTCAGTTGGATGCGGAAAACATCGCCAACGCCCCCGAACAAATGTATCGGGAATACATCAAACCTGAGGGAATAAAAGATAAACGTGCGGAAATGTGGGACTTGTGGAAAACAGCCAATGCGGAACGTCTTGCCAAAGCCGAATTGTCCACAGACGCAATAGGAAGTAAACCCGTGTGGAAAATACCGCAAGGCGAAAAGATGAAAATCGCCATCTTCGCCAAAGGCAAACCGACGGGAAAAGGTTATCCCATGATACTGCAACTGCATGGTGGCGGCAGTTATCCCGACGTTACTTCCGCTTGGGGTTCGAGTGTCAACGAGGGCGAATGGTATGGCAATTTGAGCCTGGCACGAGAGTACGAAGATGCACCGTCTTTCTATATGGTGCCGAGAATGGCAGACGACAGAAAAGGACGTTGGTATTATATGCCTCAAGTGATGGCTTTCCGCAGAGCTTTTCAAGTGGCTGTTGTTTCAGGCATCGTAGACCCGGACAGAGTTTATCTCACCGGTATATCGGAGGGAGGATACGGCTCGTTGCGCCTTGCCATGTTCATGCCCGACTATTGGGCGGCAATAGGACCGATGGCTGCGGCGGTGAAACCGTCTGAGTGCATCGACGGATTGCGCAATACGGCTTTTCGCTTGAAAGTGGGCGAGGACGATTCTACTTACGGACGCAACTATTATGCTTATCAGTGGCAAGAACGTTTAGCACGGTTGCGCCAGGAAAATCCGCAGGATTTCGTACACGAAGTTGTGGTAGAAAAAGGCAAGGGACACGGTGTGGATTATCATGATATGACGCCTTGGCTCATCAAACATACTCGCCGTACAAATCCCCAACATGTGACTTATGTGTATCACAACATAGCCGCCGATGCAAACCCGGCATTCGGAATGTTCTCTTTCGGTGTGTACAACATGGACTTCCGTCAGTTGAAAGCCGACAATCACAAAGCACAATTGGGCTTGGAAGTTGTTCGCACGGGTAATACGTACGATATTCGTACAAGAGCTTTGTCGGGTTCCGTTACGGGAAGTTTGGGCTTATATATAGATGATATAGACTTTGCGCAGGCAGTCAAAGTTGTCTTGAACGGGCGCACCGTGTTCGACGAACGCGTGGCACCTTCTCGCGGTGTGATGGCAGAAACCATTGCGCTGTTTGGCGACCCCGGACGTATCTACACTGCTAAAGTCACGATGAAACTCTGATTGGGTTTAGATTAAATAGTTGTTTCTGCAAAGCGAGTTCGATAGGGTGACACCTTTGGAACTCGCTTTTTTTGTGGTGGCAGACGGAGTGTCTGTCTCGTTGTTATTTCTGTTTCGTTTCTTTTGTCGAGGAATGAGCGGACGGACAACCGTTGCAACCGCTGCAACATCCGGTGTCACAATCGTCCGGCTTGCGACGTATAGTGCGTATGATGCTTCGCACTACATATCCCACAGCTATCGCCATGATGATGTAAACCAATATAAGTTGTATATCCATTGTTCTTTTGTGTTATCAGATAATCAATGAACCGACTTGGTAAATGAGGAAAGCCATGAACCAAGCCAAAGCCGTACTGTAAATTGCCGAAAAAGCCGCCCACTTCCAACTGCCCGACTCTCTTCTGATGGCAACGAGTGTCGCAATACAAGGGAAGTATATCAATACGAATATCATGTAGCCGTATGCTTGCAGAGGAGTGGCAGGTATTTTACCCGAAAGGTTTACTTCTTCTTCGTTGGATTCGTCGGTGTAAAGTACGCCCAGCGTGCTTACCACGATTTCTTTCGCCCCCAACCCCGACAATATACCTACGCTCATCTTCCAATCGTATCCCAAAGGAGCCATTGCAGGCTGTATGGCTTTGCCCAGCTGTCCGATATAAGAGTTCTCTTGTTGCTGTGCTTGTGTCTCGTATTGTTCGCTGCGTGGGAAATAACTCAGGAACCACACGATAATGGATGCTATCAGGATGACACCTCCCATCTTTTGCAGGTATTGTTTGCCTTTTTCCCACGTATGGCGGAAGATAGATTTCGGTGTGGGCATACGGTAGGGTGGTAATTCCATTACGAAAGGCGTATCTTCTCCTTTTACGAGGAATTTGCTGAAGATGCGTGCCATCAGCACTGCCAAAAGTATGCCCGTACCATAAATAGACAACAGTACGAGACTGCCGTTTTCGGGGAAGAATGCACCTATCATCACGAGATAAATAGGAAGTCTGGCACTGCAAGACATCAGCGGATTGACCAACATAGTGACCAGTCGTGCTTTACGGCTTTCTATGATACGCGATGCCATGATGGCAGGAACATTGCAACCGAAACCCATGATGAGCGGAATGAACGACTTGCCGTGCAATCCCATTTTGTGCATCACCTTGTCCATGATGAAAGCCGCACGTGCCATATAACCGGAGTCTTCCATCAGCGAGATGAAGAAATACAGCAGGAGGATATTGGGCAAGAAAACAATGACACCGCCCACTCCGCCTATCACTCCGTCGACAATCAGGTCTTTCAGCGCACCTTCTGCCATATTGCTTTGTACCCATTCGCCTAAAAGACCTACACTCCATTCGATGGCTTGCATGGGATATTCGCCCAAAACGAAGGTGACTTCGAACATGAGATACAAGAAGACGAAGAAAATGGGAAATCCCAACCAACGATGCGTCACGATGGTATCCACGCCTTTTGTCAGCACATTGGTGTCTTTGTGATGGTCGATATAAGTTTCTCGCAGTGCGCCGGCGATGAAACCGTATTTGGCATCGGTGATGGCTTGTTCGCTGTCTTCGCCCAAGAGTTCCTGAATGTGTGTTGCCAATTTGTCGCGCAAAGCAAGTATTTCCTTTGCATTGGGCAAGGGGAGGATGGCTCGTTGCTCTATGTCTTTGTCTTGTTCCAAGAGTTTGATGGCAAGAAAGCGTGTGGAATAACGGTGTTGCACATCGGGCGACTGTTCGATGAGTGTTTGCAACTGCTCGATGCTTTTCTCCAAATCGCCTCCGTGATGAATCTGTATGCTGCGTATGAAGCTGCCTTCTTTGAAATAGTCTTCGTGTGCGTGTGTCTGTTCGTACGCGTGGTCGGGAACATAAGCATCGTGCCATTCTCTGAAAGCGCGCATCGCTTCTGCCTTGATAGCTTCTTTCTGTCCCATGAAGTCGGCACCTTCGTACAGACTGATGATGGTATGGAAGAGTTGGTCTACTCCTTTTCCCGTTCTGCTCACGGTAGGAATAATCGGCATGCCGAGCAGATGGCTTAATTGTGTCACATCGAGTTCGTTCCCGCTGGCTTCGAGGGCGTCGTACATGTTGAGTGCCATCACCATGCGTACGTCCATGTCTATGAGTTGCGTGGTGAGGTAAAGGTTTCGTTCTATATTGCCGGCATCTACCACGTTGATGATAACATCGGGTGTTTCTTCTATGATGTACTTTCGTACATACAATTCTTCGGGGCTGAAGGCAGACAAAGAGTAAGTTCCCGGCAAATCCACCAGACGAAACCGATAACCTTGAAATTCGAAATGACCGACTTTGGCATCCACCGTCACTCCGCTGTAATTGCCTACGTGTTCGTGTGCGCCGGAAGATACGTTGAAAAGCGATGTTTTTCCGCAATTCGGGTTGCCTACGAGTGCCACGTTGATGGTGGTGTGTTTGCGATTTTCTATTTCCTTGCGCAAGGTCCCGTTCACGGGTGTTATTTCGTTGATGGCACCATGCCATATCTGTTGGCGGTCGTGCTGTGCGACTTCGGCTTCGCGTGCTATTTCCACCATATCCGCTTCGCTTCTGCGGAGTGATATTTCGTAGCCCATCAAGCGATATTTGATAGGGTCTTTCAATGGTGCGTTGAGCAAGACTTCCACAGTCTTGCCTTTGATAAATCCCATTTCTATGATGCGGCGACGAAAGGCACCGTAGCCCAATACTTTGGTGATAACGCCTTTTTCGCCGGTTTTCAGTTCGGAGAGTCTCATCTGTTCGGAGTAAACTATTCTTTTAGTGCAGACAAAGTTATGTGTTCGTTCGGTTTCCTGCAAGCTATTTAGATTTAATATAGATAAAGTCGATAAAGGCGGCGCACTTGATAGTCGGGAACGCAGGTTTTTGTGCGGTGTTTTGGCGGTGAGAATTTGTGTCGTAACTTTGCGTCATTAAAATTAAAATCAAAGAAATGGGAAAGTATAAACGCATTTTGCTCAAGTTGAGCGGTGAAAGCCTGATGGGCGAACAAAAGTATGGTATCGACGAAAAACGTCTGACAGAGTATGCTCGCCAAATCAAGGAAATACACGATTTGGGGATACAGATAGCCATCGTGATAGGTGGAGGCAATATCTTTCGCGGATTGACGGGAGCCGGAAAAGGGTTCGACCGTGTGAAAGGAGACCAGATGGGTATGCTTGCCACTGTCATCAACAGTCTCGGCTTGTCGTCTGCGCTGGTAGCCGAAGGTGTGAAAGCGCGAGTGCTCACCGCTATCAGGATGGAACCCATAGGCGAACTGTACACCAAGTGGAAAGCCATCGAAGCGATGGAACAGGGCGAAGTGGTGATTTGTTCTGCCGGTACGGGAAATCCTTTTTTCACGACGGATACCGGTTCTTCGTTGCGCGGAATAGAGGTGGAAGCCGATGTGATGCTGAAGGGTACGCGTGTGGATGGCATTTATACGGCAGACCCGGAGAAAGACCCTGCTGCCACGAAGTTTGATACCATCACTTACGACGAGGTGTTGAAGCGTGGATTGAAAGTCATGGACTTGACGGCGACATGTATGTGCAAGGAAAACAATCTGCCTATCATCGTCTTTGATATGGATACGGTGGGCAATCTGAAAAAGGTACTCACGGGTGAACCTATCGGAACATTGGTACACAATTAGGAGATATATCGCACGAAATTGTCGGTCGAGAGTTGCTTTACGACTGATGTATGACATGATGCAAGAGCGTTTCCGTACGATGCGGAAACGCTCTTGCCGTTTTCGGGGAATAGGAAAAATGGAACACTTTTTTTTGAGTTACGGTTTTTGGGGTTCGAAGTTATGAGATGGAGAAGATGCCGGAAAAGCATCGGAACAAACTCCGAAATCACGCATTCTTGGCGAAGAAAAAACAGCTCTACGACGGCTTCTCGATGCGATTATGATGTTAACATTCTTTGACGCTGTTGTCATCGCGATAGCAACATGTTCTTATCGCGATAGCAACATGATGCTATCGACTTGACAACATGTTGTTATCAACTTGGCAATATATAGATAGTT